>JBBQLG010000217.1:0-7371 GCA_038327655.1 Cytophagales bacterium
GGTTTTTAGTCACTGACTAAGAACCCGCTTTGTTTTTTGCCAGCACCCTGGTGCTTAACGCATGAGTTGATAGGTGATAAAGGCCGCGCCATAGGCCAGCACCATCATGTAGACCAGTTGCAGCGTTGGCCATTTCCAGTGGCGGGTTTCGCGATAGGTGGTGGCCAGCGTACTCATGCACATCATCGCGAAGACGTAAAATACCAGCAGCGACCAGGCCAGGGCCGGGGTGTACATTGGGCCACCCGTGTCGGGGTTACGTTCGGCGAGCAGCCGCTCCCGAATGGTCGAGCCGTCTTCGGCGTCGCTGGCTCCAATGCTGTAAATCGTCGCCATCGTCCCCACAAATACCTCGCGGGCGGCAAATGAACTGAGCAGGGCAATCCCGATCTTCCAGTCGTAGCCCAGTGGTTTGATAGCCGGTTCGATGAAGTGGCCGAAATGCCCGGCGTACGAGCTTTCGAGCCGCTGAGCCGCCACCTGATTTTCTAATGCCGGGCTACCCGCCGGTTGATTTTTGTACGTCTGCCGAACCCGCGCTTCGGCCTGTTCCATCTCCTGACCGGGTCCGTAACTGGCCAGCACCCACAGAATAATCGAGATGGCCAGAATGACCCGCCCAGCCTCCCAGACAAACGAACGAACGCTTTCCACCACGGTCAGCCCAACGTGTTTCCACCGGGGCAGCTTAAACGTCGGCAGTTCCATGATGAAAAAACCGCGCTCTTTGGTTTTCAAGACCAATTTCAGCAGCCACGCACTCACTAATGCCGACACCAGACCGAGCAGATATAAACTCATCAGGGCCAACCCCTTCAGGCTGAAAAGCCCCAATACGTAGCGGTCCGGCACGACCAACGCAATCAGGATGGTATAAATGGGTAACCGGGCCGAGCAACTCATCAACGGCGTTACCAGAATCGTGATCAGCCGGTCGCGCCGGGTACCAATGCTGCGGGTTGCCATGATGGCGGGTACGGCACAGGCCACACTCGAAATCAGGGGTACCACGCTCCGGCCGTTCAGCCCGAATTTGCGCATGATGCGGTCCATGATAATCATCACCCGCGACATATAACCCGACTCTTCGAGCACCGAAACCAGCAAAAACAGAAAAGCGATTTGGGGGATAAAAACCAGAATGCCGCCAATACCGGCCAGAATGCCGTCGGTGAGCAGGTTGGTTAACGGGCCTTTAGGCAGTTCCTCTTTCAGGCTCCCATTCAGCCAGGCCACCCCGTTGTCGATGGCATCCATGAATGGTTGCGCCCAGGCAAAAATGGCCTGAAACAGCAGCAATAGTACAAAGGCGAAAATGACATAGCCCCAGATGGGATGCAGCAAAATCCGGTCGAGCCGCTGACTCCACGTTGGCTGATCGAGTGGTCGGCTATCCACGACGGCATCGGCCACGACGGGGGCAATCAACTCATAGCGCCGGATGGTTTCACGGGCCTGGAATGTAGGCTCGCTAAAGTTGTACTGCGCAATCAGTTCGTCTAATCCTTCGCGCTGCGAACGGTTCAGAAACGAGAAACCGTCGTGCTGAATGACGTATTGCAAGGCCAGATAATTGTTCTCCAGTCCGTATTTAGCCCGCGTATCGGCAATCAATCCCGGTTCGTCAGCAGCCGGATCGAAAAACAGGTTGCCCGCCACAACCGGCTCCCGCCATTGCGTGCTGATTGCTTTTTTCAGGTTAGGTACACCCTCGCCAGTGCGGGCGTTGATGCGCACCACCGGCACCCCCAGGCGCATGGCCAACTTCACGGCGTTGATTTCCTGATGCTGCTGTTTGGCCACATCAAGCATATTCAACGCCAGCACCACCGGTAATTGTAAATCAGCAATTTGGGTGAACAACAGCAGATTTCGGCGCAAATTCGACGCGTCGATCACTACCACAACCACATCCGGGTAGTCGGGATGCGTGGGGTTGGCCAGAATATCGGTGACGAGTTGTTCGTCTAAAGACTTGGGGTAGATGGAGTAGACACCGGGCAGATCGACAACAATGGCTTCGGTATCGGTATCGAGCAGACTTATACCGGACTTTTTATCGACCGTAACACCGGGAAAATTGCCGGTTTTTTGGCGCAGGCCGGTCAGTTCGTTAAAAAGCGATGATTTTCCGGCGTTGGGGTTACCAATAAGGGCAACTGTAGGAGACGATTTCAAGGGTATTCACTCGGAAAAACGCAGACACAACGGAGATTTCAACCGTTTTTACTCCACCATAATTGTAGCGGCCTCGGCCTTCCGCATGGATAAGCAGTAACCCGATACGTTCAGACAGATCGGATCGCCGAGGGGTGCTTTGCAGTGCAGACAGATTTCAGCACCGGGCAAACAGCCCATTTCAAGCAATTTGAGCGACATCCACTGGTCATTGAACGACTTAATAGTCGCTTTTTCACCAATTTTCAGGTCTGCAACGCTGCGATTACTCATTTCCGTAGGTCGGCGGGACGACCGTTTATTTAGATTTATTACAAACAGAACGCAAGTTTACGTCGCAAAGTTTGTTCGTGCAACCGCGATTGCAGGAGATTTTAATGGATTGAAGAGGATTTTGTGTTTCTGGCGGATCAAGGCAACCGCATTGCCCTCCCCCGATACCCGCAAAATCCTCCTTAATCCCCCTAAATCCTTTGAAAATCGCGGTCAGTAGGCCATCTCCGTCTTAAACTCCGACGTCTGGTGAAATTTGATGTCGGGGTTATTCTCACGGTTCATGCGCAGCATCCAGGGCGAGTCGGCCAAGAAAACAGCATTCCCATCCTTATCGTAGGCGATTTGGTTGCCCTTCAGCCGGACAAACTCGTTCAGTTTCTTTTTATCGTCCGCCGTAATCCAGCACGCCCGCTGTGTGGTCATGGGCACCCACCGGCACTTGGCCCCGTATTCGTTTTCCAGCCGGTATTGAATCACCTCAAACTGCAGTTCACCCACCGTCCCGACAATCTTGCGGTTACCCAGTTCGAGCGTGAACAACTGCGCCACGCCTTCGTCGGTTAACTGCTGAACGCCCTTTTCGAGTTGCTTGGATTTCATCGGGTCGAGGTTCACCAATTCCTTGAATATTTCGGGTGAGAAGCTCGGAATCCCCTGAAACTGTAGCTCTTCGCCCTCAGTCAGCGTATCACCGATTTTAAACGTGCCGGTATCGTACAAACCAATCACGTCGCCGGGGAAACCTTCGTTCACGACTTCTTTGGCATCAGCCATGAAACTGAACGGCGACGCAAACCGCACGTCTTTATCGAGCCGGGTGTGGTGGTAAAATTTGTTGCGCTCGAACGTACCCGAACAGACCCGCAAAAACGCGATGCGGTCGCGGTGACGGGGGTCGAGGTTAGCGTGGATTTTAAACACGAATCCGCTGAAATTCTTCTCGTCGGGGTTCACCAGCCGGGTCGAGGTGGGGCGGCTGATGGGTTCGGGCGAGATGGCGCAGAACGTATCCAGCAACTCTTTCACCCCGAAGTTATTCACCGCTGAGCCAAAAAATACGGGCGCCACCTGTCCGGAGCGGTAGGTCTCCCGGTCGAAGGGATCGTAGACACCCTCGATCAGTTCGACGTCCTCACGGAGTTGAGCCGCATCGCGGGCACCGAGTTTCTGATCGAGCGTGGGATCATCGAGGTCGATGGTCATCACATCGTTCTCGATCCGGGTTTTGTTGATTTTAAAGAAATATAACTTTTTCTCGTAGAGGCTGTAGACGCCCTTGAAGTCGGACCCCATGTTTACAGGCCACGTCAGCGGGCGGACGTGTATGTTGAGTTTCTCCTCCAGTTCGTCCAGCAGGTCGAAGGGATTCTTGCCTTCGCGGTCCATTTTGTTCACGAAAATAATTACCGGCGAATCGCGCATTCGGCAAACCTCCATCAGTTTTTCGGTCTGCTCCTCCACGCCCTTCACGCAGTCGATCACCAAAATCACGCTGTCGACAGCCGTCAACGTGCGGTACGTGTCCTCAGCGAAGTCTTTATGACCCGGTGTATCGAGAATATTGATCTTTTTGTGGTCGTAGTTAAACGTCATCACCGAGGTCGCCACCGAAATACCGCGCTGTTTCTCGATCTCCATAAAGTCGGAGGTAGCGGTCTTTTTAATCTTATTCGACTTCACGGCACCGGCCGTTTGGATGGCCCCGCCGAAGAGCAGCAGCTTTTCGGTCAGTGTCGTTTTGCCGGCGTCCGGGTGACTAATGATGGCAAACGTCCGGCGTTTACCGATTTCCTCCTGTATGGTCATTGTAGTATTTTCCTAAGAAATGAACCCGAAAGCGGGCGAAAAAGTGCCTTATTTCCGGCTCGCACTCAGTGTGCCCGCACTCGCCGGAGCAATCTTTACCTTCAACCCGAAATCTTTGCCTTTCGAGACATCTTTCAGGGTGATGGCTTCTCCTTTCGGCCCCGTCCAGGTCGATACAGTAGCGTTGGGCGTTGATTTGCCGTACCGCTGATTGAAATAATCCGTCAACTCGTTCTGGTATCCATCAACCGACTGCCGGGTGTTGAGGTACAAATCCACGTCGATGGCCGATACCTTACCGCCCTGCTGGTAGTACAAAAAATCGGCGGATTCGAGATTGGGAAATTCCAGCGTATAGCCTGCGTGTTTAGCATCCTGCTCGAAGGGTTTTTCTTTTTCGAGATTGGCCACAGCCGTCATTGGATCGCCGAGGCTGATACCGCGCCAATGACCGGTTTGCGTCACACCGAGGGCTGTTAGGCGTTCCGTCAGGGCAATTGGCTTCGCCGTAGTTTCGGGTGTGTCCATCTGCGATGCTGCGGTCGAATCGGCGGTAGCGGTGGTTTTTGGCTTGCTGCGGCAGGCGGCTCCGGTTAGTATTAACGAAACGAAGAGAAATATATAACGGTAGCAGTATTTGGTCATGGAGACGAAAGCGTAGTGATTATTCACGCAAATTTAGCGAAGTGTTGGCGGAGCAGGGCCGGAAATTCTGAAATAGCCAGAATAGCCGCCACGGTATCGGCGTGGCGGGCGGGCTGATAAAACGCATCGACTACGTCCTGCACCGTGATGCTATATACTGACGGCCGAACCAACTCAATCGCATCGCCCTGTTGAACGGCCCCCGGTTTGATGACCCGGAAATAAATGCCATGCCGACGCGCCTTCTTAAACAGCGTCACCATAGCCGCATCGCCAAACCGCAACCCCAGCTTGGCACACGGAAACCGGGGTTGCACCACCCGGAGCAACGCACTTCCAACGCGAAACTCATCGCCAATGCGGACGTTCGTGTCGAGCAATCCTTCCGTGGTCAGATTTTCCCCGAAGTTGGCCGACTCAAACGAATAGTCAGGCAACACGGTGCGCCAGTAGGCGTAATGTTCGCTCGCATACGCATAAACGGCCTTATCCACTCCGCCGTGGAACCGCAGATCGGCCTGCCCATCGCCGTCAAGTCCGAGCGAATGCACATGAACAGAATCGGCAGTTGGCTCTTTAAAAATGCCGGTCAGCACCGGTTTGCCCTGCCAGATAAACTCCTTCGGCAGGCCGAGGTTGACGGATTGTATACGCATGGTCCTGGATTGATTAACCGATAAAGCCACCGCCTTTGGGCCGTTACAGGCCCTGTGTGAGGTTGAAGAAAAAGCCCCGCTGCCCCTCGCGGTTGACGGACCCGCTGAACCGCATGACGAGGTTGTACGATAACGCCACGTCGAGACTAAGACCGCTGCCGACGAGCCACCGGTTCGCCCGCAGGCTGCCATATTGCTCGGCCACGGTGCTGCTCACATAGCCAACATCGCCAAACGCCGTCAGGTAAGCCGCTACGGGCAGGGTATTGAACTGCCGCACGTGGAGCCAGCGCAGTTGCTTTACGGTATTGAAAAGTTGGTATTTCACGCTGTTTTTAAACAGACCGTAGCGTTGCCCATCAACGACGTACAGTTCATAGCCCCGCACCAGATCCTGTCCATAGCCCAACCCGCGCAGGTTATAGTACGGAATTCGGGTGGATAGGGCTGCCCGCCCGCGCAGGCTGTTGTTAGCATAAAACTTCCCGCCGAGCGGCCAGTACCGGGTGATGCCGCCCGTTAGTTCCGTTACGTGCAGGTCGTCGTTGGGTAACACCCCTAGTTGCGTGGCACTCATACCGAACACCACCCCCTGCAACGGGTAGGCCACATTGTCGCGCCGGTCGTAGGTGAAGCCGTAGGATAGCTGCACGTAGTTCTGACGATTGCGGCCATGCAGAAAATAATCAGGGTTAAGCTGCGCGATGGAATCGGCAATGACCGTGTGGTTGTAGCGCAGTTCGAGGGTGTGAAATTTATAGAAACCGTCGCGCCGGGTCAGGCCCACGCCGGTCGAGAACCGTTCGCGTACTTCACTATTTCCTGTGCTGTACACCCACTTGTCGAGAAACGTCCGGTAGGGTACTTCGCGGTTGGTGGTCTCGCTGATGTCGAAACGCAGGCCAATTCGCTGCGCCCGGTCGATGTAGGGCCGCGCGTAGGAAAATAACAGCCGCCGGGTGAATCCTAACTGGAACACAGCCGTCAGCTTGTCGTTGCGGCCGGTAATGTTCTTGTAGTCGAGTCGGGCACCGTACACCGTCCGGCTCAGGTCGTGATGCCGGTCGTACCACCACTCGTTGAAATTACGGTCGGCGAGTTCAAAAACCACGGCCGGAAACACGTACCAGCGTTCTTTCATCGTCACCACAATGTCCACCGCCGGTACAAAATCACCAGTCGACAAATCAGCCATACCGGAGAGGCTATCCCGCACGGGTACACTGGAAACGGCGATGTCGACTGTGACGAACAGGTTGGTATTGGAAATTTTGCGCTGATCCCAGGCTACTTTACCGGGCAGGTCGGCCATGCGGATGGTGTCGCCCGTGTGCAGGGCCATTTCGCGCAGAATGATCGGATCGCGGGTACGAACATTCCCGGCCAGCACCACCGACCGAATCGCAACGAACAGCGGCCCTTCGGGTTTAGAAGCTACATCTCCCCTCCCCAAACCCTGAGCGGCATCAGACCGCAGGGTGTCGGCAACTAATGGCGCAGCCCGCACCGAAACGGACAGCAGGGACAAAAGCAGGAATAAAGGGAGTAAAAAGCGCACCGGGCCAGCGGAAAGTTTACTCAAAGATAGCGATTAGTCCGTTCATCAAACGAGGGGTTCCCTGAGCGAACGACTTAAGTCCGGGACGCGCAGTCGTCCGCTCAGGGAACTACAACTTGAAGCTGTTGAATTCTGTATATATATCTGTTTGGAGATCAATCAGACTGTTGTTTTTGTGATACTGGCGGGGGTAGGTTGTTAGTTACACGGGACCAAAGAAACATCCACCCGCAGGGTGTCAAAAACAACCGC
>JBBQLG010000218.1:0-7321 GCA_038327655.1 Cytophagales bacterium
CGATTTTGAAAGAAGATTATCGCAAATGGTATTCCCGCCACCTCGGCCGCGACATCGAAATGCTCGTTTACGGGCACTGGGGCTATCCCATTCTGCTGTTTCCCACGTCGATGGGCCGGTACTACGAAGCCCAGAATTTTAAACTCATCGAGACGGCCAAACCCCACATCGAGGCCGGAAAGGTAAAAATTTACTGCATCGACAGCATCGACAAAGACAGTTGGTACGCCCGCCATTTGCCCCCCGGCACCCGGATTTACAACCACACCCTCTACGACAAGATGGTGAACGATGAGCTGGTACCGCAGCTACAACGCGAGTGCAGTGTGCATAAAATTGGCGTGGCGGGCTGTAGTTTCGGCGGCTACCAGGCCCTGAACTTCGCCTTCCGGCACCCCGATAAAGTGGCCCACCTCTGGACGATGGGAGCCGCTTTCGACATTCGGCGGTTCATGCGCGGGTATTACGACGACAACGTGTTTTACAACAATCCGCCCGACTACATGCCCAACGCCCAAAACGATAATTTCTACCAGATGGACATTGTCCTGGGCACGTCGGCACACGATTTCTGCAAGCCCGACACTGAACGTATGGCCCAGATTTTAAGCCGGAAACACATACCCCACTGGCTCGACATAAAGCCGTATGGTGAACACGACTGGCCCGTCTGGCGCGACCAGTTTGCGCAGTACCTGAACCGGATTTAATCCGATAAGCCGTCCACGGCTGTCTTTTAGTCAGCACCAGCCGTGGAGGGCCGGGCTATCTTACTTATGTGGCCCGAAGAACAATATGCCGAATCTGGCCTTAACAACATATCAGGCAAATTTCTCCGCGTTTTATGGCTTTACTAAATTTACTTTTCAGAACTGCCAACAACTAATTTATGAGCAACAGCTTCGGATTTTGGTTTTACATAGCGCCAATGGGCATTTTGCTGACATACAAGCTTCTTGAATTGCTCGCGTTTGAGAAGCCGCCCAAAAATACCGGCAGAGAACTATTTACCTTTTTTGTGATGGCCATGGCTCCAGTTTTTAATCTAATCTCAGTCGGAATACTTATACGGATGGGTATCCGCGCTTTGCAAGGTAAAAGCAGTAAGCCATAGTTCCCATGCTCGGTACTGCAGCTTTTTGCTTTTACTATGTAAATTATTTAGGTAGCTAATGCCATTCCAGCGGATAAACTGACCTACCCCATCAGCTTTCCGAACAGCGAACAGGTTGAGACGCTGTCGTGGCTGATTACGGATTATGTGGCGCACCTCGAGCATCACCTGCGCCAGTTAGCCATAGCCGACGCCCAAACCAGCGCCTGACGGCTTTTTTACGTTTATCCCTACTCCTCACACCATCCATGGAACGAATCGAACAGAAAATTGCGGATTTACAGCAGGCCCGGCAGTTGGTCGGGCAGAACCGGACGCAGTGGCTCACAGTACTCAAGCCGTTTCTGCTCGAGCAATTAACGGCCATCACGGCCGCTTACCCGCTGGACTGGTCACTATCGCACGGCGATTCGGCCTGGACCAATCTGGATCACGTTTCGCTGAGTTTCGACAATGTGGCATCGGGAATTGTGGAGATCAAGACCGGGCAACCCGTTGTGAAACAGGGCGGTGGCTTATTTTTTGGCCAGTTCGTAAATGGTCAGATCGTCGTACTGATCGTTTACCCGGCCATCGCCGACTTTGCCAAAGCCAGCCCGCCAAAGCAACTCGGGCCGTTTGAACCCGCCGAAATCGACGCGGATTTTATCGAACACATGCTGAGCGAATTCCTCGACGAAATGACGAAGTGGGAACAAACCGGCGAACGCTCCCTGCCGCAGATTGGCTTTCGGTCGTAAGGGCTACCTGAACATTGAACCAACTTATCGTACAGCGATCAAACTTTTTTGTTTGCCATCGATTCCACATCTTTACCCGGCCGCAGCCGTTACACAATCTGGCCTGTAGGTAGTTAACCCTTTCATGTATAACCAGCACTCAACCAATTCATTATGAGCAAACTGACCAAAATTGGCATTCTGTTTGGCCAGGAAAATACCTTTCCGCAGGCGTTTATCGACCGTGTCAATGAGAAACAGAGCGCGTTCGTGGCCGAAGCTGTATCCATCGGTATGGTCAGTCAGGGCGAATCCACCGACTACGCCGTCATCATCGACCGCATCTCGCAGGACGTTCCGTTTTACAAAGCGTACCTCAAAAACGCGGCCCTGACCGGTACCGCCGTCATTAACAACCCCTTCTGGTGGAGTGCCGACGAGAAGTTTTTCAACAACTGTCTGGCCGTGCATCTCGGTGTGCCGGTGCCCAAAACGGTGCTGCTTCCCTCCCACGACCGGCCCGACGATACGACCGAAAAATCGTTCCGCAACCTGAACTGGATGAACTGGGACGAGATTTTTGCCCATATCGGTTTCCCGGCCTACATGAAACCGCACTCCGGCGGGGGCTGGAAAAGCGTGTATAAACTGCACGACAGCCATGATTTCTTCAAAAAATTCAAGGAGACGAATCAGTTGGTGATGATGCTGCAGGAAGAAATCGTGTTCGACGATTATTTCCGATGCTACTGCATTGGCGGTAAAGACGTACTGATGATGCCCTACGAGCCGCGCAACCCGCACCACCTCCGCTACGCCACTGAACCCAAAACGACCGGACCGGCGGGCGAAAAGCTAATGGCCACCATGCGCGACTACGTGCTGAAACTGAACCACGCGCTGGGCTACGATTTCAATACGGTCGAGTTTGCCATCCGCGACGGCATTCCCTACGCCATCGACTTCTGCAACCCCGCCCCCGATGCCGACGTGCATTCGGTCGGTCAGGCCAATTTCGACTGGGTCGTGGAAGCTGCCGCCAACATGGCCATCGAACGCGCCCGCGCCAACCGCCCCGGCGCCGACAACCTGACCTGGGGTACGTTTGTCCGGGATTCGGCAATGGCCCCGCCGGTGGCAGTCAAACCCCCGAAACCGGGTGATGAACCCAAGCCGGAAAAGAAGAAGAAAGACGATAAACCGAAGGCCGATACGGACGAAAAGCCCGGCAAACCGAAACCGGAAAAGAAACCGAAGAAAGATAAGTAACGCAAACAGGGCCGGACGCTAAATCCGGCCCTGTTTGCGTTCATGCGTGTGCCTTCAGCTATCTGATTGGATGGTGCGGGGAAGTACGGGCCGAGTGGTAACTTTGTGTAGCCCGGACACTGACCTGTATCCGTATCGGCGGGCTTTTTATGCGTCTCTCCCTCTCCATTCGTCCCGCTTTATTGCTGTTAACCAGTGGCTGGTTCGTGTTCGTGGCGAGTGGCTTCGAGAAGCTGGCTCCCGCAATCAGTCCGGCGCAGCGCGTTCAGCAACAGTTTCTCGCCGACATCGCCCGGCTCGATTCGGTGGCGGCCCGGCTCGAAACGGGTGTTCGTGCCCATCAATCTGGTCCGGCGCTCCAAGCTGCTTTCGGGCAAACCCGCGATGCCTACAAACACATCGAGTACCTCACCGAATATTATTACCCGCTTATTGCCAAATCATTGAACGGCCCGCCCGTTCCCGAAAGCGAAATGGACGACGGCATCGGGCTGCAACAGGAGCCGGATGGGTTGCAGGTAATGGAAGAAATGCTGTTCCCTTACAGCCCGGCGGCCCAAGCGGACCTGCTCAAACAGGCCACCCGGCTCCGCACCACCCTTGCCGCCCTGCGCCGGGTAGCCGGGTTTAACCCCGTGGCCGACGGCCATGTTTTCGAGGCCATGCGGCTGGAAATCTTTCGGATTATTGCGCTCGGCATCAGCGGATTCGATACGCCCATCACCCACCGCGCCCTGCCCGAAACCGCCACGGCCCTCGCGTCGCTTCGCCAGCCGCTGAGTCTGTATTTGCCCCAACTGAAGCAGACGAATCCCGCATTGGCTGCTCAGTTGGAACAGGCACTAACGCAGGCCATTACTACCGTCCGCCGTGCCGGGAGTTTTGCGCGTTTCGACCGGCTACAGTTCATTCGCCACGATGCATATCCCCTCAGCCGCCTGTTGCTCAACGCGCAGCGGGCACTGCACATCCCCCTGTCGGCCGACCGGACACGCTTATTGTCGGCCTCGGCCGCTACCCTTTCGGAGCCGGACGCCTTCGACCCCGGTTTCTTTACCAACACCGCAGCCAGCCGTCCCACGCCCGTCCGGGCAGCACTGGGCAGGCGACTGTTTTACGACCCTATTTTGTCCGGCAACGGGCAGCGTACCTGTGCCACCTGCCACCGCCCCGATAAAGCCTTTACGGATGGCGAAACCACCAGTTTTGCCATCAATGGCCACGGTCGTATTGGCCGGAATGCGCCAACCTTATTCAACGCGGCCTTGCAAACGGCTCAGTTTATGGATTCGCGGGCAGTTGGGCTGGAAGATCAGATTCGGGATGTGATTGAGAGCGAAACCGAGATGGGCGGGTCACTGACACGAACCGTTGACCAGTTGAAGCAGCACGATACGTACCTTACTTCCTTTACCGAGGCTTACCCCGATGGCCTAACCGAATACAACATCGTGAATGCGCTGGCCAGTTATATTCGCTCCCTGACCGCCCTCGACTCCCGCGTAGACCGATACCTCCGGGACAACGGTCAACAAGGGCAACCGGCTACGCTCACGGCCGACGAGCGGCTGGGGTTCAATCTTTTTATGGGGAAGGCCAACTGCGGCACCTGTCATTATTTTCCGCTTTTTAACGGCTCGGTGCCGCCCGGCTACCAGAAAACGGAAAGCGAAGTAATCGGCGTTCCTGCCACCGCCGACGAACGCCGGGCTGATGCCGATTCGGGTCGTTACCGTACAACCCGGCTGGCCATGCACCGGGGTGCCTTTAAAATTCCGACGGTACGCCACGCGGCCCGCACGGCCCCGTACATGCACAACGGCGTGTATCGAACGCTGGAGCAGGTGGTGGCATTTTACAACAAAGGGGGCGGTAACGGACTGGGGTTCAAGCTACCGAATCAGACACTCTCCGACGAAAAACTAAACCTGACAGCCCACGAAAAACGGGCGTTGGTGGCGTTCATGAACGCGTTGTGACCCTGTACTGCCGTTTGATTCAGAACTATTTTCCGCCGTAAAACCGATGCGGTACGTGGGATTACACGTCGGTCAGGTCGGGTTAATTTGCTACTTTTGAGCGTTTAATTCAACTCCCTTTTTTATGAAAATTGCCCTTGGCTCCGATCATGCGGGCTTTCAGTATAAAGAAAAAGTCAAAGAATTCCTCCAGGAACTGGGTCACGAGGTAATCGACTTCGGTACCGATTCGGAAGCATCGGTTGATTATCCCCTGTTTATCCGACCGGCCGCCGAAGCTGTAGCCAGCGGGCAGGTGGAGCGGGCCGTTGTGTTTGGCGGGTCGGGCAACGGTGAGGCCATGATGGCCAACCGCATCAAAGGCGTCCGCTGTGCGCTCTGCTGGAGTCTGGAAACGGCGCGGCTGGGGCGGCAGCACAACGACGCCAACGCCCTGTCGATTGGGGAGCGGCAAATCTCGCTGGAACTAACCCTGGAGATTGTCCGGGTCTGGCTCGATACGCCCTTTGAGGGAGGGCGGCATCAGCACCGGATCGACATGCTGGACGTGTGAGGGTCAGTCCTTCTTCGGTTTGGTGACCGGCTCGTCGATGGCCTCTTTAATCACCTGTAGGATCACGATAAAGGACACGACAGCCAGTAGCAGCGGAGTAATGAATTTAGCCTCCAGCAACCGCTCCCACTGGTAGCCTGTGTTGTGAAACACGACGAAAAACACCATCACTACGTACAACACGGCACCGACGCGGGCTAATTTCTTCATGGCTTCTCTGTTGGTTTTAGCCGGGCAACGGCGCACAGCCTTTTGTTGGGTCAATCAATCGACAGGTGCTGCACGTACGCTTTAATTACGGGCAGCAGTCTGGGTAAAAGAGCGGCAATAAATGTCTTGTCGGCATCGGTCCAGTGGCGGGGCCGACCAAATAGACAGGGCTGTAAAATACCCCACAACTGACCGTTTTCGGTGATGTGCGCATGAATCAGAGCGCGGTGGCCGAAGGTTTTATGTTCAAAGTCGCGGTTCAGGGTCTCAGCCGGAACAGTTTCCACATCATCCACAAACACCGATGGCTCATCGGCCAGGGCGGCCCGGATCAGCGGGTCTTCGGCGGGTAATTCGTCGGTGTCTACCTGCCAGTCGTGGATCGGATTGGGAATGGTGTCGTCTTTCCGCCAGCAGAATGCGATACGCCCTTTGCCAGCGTCCGGGTCACGAATGTACAGGAAACAGCGGTCGGCCTGTAACTGCCGACCAACTGCCCGCAATACCCGATCGATCACTGTTTCGGGCGGGGCATCGGTCTGGAAAAGATCGTTTATCGAATCAGTTGACGTGTCCGGCATATGGTTATCGCGTTGCGTACGCCTACAATCTGCCGTGGGAGTATTTTGTTTAATCAGTGCTGTCCGTTCGTTTCAGGGGAGTTGGGCGAACACAAAAAAAGGGCGAATTTCGATCCGTCCTTTTCATTCTGTTTACTACCCAACGTTAAAAACGTCGCTTCGACCGCATGAACCGGGGGAGGCCGCTGGTGATGTATTCACCGATGGGCTGACCCAGTAGCCGCTGAAATCGCCGTTCCAGTTCGGCAACATCGGTGGCCGCTTTTGTGAGGGGGGTAGGTTTAAATAATTCGTCGCCCAGGAGGCAAGACATAATAAAATAACGGTCGTAGTTCATTATAGCGGAGGTGTTTCATTTTAGGTTATACAAAGGTCGGCATTATAAAGTATGCATAGCAACGTAGATCAGTTGATATAAAGGGCCGTTCACTAAATTTTAATGTTTTTCTCACTTCATATACTACCCGGAACAAAACAACGTATACCAACCTGAAGGTCAATCCCTTCGGGTGATGAAACAGCGTCCGTCTTTTATGGCACAGGAACCGGAAAAGTACCCCAGCCGCGCGACTATAGCATGGACCGGTAACCGGCAGCCCGGCGGGCGGGAAACCACGATGTAAGCACGGTAATCAGGATCACCAGCAATGTGGTTAACACAAGATCATTGGCGTCGATCCGAACCGGATACGCGTCGATAATGGAGCTGACCGTTCCCAGGCCTACCAACCCATATCGGTCCTGTAGCCAGCAAAGCGCAAGGCCCAGCAGTAGCCCCGAAAAGGCGCCGATTAGGGCAATAAGTGCTCCTTCGGCCAGGAAAATCCCGCGCACCAGCCCGGTTGTAGCGCCCATTGCAAAGAGAATACGGATGTCCTCTTTCTTTTCAATCACCA
>JBBQLG010000219.1:0-7267 GCA_038327655.1 Cytophagales bacterium
CAACAAGAGCGCGCGCTCGATGGCGATGATCACCGAGCTGATCGACCCGATCGCGATCAGGACCTTGGTGGCGACCAGCACGGGCCCGCCGGTCCAGAGCATTCTCGAGAGCTCGAGGAAATTCATGGCTGGCGGTGTAACACTTTGAGAGCGGGTTCGCTTCCGCCCTGTGGTAGACGCAGCCCATGAGCACTTGGACCGACCGCGCCCTCGAGTGCGCGCGCGTGGCGCGGACGGCGCTGGGCCTGCCGCAGGGCGCTTCCCCGGTTGCAGTGGTGCTGGGCTCCGGCCTGGGGTCGTTCGCCGATCAATTGACGAACGTCAGTGGCATCGCCTTCCGCGACCTGCCGCACTTTCCGGAGGCCACCGTGCAAGGGCACAGCGGCCGCCTCGTCCTGGGAACGCACGAGGGCGTGCAGGTGCTGGCGCTGCAAGGCCGCCTGCACGGCTACGAAGGGCACGACGCGGCGACCGTCGCCTTCCCCGTCCGCGTGATGGGCGTGCTCGGCGCGCGTGCGCTGGTGGTGACCAACGCCGCGGGCGCCTGCAATCCGGCCTTCCAGCCCGGCGACTTGATGCGGATCAGCGATCACCTGAACCTCAGCGGCCAAAACCCGCTCATCGGCCCCAACGAGGACGCGCTCGGGCCTCGCTTTCCCGACCTCACGCGCGCCTACGATCCGCGCCTGCAGCAGGCCCTCGACGACGCCGCGGTCAGCACCCAGACCGCGTTGCGGCACGGCCTCTACGCCATGTTCAACGGCCCCAGCTACGAGTCGCCCGCCGAGGTGCGGATGGCCCGCGCGCTCGGCGCCGACGCGGGTTGGGTGTTTCGGGTATTTGGCATTATTTCTACGAATGCATTATGTCAGCTCTGCGTTTTCATTCCAAACCCTCCGCAAACTCGCCCATCGTCCGGTACTCGGCGTGGGGTTTGAGGAACCGCAGCAAAGCCTCGACCCGGTCCAGTAGTTCATCGCGGGAGTGCCGACGCACGTACGCCGGAATCAGTTCGTATTCGGTTAGGTCGGTGAATTCCCACGGATGCACGTAAAGGTTCAGAAACCCATCGGTGCGGAGCGTTTGCAGGCAAAGCTGTTTGTAGACCGAAAACGGGAAATTCTTCAGGCTCAGCCAGAACAGCGGCAACCGTAGCCGGGGCGTCACCGAGGCCGGAATCTGCCAGACGCCCGCTTCCCGAAACGGGTGCCGCGACTCACCCCAGTGGTTGTACCGACCGGGAATGTAGGTTGGGTGCAGCGATGAGTTGTATTCGTATCCCGCAGCAGCCACGTCGTTCGGGTCAACAAACCCCATCCGCGCCCGTCGGAAACCGACAACGGGTTTGCCGAGCAGGTTTTCCAGGGTGGTTTTAGACGTTGACAAGTCGGCCGATTCAAACGTGGTATGAAAGTACCCGTGCGAAGCAATCTCGTGCGTTCCGGCCAGCTTTTTAATCAGTTCCGGTTCGTGCAGGGCGTAGTTGGCGGTGGTAAAAAGCGTGACGCGGGCATCAACGGCCTCGAATCGGTCGCTGAGCAACCGCAAGCCCCGCGTCGAAACGGCAATCTGTTCAGCAAGCGACAGGTCGTGTCCGTATTCGAGCGCGGTATCGAACTCCTCTACGTCAACGGTAAAAAGTAAGCTTCGGTCGGTTGCAGATGCCATTCAGTCGTTACGGTTTCGTCAATGTCACTGGTGTCGCCAATCAGGTAGGGCGGTCGCTGTTTTACTTCCACAAAGGTCTTGCCCAGATACACGCCAATGATGCCGATGACGATAAACTGCATCCCGCCGATGAGTACCATCAGGAGAATAATGGATGTCCAGCCCGATACAGTGGCATCGGTGAACAGCTTTTCGTACAGCACCTCGGCCCCGAACAGAAGCGCGAATACTGACATAGCAAAACCCAGAGCGACGGACAGATAGAGCGGCTTGGTCGAGAAGGACGTAATGCCCATCGCGGCCAGTTTCATCATCTTTTTGAGCGAGTATTTGGTACGACCGGCGTAACGGGCGGCTGGCTGATACAGCACCCGGCACTGCCGGAAACCGACCCAGGAAATAACGCCCCGCAGAAAGAGATCGTTTTCTTTGAATTGCTTCAGGGCATCGACCACCTTACGGTCGAGCAGCCGGAAATCAGCGGCCCCGTCTTCGAGTTCCAGTTCCGACGCGGACCGGAGCAACTGGTAAAAGTTCTTTGACGTCGTCCGCTTGAACCACGACAGAGTTGGATCAGGCTTGCGAACAGTATACACCACCTCGTATCCCTCCTGCCACTTCGAGAGCAGCAGCGGAATCAGTTCGGGGGGGTGTTGCAGGTCGGCATCCATGCTGATAACGGCCGCACCACGGGCATGGTCATACCCGGCGCGAAGGGCAGTCTGATGACCAAAATTACGGGAAAACGACAGGAACCGAACCACCGGATACGCCTTGCTGAGTTGCCGCAGGACGTGGCGCGTCTGATCGGTGGAGCCATCATCGACAATCAGAATTTCATAGTCACTATACGGTGCCATCACGGCCATCAGCCGCTGCACCAGAACAGGGAGGTTTTCTTCTTCGTTAAAAGCCGGAACGACAATACTGATCAGACCGGTGATGCGCTTGTTCATGTAGCGATGAATACAAAAAGAGTCGGTTGTTACGACAGGGAGTTGAGTAGCCTACTACGTGTGTAGGATTATAAATTATCCATAAAATTAAGGGTATCTACTCAACTACCAATGGGTATCGAATTAAACCCGACTTAAAATTGTACTACCACCAATTGCCGGTTCTTCGTTCGTCGCGTCCTGTACGCTGGCACTCAACGGCTCATTTTGTCGGCAATCAACTCGAAATCTGCCTGCTAACCCCCCGTTTTACGTCGTATGCTCAACGAAAAAAAAACCACTCCCTCTACCCTGAATGGACCCAAGTTGACTGACCGCAGGGCGGGCAGCAGTGAGTTAGCGGAGCAGGAACAGAAGCGGCAGGATTTAGGCTTTGGCACCAAAATCAACGACGGCTACTCCCGACTGATCAATAAAGACGGCAGTTTCAACGTCCACCGCTCGAACGATTCATTCTGGAACCGCATCAACCTCTATCATCGGCTGATTACCATGTCCTGGCGGCCTTTTTTGGGGTTGGTCGTGCTGTTTTACGTCATCACCAATGCCCTGTTCGCCGGTTTATACCTGCTGGCCGGCGTCGAGAACCTGACCGGCGTTACGGATACGACCGCAATGGGTGGGTTCTGGGAAGCGTATTTTTTTAGTGCTCAGACGCTGACGACGGTGGGGTACGGCCGAATTGCCCCGATGGGTATGTTTGCCAACACGCTGGCCGCCGTTGAATCGCTGATGGGCGTGTTAGCTTTTGCGCTGGCAACGGGACTACTCTACGGACGTTTTTCGCGACCGGTAGCGCACATCGGTTTCTCCAAAAAAGCCGTTTTTGCGCCGTATTTAGACATTAACGGCTGGATGTTCCGCATTGTGAACCAACGCTATAACCAACTGATCGACCTGGAAGTGGAGGTTTCATTATCACGATTAGAGAAAAAAGAAGACGGTTCGTCCTTCCGGAAATACTACAGCCTGAAACTCGAACGGAGCAAGGTGAGTTTTTTCCCAATGAACTGGACGGTGGTACACGCCATCACCGACGACAGTCCGCTTTACGACTGTACACCCGAACAGTTAGCCGATGCGGACGCGGAGTTTTTGATTTTGCTGCGGGCCATTGATGATACGTTTTCGCAGACGGTGCATTCCCGTTACTCCTACCGGCACGAAGAAGTGTTGTGGGGCCGTAAATTCAAGCCCATGTTCGACGAAACGGAACACGGCCTGGTATCACTCGATCTGACTAAACTAAGCGACACAGTCGAAATGCCGTTAAATTGATCCGTTCGTGGTTTGTCGTTCGCAGTTAAGAATCGTAAACGACAAACCACAGACCACAAACTACCTGAATGCATCAACCTCCTTTTCTGAAACCCGGCGATACAGTGGGCGTAGTGGCTCCCGCGAGTCGTTTTATGTATGAAGACCTCGTTCCCGGCTTAGGTATTTTGCGTGATGATTGGCAACTCAACGTCGTAGAAGGAACCAGTCTGACGGCTGCCGATGGTCCGTTCGCGGGTTCGGTGGCGACCCGACTGCACGATCTCCAGACGATGTTCGATGACCCGGCTGTCCGGGCTGTTTTTGCGGCACGGGGTGGCTACGGCAGCTATCAACTCGTTGACACCCTCGATTTTACGGGCTTCAAAAAATACCCAAAGTGGTTTGTCGGCTTCAGCGATATTACGCTGCTGCACTGCCAGATCGAAAAAGCCGGTGTGCAGAGTTTACACGCCGTGATGCCGCGTCAGTTTGCCAAACCCGAAGCCGCCGAATCGGTCGAGTCGCTCCGGCGGTGGCTGTTTGGCAAGGTATTCGACCATTATTCGGCCCCGGCGCACCGGCTCAATCAGCCGGGCCGGGCGTCGGGAACGCTCATCGGCGGCAACCTGACGCTGTTGCTCCACACGCTGGCGACGCCCTCCGAACCCGACTGGCGGGGTAAACTGCTGTTTATCGAAGACGTCAACGAAACCTTCTTTTCCATCGACCGGATGCTGACGCAACTGCGCCGGGCCGGCCGGTTAAGTCAACTGGCGGGGCTGATCGTCGGGCAGTTCAGCGATTTGCAGGAGAATATGTCGCTGCCGTACGGTCAATCCATCGAAGCCGTCATTGCGCAGCACCTGACCGGCCTGCCTATTCCCGTTTGTTTCGACTTTCCTGTGGGCCATACCGACCGCAACTTAGCGATGCCCATTGGCCGACGGGCCGAATTGGTTGTGGGAACGGGTGGTGCCCGGCTGAATTTTTCGGCCGGTGCACCCGGAGGCTATGCCGGACAGAAGGCTGCTCAACTACTTTAATTGTGGGCTACAACACCTGACAGACCTGCGTCTGCGGTTCTACGTTGGTAAAGTTAGGAATGTCGCCCAGCAGTTCGGGGCCGTGCGTACCCATGCCCGCGCCCATCTCCTCGACGGTGTTGAAGACCAGACCGGTAATCATGGCGTACGGTGGCGGGGTTTCGGGCGTACCGCTGAACAAACCTTCCTGCATATCCACGGCGGTCAGGCCCATTGGCATCAACCGCTCTTTCACCAATGGAATGTGTTTATCGAGGTAATAGGCCACATCGAAATGGCTGTCGGCGGTTTTGGGGTAGAGAATGGTTAAGCGAATCATGATTTTGGTTGGTTTAAGAATTGAGTTTGTTATTTGTCGTTCCCGGTTTGTCGTTTCCCCGGTTGGTGTGGCACCGGCCAGAGCGGAAGTCAGCTATAAACGACGAACCATGAATCTGTTAGCTGATTTCCAGCGTCATGGCGGGCGGGTGTTGCAGGGTCTGGTAGATGACGCAGTACCGTTTGGTAAGCTTGACCAACGTTTCTACCTGTTCGGGGCTGGCATCGGTATCGAGCGTAAAACTCAGCCGGATGGCGACAAATCCGACCGGTGCTTCTTTGGATACGCCCAGTGTTCCCCGAAAATCGAGGTCGCCCTCCGCCGTAACGACACCGCTGCGAATGGGTACGTCGATGGCAGTCGCGACGGCCCTGAGCGTCACCCCCGCGCAGGCTACCAGTGCTTCGAGCAGCATATCGCCCGAACAGGCCAGTTCGCCGGTGCCGCCGGTCGCCGAATGCAGCCCCGCTTCGACGAATGCTTTACCCGTGGCGATGCTGCACGAGACGCCTTCGCCGAGGGTGCCATTGGCCCGAAGTGTGATAAATGCCCGTTCCGGTTCGGTCTGATACTGTTGCTTGATCGGTGCCTGAATGGCTCTCAGTTCTGTAGTTGTCATCGTTTCATTGTCATCAATGACGGCCAATATACACCACGGCGCCCGTTGGCTACGTATAGAATCTCATTATCCGTCGAAAAATAATACGCATCAGCAGTGCTCTTCCGGGCAATGTTAACGTATGGAGCACTTTTCGGGTCGTTACGCCAGGCACCGTTACCGAATGGTTGGTTTCGCCGGTCACATACACCCACTAACCATCGGAGCTGGCCGTTACGCCTTACGGCCCGTACTTACTGAAAATAAGCCTGTTTTAATGAAAACAGGCTTTGTGGACTAATTTTTAGATTTTAAACTTTCTTTAGATTTAATAGCACCTGAGTAATTTTTATTGGTCGATATAATTGATAACTTTCGTATCCTGAACCGCATCATTAACTAAAACAGACCGTATTTAACCTGCTTACTCGTTCATGAAATCTGTGGCGAAACCTTCGTTTGATATTGACCGCCATTTGCGTACCCGGCGGCTGGAACTGGAAGTGGAAAACAGAACCGCCTACACCATCGACACGGCGGAATTAAACATTTACGAAACCCAGCATTACGCCGAACGGGTTGAACTGACCTTCCACGCGC
Organism: Cytophagales bacterium; assembly: GCA_038327655.1. Lineage (GTDB taxonomy): Bacteria > Bacteroidota > Bacteroidia > Cytophagales > Spirosomataceae > JBBQLG01. The sequence goes on from JBBQLG010000219.1 coordinate 6,445, forward strand.
CCATGCTCGCCAGCATGATCCGGGGTAAAAAAGTGATGCACTTGCCCAACACCCCTTCCTTCGAGTTCCTGCCCGGCCAGTCCGTAATTGTACCCAGCGACGAGTTAATGCACATCGACTTTCCCGAAGCGAACCTGACTAACCCGACGCAATGTCTCGCACTGGCCATCGCACCCGACAAAATTCAGCAGGTTACGAACCTGCTCAACGACCGGGCACCCTTGGTCGATTCGCCCCAGGGCTGGCAGTTTGGGCACACTAACTTTTTCCTGACCAACGACGGCCCCATCCACCAGCTTCTGGACCGGCTGGTCTATATTTTTACCGAGAATAATAAGGCCAAGGAGGTGTTCGCCAATTTCGTGTTACAGGAGTTGGTGGTCCGGCTCATGCAAACGCAGGCCCGTAGTTTACTGCTGACCCCAAACCCGATGAGTGCCACTACGCACCGGCTGGCGCATATAGCGCAGTACATCAGTAAGCACCTGCGACGAACCCTGAGTGTACGCGAACTGGCCGATCAGGCCTGCATGAGCGAACCCAATTTTTACCGCACGTTTCGCCAGACGTTCGGCCTTACGCCCGTTGAGTACATCAATCAGCAGCGTATCGCCCTGGCGGGTGCCCTGCTTCGCTCCACCAACCGCTGCATCACCGACATCTGCTTAGACTGCGGCTTCAACAGCCTAACCTACTTTACGACCCTGTTCCGGCGCGAAGTGGGCATGCCCCCCGCCCAATACCGGCGGCAGACACTGGAAGTGGCGTAAACTCGATTAACTTACATTTCAACTAAAGCGGCTCCCCATAATTGGGGAGCCGC
>JBBQLG010000220.1:0-7242 GCA_038327655.1 Cytophagales bacterium
GACCACGAACTGATCCATCGCGAACCGGTTCAGGTAGCGGTAAAAGTTCAGCGTCTGCCGGATAAGCCGCAGCGAATCGGGCGATGCCTTTTCCCGGCGCAGCCGATTGTAATGACCCACCAACTGGTTGTAAGGTGCAAACGTCGACGTGGTAACCGGAGCCGAATCCGTCGAATCCAGGGTTTCGTGCAGCCCGGCAAAACTCAGCCGCGATGGTTTTTTACCGTACCGTACCTCCAGCAACAACCGTTTTTGCTTGTCCGTGAGTTGCGGTACGGTATCCCTCGCGGCAACCGCGAAACGAGTCGTGTCGATGCCCACCGAGTCGGCCTGTACACACAATTTATGCAGGGCCAGCACCGCCAGGGGTCTGGTCTGGCCGGCTTCAATTTTTGTCGCTTCGGTGCCCGGAACAGTATCTTTAGTGAAGAACATTCGTCCGACAAAAAAGAGAATCAGTATCCCGGCGACAGTGGCCGCGCCAATAATCAGGGTCCGCTTGTTCATAGTTTGTTCCGTTGAGATGGTGGCTATCCTAACAACGGCCAAACGGCGTTTCGGGTTATAGATTCCCCCGAAAGAACCCCGAATTGGGCGAACGGATTGGTTGTAATCGTGATTTAATTGACTTCCTCCGTAGTCATGCTTATCCGTTTCGTAAAACCAGTATCTTACCACAGCACGAGTTTCAATCCCTTTTTTCTTACGTCGCTATGCAAAACCGTTTACTGCTGTTTTTTCTTGGCTGTAGCCTGCTGACCGTTCCGGCGCGGGCACAGTCGTTCACGCCCACCGACCTGCGCGAAGCCACCATCACCAGCCTGCATACGGCCATGCAACGGGGTAAACTCACGGCAACCGATCTGGTACAACGCTACCTCGACCGGATCGACGCCTACGACAAGCAGGGGCCGTTTATCAATGCCCTCATCCTGGTTAATCCGAAGGCGCTGGCGGAAGCGCACCGGCTGGATTCGATTTACCGCGTTACGGGCAAGTTTGTGGGGCCGCTGCACGGTATTCCGATTATCGTGAAGGACAATTACAACACCTACGACATGCCCACCACGAACGGGACGCTGGCCATGAAAAACTCCATTCCGCCCGACGATGCGTTTGTGGTGCGGAAAATCCGGGAAGCCGGAGCCATCATCATCGCGAAATCGAACTTAGCCGAGTTTGCACAGTCGGGCAATTTTTCGGTCAGTTCCATTCTGCCGGGTTACTCGCGCAACCCTTACGATACCCGGCGCACCACGGCCGGTTCGAGCGGGGGAACAGCCGCGGCCGTAGCCGCCGACTTTGGCACTATCGGGCTGGGCACCGACACGGGCAGTTCCATTCGCGGACCGGCTGCGCACCAGAGTTTGGTCGGCTTCCGGTGTACGCTGGGCCTGATCAGCCGCGACGGCATTGCCCCGCTCGCCCTGAGCAGCGACACGGGCGGACCCATTTGCCGAACCGTTGAGGATGCGGTGCGGGTACTGGACGTGATTGCGGGAGCCGACAAAGCTGACACCATCACCCGGCGCAGTACCGGAAAAATCCCGCCGACGGGTTACCGGCAGTTTATGGATAAAAACGGGCTGAAAGGGGCACGAATCGGGGTGTTTAGGCAACTCATCACGGCCAAGAAATCGGACCCGCAGGTGTACGCACTCTTTAACCGGGCTTTGGACGAACTCCGGGCCGCCGGGGCTACCGTGATCGACTCCATCGCCGTGCCGCAGTTGGATACCATCACCAAATCCCGCGACACCATTCCACAGTTACGACGTGACTTTAACCTGTACCTCGCCAAACTGGGACCGAATGCCCCGCATAAAACACTCGGCTCGATCATTAAATCAAAGCAGTTTCACCCCTACCTCGAAAAGGCCCTGTTAGACGCCAACGCCGACACGCTGGCCCCCGAAAAACACAAGGGATGGGCGAAAAACCTGGCCCTGAACGAGCAGTTGCGCCAGTTGCTGCTCCGGGCGATGGACTCGGCGCAGGTCGACGTGCTGGTGTATCCGTCGTTCAGCTACCCGCCCCGGCTCATCGGCGATCTGAACACGCCGTCGGGTACCAACAACAATGCGCTGTCGCCCCCCACGGGTTTTCCGGCCTTTACGGTACCGATGGGATTTACGTACGATACCCTCCCCGCCGGGCTTCAGTTTTTTGGCCGCCCGTTCAGCGAGCCGACGCTCATCAAACTCTGCTACGCCTACGAACAGGCCACGCATCACCGCCTGCCACCGGCCAGCACCCCACCGCTGCCCAAACGGAAACGGAAGGTGTAGCCAGTTGTTTTCGGTGATGCGTTACCAGCCAAAATCAGTACCTTGACTTTTGTTAACCCGATTTCCCCAATCCTAAAATCAGTCGTCTTCATGCTTCATCGTTCCCTCTGGTTGCCTATTCTGGTGCTCACGTTACTTTCCGTTCCTAAAACCGGCTCTGCCCAGCCCAAACCCAAAGCCCCGGCAAAAGCGTCAGTCCCGACCGATGCGCAGTCAGCCATTCGGGAAAGTGATCTGAAACGGGATTTATTTTCCCTCTCCGACGATCATTATCGCGGTCGGCAGGCAGGTTCACTCGACGAACTCCGGGCCTCAATGTGGATCGCCGAACAGGCCCGCGCCATTGGCCTGCAACCCGCCGGTGATGATGGCACCTTCTTTCAGTTTTTCCACCTGCAGCGCACCCGCATCAGCGAAACCAGCCGGTTCATCATTGGCACCCGGCAGTTGGTGTACGGCCGCGACGCGCTGGTTATTACCCCCGCCATTGCCTCGGTCGATGCGCCAATGGTCTTTGTCGGCACCGGCACCCCGGACGATATGGCGAAGGTCGACGTGAAAGGCAAGGCCGTCGCCTTACAGTTTTCGGGAACGCCCCCCGCCGATATGAGTTTTCGCCGGTTCATGAACAGCACCTTCCAGCGCCGGTCGGCGGAACTGATTAAAGCCGGAGCGGTGGCCGTGCTGTTCGTTTCCGACGACCGGGCGCAGAAGGTATTCGAGACCTTCGGCAGCGCGCTCGAACTGGGCCGCTACGATCTGCCGGGCGGACCCAATACCCGCGTCTTTTCGCAGGCTCCCACCATCTGGCTCCCCAGCCGCGCCATCGACTGGGTGCAGCAGCCCGGTCAGCAGTTCACCAACGTGGTTAACGTCGAGAGTTTCAGCTACCCCTCGGTGAACATCATCGCCAAAGTACCGGGCACCGATCCGACGCTCAAAAACGAGTACGTCCTCTTCAGCACCCACCAGGACCATGACGGAATTCGCCGGGCCATTGCGGGTGATTCGATCTTTAACGGGGCCGACGACAACGCGACGGGTTGTGCGGCAACGATGGCCATTATGCGGGCCTTTGCCCAGAAGCCGGGTCGACGGTCGGCCCTGTTCGTCTTTCACGGGGCCGAAGAACGCGGTTTACTGGGATCACGCTATTTCACGGTAAACCCCACCGTGCCCAAAGAATCCATCGTGGCCGTGCTGAACGCCGAAATGATCGGCCGGAATGCGCCCGACAGTGCGGCTTTGCTGGGATCGCAGCAGCCCCACCGCAACTCGCTGGCGTTGGTGAACGACGCGATGGCCGCCAATCAGATGGGGCCGAAGTTTAAACTCGATACCCTTTGGGACAAACCGACGCACCCCGAAGGCTGGTATTTCCGCTCGGACCACCTTCCCTACGCTCGGATCAATATTCCGGCCATCTGCTTCACCACGCTCCTCCACGCCGACTACCATACGCCCAAAGACGAACCCGACCGGATCAACATTCAGAAGCTGGCCAATATGACGCGCTGGATTTACCAGACCGGCTGGACCGTGGCGAACAAAGACGAACGACCCGCGCTGGATAAGGACTTTAAGCTCGAACGGTAAGAAAAACGCCTTTGCCTAAATACACGTACCGTTCTCTCAAACCGGCAAGGTCTCCCCGATCTTGCCGGTTTACTTTGTGGTCAATACCAAAAGCCCAGATTCTGACCACTAACAACCTGATTGTCAACCCACTTTACAACCGCAGCGAATCCATTGAGGATCGGCTGCTACCTTCCCAAACCACCTCATGGAAAACCCTGCCTACGGCCCTGACCCGAACGACCCCAAACCACTCGACGATTCGCGGGCCAAAACCACTCCGCTCACTCCCCGGTTTGAACCGGCCGTTTTAGACAAGACGGTGATTGCCATGCCCCTGTTAGAGATGATGGAGGACGACGATAAAGAGCAGCAGTCGAGTGGCCCTGCGGCACAGGCTCCCACCCTGTTCAGCGTAATCATCGACCTGAACCTGCGCTTCGACGGCGACCGGGACGAAGCGGCTCAACGGGTAGCGAAGCTGATTAAAGACGTAGCGACCAAGTTGCCGGACCGCAGCGAATCCAGCATCAACGACGCCACCAGCCAGTTCAGCCAGCAGTATATTTTTGCCCGGCTGCACGGCGACGTGATTCGGGAAATCGTCCGGCGGGATGAAGAGGCCGCCCAGAAAGACGGGGGCCGACGGGCCATTCACCGCATCTGGCCCGATTTCAAAATTCAGGCGTTCATCAATAAATCCATCAGCACCATCAAAGCCGATGCCGCGCATTACTCTTTCTCGGCGTTGGGCAAAGACATCGTCTGGGCGGTGATGGACTCCGGCATCGACAGCACACACCGCCATTTTAAGCTGCAGGAAAATATCCATCCCAATGCCAAATACCATACTGATTTTACGGGTACGGGCGACCCTTTCCGGGATGATTTCGGGCACGGTACCCACGTAGCGGGTATTATTGCGGGTGAAGTAGTTGCCGACGAGCAAAACCCCATCGTGATTGTCTCCCGGCAGCGCAATGAGCAGGGCGTTACCACCTACGTACCCGAAAACCTGACGACCATCTCCGGCATGGCTCCGCGCTGCAAATTGGTCAGTTTGAAGGTGCTCGATCAGGACGGGGGCGGGCAGGCCAGCAGTTTGATTGCCGCCATCGCCAAAATTCAGGAGATCAACGGCTACGGACGCGACGTAAAGATCCACGGCGTAAACCTGAGTCTGGGCTATAACTTCGAGCCGGAGTGGTTCGCCTGCGGGCAAAGTCCGCTCTGCGTAGAGGTCGACCGGCTGGTGAAATCCGGGGTGGTCGTGGTGGTGGCGGCTGGTAACACGGGCTACGGCGTGGCGAAGTCGATGTTTCGGGGCAACGTGGCCGCCGGTATGCCGCTGAGCATCAACGACCCCGGCAACGCCGAATTAGCCATCACCGTCGGCTCAACGCATCGCGACAGCCCGCATACCTACGGCGTGTCGTATTTTTCGTCCAAAGGCCCCACCGGCGACGGGCGGTTGAAACCGGATTTGCTGGCTCCCGGCGAAAAGATCGTTTCCTGCGCGGCCGGAGCCAAGAAAACCTCCGCCGATACCGACCAGTCGTTTGAGTACATCGAAGACAGCGGCACCAGCATGGCCGCTCCGCACGTATCGGGGGTGATCGCGGCTTTTCTGTCCATCCGCCGGGAATACATTGGCAACCCCGAAGCCGTCAAAGACTTGTTTCTGTCCAGCGCGACCGACCTCAAACGGGACCGGTATTTCCAGGGCCACGGCCTCATCGACCTCATGCGGGCCATCCAGTCCGTTTAACTACCCTTTCCTCATGGCTACCCTGGCTACCTATCCCTACTTTGAACTTGAATTTACGAAAGACGGCACCGTTTTCGACCCGATTGCCGTGGATGCGCTGCTAACCGGGCTGACCACGAATCAAACAACCGATTTGCTGGTGATTTCGCACGGCTGGAACAACGACGAAGCCGACGCCCGCAAGTTGTACAGCGATCTGGTGCCGCTTATTGCCGCCGAAATCCGAAAACTACCGGCACTGACTACCCGAGAATTTGCCGTGCTGGGCGTGTTGTGGCCCTCGAAGAAGTTTACCGACGACGAACTGACGGCGGGGGGCGCGGCCAGCATAACCACCGCATCCGACAGCGACGCACTGGTCGACCGGTTGCGGGAACTACAGGATTTCTTCGACGGCGACGAGACCGCCCACGGCATTCAGCAGGCCATTGCCGAAGCTCCGCATCTGGACCGGGACCCGAACGCCCGCATCCGTTACGTAGCCCTGATGAAGGCCATTGTGGGCCGGATGACACACATTCCCGATAACGAACCGGAAGATGTGTCGGCCAGCCACCTGAACCGCGAGGAGCCGGACGCCCTGCTCACCCGCCTGTCGGACGTTGACCCCACCGACTTATCCGGTTCGGAAGGAGCCAACGCCATCGACACCGCCATCGACATGCAATTGGGTGGCGAACAGGGCGGAGCCGAAGGGCTTTTCGATTTCAGCGGCTTCCTCAACGGGGCGCGTAACCTGCTCAACTTTACGACCTATTACCAGATGAAAGCGCGGGCGGGGCAGGTGGGTGTGCTGGGGCTGAATCCGGTTTTGGTGCGGGTAAAAGCGGCTATGCCCGCCTGTCGGCTTCACCTGATCGGGCACAGTTTCGGGGCGCGGTTGGTCACGGCAGCCACGGCCGGTCCCACGGATGAGTCTGTATTGCCGGTGGCGACGCTGAGTTTATTGCAGGGAGCTTTCTCGCACTACGGGTTCGCCAAAAATTACCAGCAGGGGAAAAACGGCTTCTTTCGGAGCGTGCTGACCCAGCATAAGGTAACCGGTCCAATCATTATCAGCCAGACGCACAACGACAAGGCCGTGGGCCTGGCGTATGCCATTGCCTCCCGCGTGGCCGGTCAGATTGGGGCAGCGGTGGGCGACGCAAACGACCTTTACGGCGGCATGGGGGCTAACGGTGCCCAGAAAACGCCGGAGGCCAGTACGCAGTTTACGCTGAATGGCGGAAGCCCTTTTGCCTTCCAGCCCGGCACCCTATACAACCTCAACGCCGACGCCACCATTCACGACCATTCCGACATCTGCCACCCCGAAGTTGGCCGGGCGATTGCCAGTGCGATGACGGCTGGGATTTAATGCGCCTGCTGCTTTTAACAATCCGGCCTATTCAACCCCAAGTCTGTGAGGACACAGACCTGGGGTTGAATAGGCCGGATTCATTCACTGGGCTGGCGGCTATTAAAAAATAGTTAATACTAAATTAAACTGGTGATGACGTATCGACAATGTAAGGATAAGCAGCTAACTGACACACTTTTTGCGGCTGTTCAAAGTACGTCTCCAGCACCGCTTCCACACAATCCTGAGCCGCTTCTAACGTCTCAAACACC
>JBBQLG010000221.1:0-7182 GCA_038327655.1 Cytophagales bacterium
GGTCATGTCTCGGGATAGTTTTGTTTGGGAGGCTGCCGCTTCGGTATCCGTGCTGCCGGGATAAAATTTTAGCAGGGTTGCCGCCTGAGTGCCGTACTGTCGGTCAAGCCTTTGGCGATACTCGTCGGCAGTTTCAGGTGCGCCAAAGACCATGCCTTCGTCCTCATTCCAGCCGGTTAGCAACGTCACCTTGTTCTCCCGAGCAGCCGTAAAAATGGCGGCAATGGATTCGGGCAGCACGTAGCCGTCGATGATGGGGCCGCGCCCCTGGGCTTTTTTCAGGATTTCGTCCGCGGGTTTGGCCCGTAGTTCCGCCAGCGACGCTGCGCCCAGCGACTGCGCCAGGCTCACGCCCGCTTCTTCGGCCTGTTGGAGCGTCGGGTAGGGCCGGGCAAAACCGGCTCCGCTTTCGGCAATAGCCTTGTTAAACAGGTTTTTGGCTACCGGCGAAGCAACCAGACAGTTGACGCTCATGGACCCGGCCGACTGGCCCGCGATGGTCACATTGGCCGGGTCGCCACCGAACTGAGCAATGTTTTGCTTCACCCATTGCAGGGCGGCAATCTGGTCCATCAGCCCGTAATTGCCCGACGCATTGCGGCCCGATTCTTTAGTGAGTTCCGGATGAGCCAGAAAGCCGAAGGGGCCAACCCGGTAGTTGATGCTGACGAAAATCACGCCTTTTTTGGCCGTTGCTTCCCCATCGTACAGCGGAACCCCGCTGCCACCGCTGTTAAACCCTCCGCCGTAAATCCAGACGAGCACCGGCCGCTTGGGTTCCGTCGCTTTGCGTTGCCCGGCCCATACATTCAGGTACAGGCAATCTTCGCTGATGGGTTCGTCTGGAATTAAAAATTCCGCGCTCCACGGCCCGAACGGAGCCGGTTTCCCCTGCATTGGACTCGGCCCGAAAGCGTCGCACCGGCGCACGTCCGACCAAGGCGTAACGGGTTGGGGCGCTTTCCAGCGGAGGTTACCCACGGGCGGAGCGGCAAAGGGAATCCCCCGAAAAATGCGGATATCGCCGTCCTTGTTCAGGGTACCCGACACCAGACCGCCACTCGTTTTTACTACGTCAGCATCGCGTTTACCGGCGGTGAAGGCCACCACGCCGGTCAGTATCACGACGGCAACCAACCGCGGGAATAAGGAGTTTTTCATTGGGTGATGATTAAGGAATGGCCACTTGATTCGTGGTCAGGATCTTGCTGAAAAACAGTAGTTGATACGGCAGTGCATTGCCCCAATATTCCCAGGTGTGGGCGCCGGGCCGCTCGGTGTAGTCGTGCGGAGTTTTGTTTTCTACCAATTGCCGGTGCAGGTCGCGGTTGGTCTTGATCAGGAAATCATCCACGCCAACGTCGAAGATCAGCGGCAGGTTGTTCGCCTTGAGTTTACCGGCGAGGGTCACCAGCGTGTAGCCCGGATAAGGAGCAGTACCGGTTACCGGTGGTCCCAGTAGTTTGGCAAAATTATCCATGCGGGATCGGGCAAAATCGGCGGGTACTTTCCAGGTGGCCGTGTTTATGTTCATCACGCCACTCATGCTGCCCGCAGCCGCGTACAAATCGGGATGGCGGCTGGCGATAAACATGGCCCCGTGACCGCCCATCGACAGTCCCGCAATCAGGCGGCCCTTCCGGTTGCGGACGGTGCGGTACGTGGTATCAATCCGGGCGATCAGTTCCGTAGCGATGAATGTCTCGAACTGGCTGTTTTTAACCAATGGGCTATCAAAGTAATAGCTGACGGGATCACCATCGGGCGTAACAATGATTACGTTATATTGGTCGGATAGTCGCTGAAGCAGTGTTTTGTCGGGCGTTTTGGTCAGCCAGTCCCGGAAGCTGCCCGACCCGCCGTGGAGTAAATACAGTACCGGAAAAGCCGGGGCTGGTTCGCGCTTCTTCTTTTTTTCGTAGCGGTCGGGCAGCACAACGGCGGCCCGCAGGGTACGGTTCATACCCGCACTGTACACGTCCAGCGTGTCAACTCTGGCGCAGCGAGCGGTTATCGGCAACGCCAGCAGGCCCAGGCAGATGACTAAACGGCAGGCATTCATGGCCGAAAATACGGGTAGCTGACAGGCATGCGTATTCATAGATGAGGAATAGCGGTATCGGCAGTCAGAGGAAACCTGAGTATCTTTACGTCAAAAGTACGTAAAGAATTTGTACGATTGGCGAACGACAGCACTTTTGCAGAATTTTATGATTGATTATAATGATAAAGTCACCCGCCACTACCAGAACGTGTCTGAAACATGCATTCATTACCTGTCCATCGACGGGGTAATTTTCGGGTTTCATCAGAATCAGCTCAATGTATTGTTGCTGCGCTGGAAGGGAACGAAGGAGTGGCTTCTGCCGGGGGGCTTCATCAAAAAAGCGGAATCGGTGGACGTGGCCGCCCGGCGCATCATGCAGGAGCGAACGGGACTGGACCAGCTCTATTTACAGCAGTTTCACGTTTTTGGCGAAGCGGTCCGTTACAACCAGGCCGAAACGTGGCAGAAAATGAACCTGCCGACGCAAAACGTCAACTGGTCGGAACGGACCATCTCGCTGGGGTATTATGCCCTGGTAGAGCACTCGAAAGTAATTCCGGCCCCTGATTTTTTAACCGAAGAGTGCCGCTGGTGGCAACTGAAACAGATTCCGGGCCTGCTGTTCGATCACAACCACATCATCGCCGTTGCCATTGAATCTTTACGAAAGCAACTCGGCGACCAGCCCATCGGCCACCTGTTGCCCGAATCCTTCACGATACCGGAGTTGCAGCGGCTGCACGAAACCATTTTGGGCTACCCGCTCGATGCCCGTAACTTTTACAAAAAAATGATGGCATCCGGCGCGTTGGAGCGGTTGCCCGAACGCCGGGCGGGTACCCCCCATAAAGCACCGTACCTGTACCGCTTTGACCCAGCGTTTTCCGGTCGGGTGGCCGATCCGGCTACTTTGTAAGCAGAGCAGGCGGCCCTACCTTAGGGCGTGATGGTTTCGATGGAGCCGTCGGGTTTGCGGATCAACTCCCGCACTTTCACGTTGCGCAGGTGTGTTTTGCCGGACAACTCCACATCATGGTAAAACAGGTACCACTTTCCGTTAAACTCAACGATGGAGTGGTGGGTGGTCCAGCCGGAGACCGGGTTCATGAATGTGCCCTGGTAGGTGAATGGCCCGTACGGTGAATCACCGGTGGCGTAGGCCAGCAAATGCGTGTCGCCGGTGGAGTACGAGAAATAATATTTACCCTTGTATTTGTGCATCCAGCCACCCTCGAAAAAGCGTCGGTTGTGGTCGCCCCCCAGCAGTGGTTTACCGGCCTTATCCACCAGTTGCACGTCTTTCACCGGCTCATCGAAGGTGAGCATGTCTTTGCTCATCCGCACGACTTTAGCACTCAGGGCCGGTTCGGTGTCCTTACTCAGATCCGTTTTAGAGCCGTTGGCCTCGTATTTACCCGTATGCCACCGTTGAAGCTGCCCTCCCCAGATGCCGCCGAAATACATATAGGACGTACCATCGGTGTCGGTAAAAACGGCCGGGTCGATGCTGTAGCTGCCCGGTATTGGAGCTGGTTCAGCTTTAAACGGGCCAGTCGGGGAGTTGCTGGTGGCCACACCCATGCGGAACACGTCCTGCTTGTCCTTCACGGGAAAGTAGAGGTAATAGGTGCCGTTTTTATAAGCCGCATCCGGTGCCCACAACTGACGACCCGCCCAGGGAATATCGCTGATCGCGAGCGCGACGCCGTGGTCGGTTACCTTGCCCCCAATCCTATCCATCGACAGGACATGATAGTCTTTCATGTTGAAGTGTCCTCCTTCATCGTCCTCCGGCACGTTGGCTTCGATGTCGTGTGAGGGATAAATATAGATTCTGCCGTTGAATACATGGGCTGATGGATCGGCCGTATAGATGGTACTGATCAGGGGCTTAGGCGAATCCGAAGTGGATTTGGCGGCTGTCGTCTGACTAATACCGGGTTGGCTGGCAGCCATCATCAGGGCAATGGCAGCCAGCGAAGTTTTGGTTATACGAAGCATAAACGGGCAGTGGTTGAACAGATAAAATCGGGTAATGTGGTTTTGCTGTCAATGCTTAAACGGTTGACGAACAGCAGCAATTACGGCTTGAAATAGCGGTCGGCGAAGACCAGAAACGTGGGCCAGTTCGGACCCGTCGTGTGGCCACCGCTGTGCTGACGGAAGGCAATATCGCCATCGACTAAGGCGGTTTCAATAGGTGGAAACGTGGTCGTACCTAGGTCTTTTTTTCCCAGAAGGGTATAAACCGGTCCCGCAAAAACGCCCCCCAGAAACATTCCTTTGGCATCGACCCAGTTACCTTCTACCTGCGGTGAACCGGAACTGATGAAAACGGGTCGGGGCGCGCACAAAGCCACCAGTTCGTGCGCATCAACGGGTAAATCGGTAGGCGTCAGCGGGCCACCGTATTTGATGAAGTTACCGGCCATCCAGTGGTATTCGCCCGCCCCGGCCAGATTTTCGACCTGCTCCCCAAATTTCCGACGGTGGATTTTAACGCCCCCTTCACCGGATGAACCAATGAAGCCAATGGCCAGCCGAGGTTCGTACGCCATCGCGACAATGGCCGCCTTGCCGTAGCGCGACAGCCCTTCGATACCCACTTTTTTGGCATTCACGGCCTTGTCGGTTTCAAAATAGTCAATGGCCCGGCTGGCCCCCCACGCCCAGGCGCGTAAGGCTCCCCAATCGTCGGGTTTGCGCGGCTGCCCTTTATTGACCAGCCCGATGATTCCCTTCGTCAACCCTGCACCATTGTCGGCCTGATAACTGGTCGGGTACAGCAGGGCATAGCCCCAGCCTTTGGCCAGCAGTTGCTGCTGCCACGGCAACTCGACAGTTGACCCGGCGGGTGGTGTGGGCGGGGGCGGTAACCGAAAACCCGGCGGGAAGCGAAAGGCATAGCTGATCATGACGGGCACCGGCCTGGTGGCGCTGGCGGGCGTTGTAAGTTCCATCTCAATATCGACCGTGATCGCCGGATAGGCCGAATTGTCTACGTGCCCCATCAGCTTCTTGGTTATCACCGGAAAATCGCCAATCATCTCATTGGTTTGGCTAACAACTTTCCAGGTTACCATCGGCAGCGTGGCTGGCATACGACCATAGACTTCCCGGTCAAAATCCTCAACGATTTCCGGCCGACGGGCCTTCCACCACTGGCTGGCGGTCGTTACTTGCCGACCGTTTTCCAGCGTCAGCGGGTCGGGCAGCGTCGCGTAAGGCGTGGCCTGCGACTCATCGACATTGGCGGCATTCGGCGCGGTCGGATTACCCGACGGGCCGGGGCGCAGGGTTGTGATGTGCAGTTGGTCCATCATCTGCCGGTGATCCAGGTCCGACTGTTTTTGAATGATCGCCTGAGCCGCCACAAAGGCCCGCCGGGCGGAATCCGGCTCCTGTGCGTGTGCGACTAAGCTGATACCAATCAGGATAATAATCGTCAGGAAAGAGCCTGTCTGTTTCATAAAAATCAATAGTCAAGAATTTAGGAATAGCAATAAATCGAAGTTATGGCGCAGTGGTAAACGGCGATGCAGAAAGGCTCTCTTTGTTATACAGATTCGGGTTAACCGGATTGTCAGCCCAGGCATAGCGTATCACCACCGGGTCGGGCACGGCATCGCTCCAGACTACGGCCTGATTACCCGTAAGAGTAACTGACCGCCCACCGGCCAACAAACGGCTGTCAACAGCCAAAGGCACAGGAACGGGGACCAGACAGCCGGGCGACAGGCCCCGAAAATAAACGACGTTTTTACCATAGTTCATTCGCGCCGGGAAGACTCCCGGACAATCAGTTCGTAGTTTAACAGGATGGTATTGGTGGTACTGATGCGCAACAGACCGTTCAGGTGGTTGATTAAACTCTGGGCCGCGATTTCACCCATTTCCTGGCCCGGATAATGAATGGTCGTCAGGTTGGGGGCAATCACCTGCGACACTGGATCGTTGTTGAAACCCACTACCGCAATGTCCTGGGGAATCGAAAAGCCGTGCTGCTTTAACGCACCCATGCAGCTTACAGCGCAAAAATCGTTGGCCACAAAAAGCCCGTCGGGCGGTATAGCCATGCCTTTGATGTAGGCAGCCGCGCCAAGACCATCCTGCCGGGTGAGGTCCGTAATCCGAATTAACGCATTGTCGGGCGACAGGTCATGATCCATCAGGGCCAGTTTATACCCTTTCAGTCGGTCGGCATACACGTTGCGTTTGGTGTTGCCCGTGATGTGCATGACCCGCCGACAGCCCTGACCAATCAGGTGGGCGGTAGCATCGTAACCAGCCCGCACATTGTCGATCACAATGTTAGTGCAGTTTTTCTGCGACAGCACCCGGTCGAAGAGAATCATGGGGATGCCCTTGCGGAAAAACGTGTTGAAATGGTCGAGATTCTCCGTGTCCGACGCCAGCGATACCAACAGGCCATCGACCCGGCTATCGAACATCGTTTTGGCATTAGCCACTTCTTTGTTAAACGACTCCAGCGACTGGCTGATGATCAGGTTATAGCTCGATTCATTGGCTACCTTTTCCATGCCCGCCAGCACTGTCGCCATAAAATAACTGTCCAATCGGGGAACAATGACGCCAATGGTACTGGTGCGCTGCCGCCGTAAGTTACTGGCAAACCTATTGGAGCGATACCCCATTTCCTGCGCCTTACTGGCGATCATGTCCTTGGTATTGCTATTGATTGCCGGATGATCGTTCAGCGCGCGGCTCACCGTTGCCGGTGAGAGATTCAGCAGTTTGGCAATGTCATATATCGTAGTTTCCTTTTCCATACCTGATTATTATAGTGGGCAGGAAGGGTAAACAGCGTTAAGAATCATGTATGCGTAAAAATACATGATTCTTAAAAAGAATCGTGCAACCGATTGCATTCATAAAAATTAATAGGAAATTTAGGCTCTAAGTAAGAAGAAAACACCTGATCTTCCGGGAGAAATGGAGAAAATACGCGGCTCCGTACATTTCGGTGGATAAATAGGACATCCAGAAACTGACCTTGTACCGCTCTATATGGGGGCCCGGTCGGCTCCGATCCGAATAAACCCAGCCTGACCAACGCACGAAGATAATAGCCCATGAGTATGCAACAAACCATGCGCTGGTTCGGCCCAAACGAT
>JBBQLG010000222.1:0-7176 GCA_038327655.1 Cytophagales bacterium
TGTCGGAATGACTGGAGCAGTACACTGCCCGTCAACAATAACTCTTATTTTTACCCGTCGGCCAGCGTATCGTTTGTGCTGAGCGAAGCCTTCTCCAATCTGGGCATCATCAAGCGCGACATTTTGAGCTATGCCAAGCTACGGGCCAACTACGCCAACGTCGGTTCGGACGAAGACCCCTATCAGTTGGCCTTTACCTATAACCCACTCACGCAGGCCAACGACATTTATACGTTCAATATTCTGTATCCCATCGGGGGGGCATCGGCGTTTGGGGCTACGAATGTACTGCCCCCCACAAACCTGCGCCCACAGCAACAAACATCGTATGAGTTCGGTACAGAACTGAAGTTTTTCGGCGGGCGGGTGGGACTTGATTTAACCTACTACCGGAATCTCAATTACGATCAGATTATTTCGATTGCTGTTCCACAATCGACGGGCTACTCGGCCCGGCGGCTCAACGTGGGGGAGATTTCAAACCAGGGCCTCGAAGCGATGCTGACGGTAACGCCCCTGAAAACGCGCTCCGGTTTCCGGTGGGATGCGGCCGTAAACGTCAACCGCAACCGCAACCGCGTTGAGTCCCTTGCCCCCGGACTGACTGAATTTGTTACTACCTCAGGCGACGGCTTCGGTATTTTTGTGGTCGCCAAACCCGGTGAAACATTCAACATTCAGGGTGTTGGCTGGCTACGCGACCCGCAGGGAAATATCGTTATTAACGCCACAACCGGCCTGCGGACACCGGGACCACGCCGGTTGCTGGGTAATATTTATCCGGATTGGGTGATGGGTATCAGCAACAGTTTTTCCTACAAAGGCCTTGATTTCAGCTTCCTCATTGATGTGCGTAAAGGCGGAGTCATCAACTCGCAGACCGTCGGGATTGTACGCGGTAGTGGCCTTGCTGTCGAAACGGTAGTCAACAACCGTACCCCGTTTATCGACCCCGGCGTGATTCGCAATCCAGATGGCACGTTCCGGCCCAACGACCGACCTGTGGCCAGTGTGCAGCAGTACTGGAGTCAGTTAGACAACTCGGTGAGTCCTGAAAACAATACCTTTGACGGCTCGTACACCAAACTGCGGGAGGTACGGCTGGCCTACAGCCTGCCGCGCTCGTTAGTCAGCAAGACACCCTTTGGCACTGCCGCCCTGGGTCTGGAGGGTCGTAACCTCTGGATCATTCATGCCAATGTACCCCACATCGATCCCGAAGCCAACGTGCTTGGTACCGGGCTGATTGGCGAAGGCCTGGAGCGCGGCAGCATTCCCAGTAGCCGGAGCATCGGGGCTAACCTTCGTCTGACATTTTAATTCATCTGTAAATTATCTAAAGCCAATACTATCATGAAGAAGCTACTGATGGCCGGGTTACTGGCCGTACTGACCACGGGTTGTTTCAAATCGGGGGAACTCAATATCGACCCCAACCGCTCCACGACGGTTGACCCGTCTCTGTTGTTTGCGGGTGCCAGCACCCAGTTTTCACTATTGCGGGTGGCCGAACTGACCTGGCCTGTGGCACTCATGAACCAGATGTGGGCATCGGGCGGACGCTGGGGGCTTGCCCAGGCGCAATATGACCAGACGCGTATTCGTACCGCCTGGGGACGTACCTACACCGACGTACTGAAAAACTTGGACGTAGCCATTCGCGTGGCCGAACAGGCCCAGCCAGTCAACAAAAATGCGCTGGCGCAGTGTAAAATCCTGAAAGCCTTTGCCTATGCACAAACTTCGCTTTTATGGGGTGATATTCCATTCGCGGAGGCTTCTACGGGTGCGGTTGACTTACCTAAGTTTGATAAACAGGCCGATGTGTTAAACGGCTGTATTGCGTTGTTGGATGAGGCTACTGCGCAGATTAACCCAGCCAGCAAAGGCATTATTGCGCCAAACGATCTGTATTTTGGTGGCGATATGACCAAGTGGCGTAAGTTCGCCAACTCCCTGAAACTGCGAATTCTATTTTCGATGGTTGATGCCGACCCCGCCAAAGGGGCAGCCATTGGGCAGTTGATGGCAAGCGGTACGATGATTGCTTCTGCCGCTGATGCCATGCAGTTCAGGTACTACAATCAGCCTGGTCGGCAGAATCCCCGGTTCTCGTTTACGGCCATTTTCCGGGGCGGTGTTCAGTCAGACTGGTACTGCTCGAAGCCCGTCTATGACCTGCTGGTGTCGCTCAGCGATCCCCGGATTCCTTATTTTTTCCAGCCCGGCCCGTCGGCTGCCCCCAATGAGTATATAGCGCTCAACAGCGTGGAAACCTTCACAACCAAGTCTGCTCTGGTGAATATGAACCTACTGCGCCCTGAGTTGCCGGAAGTCTCGTTCTCCTACTCGGAACAACTGCTGTTCGAGGCCGAAGCCATTGCCCGTGGGTTTGCGCCGGGCGGTTTCGACCTCGCCACGCAGCGAATGAGGGCGGGCGTTCGGGAATCGCTGCTGTCATTTGGTGTGCCAACCGCGCAGGCCGATGCATATGCCAACGGACTGCCCGCGCTGACAACAGCAAATCATCGTACGGTACTGTCGCAGCAGCAGTACCTCGATCTGTTCATGCGCCCCGTTAAAGGCTGGACCCAGCACCGCCGGTCAGGTGTTATAGGGCAGGAAATTCCGGTTATGACCGTGCCCCAGGGAACCCCCGTAGCGGGACTTGTTCGCCGACTACTTTACCGGAGCGAAGAGGTCAACTCCAACCCGAATACACCAAGCGGGTTGACCGTAGATACCCCGCAGTGGTTCGATAAATAGTAGGCCAGGGACCGCTGATGGCGCGACAAGTATAACATAACTACGTTTAACCAATAGCTCCAGGCGTAGCAGGTGGACCGGTTTTCCCCTGCTGCGCCTGGCTTATATACATGAAACCAGCCCGCTTAACCCTGCTGCTCTGCTTACTCGCAACGGCCCTACACGCTCAGAACGGTACGGAGGTGTATTTACTCGATCTATCCGAAAACACCGGAAAAATCTCGCTATCAAACCCCCGCAACATTTCGAACAAACCGGGTTACGACAACCAGCCGTTTTTCCATCCGACCAAGCCACTGCTGTACTACACCAGCATGATGCCCGACGCACAGACCGACATCTGGTCGTATGACCATCAAAAATCCGTTCGGACGCCTGTAACGCATACGCCCGACTCGGAGTATTCACCTACGGTACTACCCAACCAGGTGCATCTATCCTGCATTGTGCAGCGGAAAGCCACTGGCGATCAGGATTTAGCCAGCTACCTCCTGACCAACCCTGAGCAGACGGAAACAATACTGGAATCGCAGAAAACGGGAAAGATTGGCTATCAGGCGTGGCTCAACTCCGACGAGGCCGTGGTGTTTGTGCTGGGAACCCCCCAGACGATGCACTATCTAAACCGGAAAACAGGCAGGGATACGGTCATTGCGAGCCAGATAGGGCGTTCGTTACACCGAATTCCACGGCAACGGGCCTTTAGTTATGTGCAGCAGGTGGGCGAAACGTGGTTCATCCGATCATACGACCCGGCTCGTAATCGGGTAAGCGACATCACCACCAGTGATTCGGGTTCCGAGCATTACAACGCCTGGCTCGATAACGGGACGCTGCTCGAAAGCCGGGGTACTGAACTGTGGGCGTTTTCGACAAAAACAAAGCAGTGGCAAGCAGTAACGCTTCCCGCTGACCTGCCCCGCAAAAAGCTATCCCGTATCGCCGTGCAAGGCAGACGAGTTGCTTTGGTACTTGACGAATAGACTGGTAGCCCAGGCCCGGCCAACTTATTGACCTGCTGGTGATAGTCTTACCCGGCATTACTGATTCGGTAAGGCCGGGCGGGTCCCTTCGCACTACTCCTCCGGTGTAGCGACTACCCGTTTGGCCTGTATCTGCGGTTCGCCGTTGCGATTATATGTTTCAACCGGGTGGCGTATAATCGCATCCGTCAATAGTAGTTCAGGTCGTTTTGCGCGATTCTATATACTGGCTAATGGTCTCCTGAACCACTTCGCGGATGTCGCGCTCGTCATCCAGTGCGGCCTGCCGGACGGCTTTAGCCAAGGGTTTGGGCAGTTTGACGTTGAACTGAACCAGCTCCGCCGATTTGGGCCATTTTGATTTTCAGCAGAGCCGCTGGCTACTGATTGCCGCTTTTTAGTTCCGCTTGATCGTCCCGCTGATGGTGGTAGCACTGTTCTTTCAGTATGGCAATGAATTTAAGTAACGCCGACCGTGCGGGCGGACCAGCTATTCTTCATCGGCTGGCGGTTCCAGCGGACCGGCGTTCGCCACTAATTTCGATTGCAAAGCTCCCTTTTTACCGGCAAATCCCCGAACGGTATGTGGGCTTTTCGGGGATTTGTTTTTATGGTTAGCGGGTTCGTAACCCTACTGCGGCTTTGTTACAGGAACCTTGTTTCGTTTATATGTGTCCAGGAACAAAGCAACAACTGTATGGAAGTTGTCATAGAAAGACCAACTTTACAAGACCAGCAGATAGCGCGGGCATCGCTGGCGGTGTTTGATAAAGTGGTGAACGGAAAACACGCCAACAGTATCCGCATTCAGATACAGGCCGCTGGTTTGATCTCCCAACTACCCCAGGATAGCCCCCTGTCGGTCACTATACCGGCCAAAGCCCTTCACTTACTGGCCGTTATTCTGTCCAATATGGCACAGGGAAAGGCCATTTCGCTGGTGTCGTGCGATTCAGAAGTGACCACGCAGCAAGCAGCCGGTATGCTGGGCGTATCGAGACCATATATCGTCAAATTGCTTGAAGACGGGCTGATTCCGTTTAAGAAAGTGGGTAGCCACCGTCGCATACTGCTCGAGGACCTGCTGGCGTATGAGACCAAGCAACTAACGATTCGTGCGGAACGGTTACAGTTCCTGGCCGGGCAGGCCCAAGATCTAAACTTAGGCTACGAATGATGCATTGGGCAAAGTCCGCTGCCGTATTGGATGCCGACGTTCTCTACCCTGCCGCCAATGCGGGTTTTATTGTTGCACCTGGCCGATGGACATTTATTTACGCCCATATGGACGGACAAAATTCAAAATGAATGGGTCAGAAACCTGCTCCTGAACAGGCCGGATTTAACCGCCGGGCAACTCCGGCGAACCACCGAGGCCATGAATGAAGCCTTCGCCGATGCAACCGTTACGGGCTACGAATCGCTGATTGACTCCATCCAGTTACCTGACCCGAATGACCGTCATGTACTGGCTGCCGCCATTCGTTGCCACGCCGATGTGATTGTAACCGCCAACCTCAAGGATTTTCCGGCCCCTGACCTGAACCAGTATGCTATCGATGTGCAGCACCCGGATCAAATCATCAATGATCTGCTGGATGTATATTCCGGTGAGGTGTTGCGGGCTTTTGAGCGACAGGTAGCCAATCTGAGAAATCCCCCGAAAACATCCGGGCAGGTTCTTGACTCACTCCGACGAACGGGCCTGACAACAACAACAGACAGACTGTTGGGTTTGCTATGAGCGTATGTACCCTTCGTCAATAACCTGTTAGGTGATCAGAACTTCCCCAACGGGCCGGGTCACATTGGGATTGCAGCAGGTAAAACAAAAGTGCGTCCCCTGCCGCTCTACCATGGCAAAGTGGGGGCGGGGCTGTCGGTCGAAATGTCGGTTCAACCGGGGGCGGTTACGCTGCTGCCGGTGGTGGAAGCCGGACGCGGAAACCTATTCCTGCTAACAGCCGAGGGTGAGTCGGTGGCCGGGCCAATCCTGGAAATCGGCAACACCAACCGCCGGTATCGGTTTCCACAGGGTGCCCGGCAGTTTGTAAACGATTAGAACAGCCACGGTCCGGCGCATCACTGCGCGGTTGGGGTGGGGCATACCGCATCGAAAGTAAAAAAATGGGGTTATCTGCTTCACATAAAGACTATTCAGGTGTACTGACATCGATCAAACACCATGCCTTCTGTTCTGTTCAGATACCTGCTTTCAATCAGTATGAAAAAACAACTATATATCCTGATAATCACCGGCTTATTGGTCAGTATCAAAACAGGGTTGACCACCGCGCTGGCCGCTCCGGCACGAAACGAGCAACGCGACCGGGCGGACCGACCCCTGACCGGCACCGTTGCCGACGAGAAAGGCGAGCACTTACCCGGTGTCAGCGTGACCCTGAAAGGCACCCAAAAAGGGACGACCACCGATGTGAACGGACAATTTCGGCTCAGTTTACCCGATGCCGACGACGCGGTTGTGGTGTTCAGTTACGTGGGGTATCTGCCCCAGGAAAAAACCGTTGGGCAGGCCTTGACTACCCTCAACGTGACGCTGCTGGCCGATACCCGCTCGTTGGACGAAGTGGTGGTGGTCGGCTACGGCACCCAGAAAAAGAGCGACCTGACCGGCTCGGTGGTGTCCATCAGCCGCGACCGGCTCCAGCAACTGCCCAACACCAACATCGCTCAGGCGTTGCAGGGGGCTATTCCGGGCCTCCAGATCAACACCAACTCCGGTGGTGCCGAGCAAAACAACGTCTCGATTCTGGTGCGGGGGCGTAGCTCCATCAGTGCCAACACAGCCCCGTTGATTATCCTCGACGGGATTCCGTTTACGGGCAGTATTTCCGATATCAACCCCTCGGACGTGGAGTCGATTGAGGTGCTGAAAGATGCCTCAGCAGCGGCTATTTACGGGTCGCGGGGGTCGAATGGGGTTATTTTAGTGACCACCAAAAAGGGTAAAAGCGGCCAAGTACGGATTACCTACGACGGGTTCTACGGCATTCAGCAACTCGCCAACAAACCCGATTTGCTGGACGGAGCCGAGTTTTATGAGTTCAAAAAGAACCGGGCCAACATTCCGGCAGGCTCTATTTCGCCCTCGGAGCAGGCCGTCTACGAGTCAGGGCAATATGCCGACTGGTACGCGCTGGCTACCCGGCAGGGTTTCCGCAGTCAACACAGCATCAGCGTGGCGGGCGGGAGCGAAAAAGCGACCTTCTACGTGGGAGTCACTTACCTGAACGTGGCGGGCATTGCCGTAAATGACAACTTCAAACGCTAAGTAGGTGCTAAAAAATAGTTTCCATTATTTTCCTAATTTTCCTGCATGGGACGAGTGAACACGCCTGTTCTGAACACGGAGCAGCGCACAGAACTGGAAAATATGCTGAGAACCAGCCAGAAACACGCAATTCGT
>JBBQLG010000223.1:0-7093 GCA_038327655.1 Cytophagales bacterium
GTGGTGTATCGGCACACTGGGACGGGGCAGGTCGTAGCCAACTGCCACAAAATGCCGGGCGCGTTATTCGAGAAATACCTGTACGCCATCGACCACGTTCGCGACACGCTGACCAGACTGGTGAAAACTCTGCGCCGGGCCAATCCAACCCTGCAGGTGTTGCTGACGGTTAGCCCGGTGCGGCACACCCGCGATACCCTGCCGCTCAATCAGGTCAGTAAATCCACACTGCGGGTCATTTGCCACGAGTTAACCGTCTGGAATCCCGCCGTACAATATTTCCCGGCCTACGAGATCATGGTAGATGATTTGCGGGATTACAGGTTCTACGAAGCGGACCTGATTCACCCCAATGGCATGGCACACGACTATATCTTCCAAAAATTTGCCGGGAGCGCGTTTGATGCCGAACTTCGCCGGTTCACTGCCGACTGGGCGGGTATCCGTAAAAGTCTTGCCCACCGGCCGCTGCAACTGGCGACCGCGGCTCACCGGCAATTTCTGACCAATCTACTCGCCCGACTCGAAGCCCTGCCCGCTGCTGTGGATGTATCGGCGGAACTGGCCGACGTGCGCGGGCGTTTGGAGACCATACTGACCTAACGAATGTCTGATTACAAATTATCGACCGAATCCGTGATCGAGGCTTTACGCCATGTGGAAGAACCGGATCTAAAGAAGGACCTGATTACGCTCAACATGGTGAAAGACATCGAGTTGGGTATTGATCAGGTGCGGTTTACGGTGGTGCTGACGACCCCGGCCTGCCCGCTGAAAGAACTCATCCGCAAACGGTGCGAAGACGCGATTCACACTCACATCAGCCCTACGATTCAGGTGCGGGTCGACATGACGTCGGACGTTACGTCGACGCGGAACAACGCACCGGTGCTACCGGGGGTGAAAAACATCATTGCCATTGCATCCGGTAAAGGGGGCGTGGGCAAATCGACCGTCACGGCGAATCTGGCGGTGGCCTTGCACCGGTCGGGAGCAAAGGTGGGTATCATCGACGCCGATATTTTTGGTCCGTCCATGCCGGTCATGTTCGGGGCCGAGATGGCGCAGCCGGGCATTATCGAGGTTGAAGGGCGTAATGTCCTGCAACCCGTTCGGCAGTACGGCATCAAAATTATGTCGATTGGTTTTCTGACGCCCCCCGATAGTGCGGTGGTGTGGCGGGGACCGATGGCGAGTCAGGCGCTGCGGCAATTCTTCGGCGACACGAACTGGGAAGAACTCGATTACCTGCTGATCGACCTGCCACCCGGCACGAGCGATATTCACCTGACGCTGGTGCAGACCGTACCGGTTACCGGTGCCGTTATTGTCACGACGCCCCAGAAAGTGGCCTTAGCCGATGCGATCAAGGGATTGGCAATGTTCCGGCAACCGCAGATCAATGTGCCAATTCTGGGCGTGATCGAAAACATGGCTTATTTTACCCCTGCTGAATTGCCCGAATCGAAGTATTATATCTTTGGCCAGGGGGGCGGGCAGCAGTTAGCCGATAAGTTTGACGTGCCCCTGTTGGGTCAGATTCCTCTGGTGCAGAGCATCCGTGAAGCGGGCGACGATGGGAAACCGATCGTAGTCGGCGATGAATCGGTGGTCACGGAAGCTTTTCGGTCGGCGGCTGAAGCCGTAGCGCAGCAGGTGGCAATCCGCAACGCGGCTCTGGCGCAAACGAAGCGGGTGGAAATCCGCGTGTAAGTAGCACAAACCCGCGATAACCGGGTATATTTACGGGAAACGAAATTTTATAAACCGACATGGACACGGCGGTTCAATCAACAGACTTACGGAGCAAGATCGAGAAAGCACTCGACGGTATTCGACCTTATCTCGAAACGGACGGGGGGAACGTGAAAGTGCTCGACATTACAAGCGAGGGCGTTGTCCGGCTCGAACTGTTAGGTTCGTGCGGTACGTGCCCCATGTCAGCGATGACTTTTAAAGCGGGCTTAGAAGAAGCGATTCTGAAAGCCTCGCCCGAAATTACCCGGGTCGAAGCGGTGAACATTACACCCGCTTTTTAGTGAAACCCGATAGCCCCACCGACCAGGGAGGGCGGTGGGGCTATTTTATCAATACGGTCGACGCGCAGCGCACCATTTGAAAGCCGACGTACTTTTTGACTAAATGCGCTCGTGCCGAATCACCCCAATTCCTTCAAAATGATCCTGTTTGCCCGGCGCAACGTTCGTGATGCGACTTAGCAAACTGACTGTTCGGTGATTAAGGACTGATCGTCTAAAACGTTACGACCGCGCCAAATGCTTTCTTGGGCTGGTAATTCTGGTCGAACAGCAGGGGGTAATCTTTACGGCCCGGCACCGGAAAATCGTCGAGTCACGACCACTTATCGGACAGATTCCAGAAGGTGACGTTGGTGGTTTGGTCTTTATGCTTACGGAAAACATCGAACAGCATTTTGTAATGAGCAGCCTGTCTGGTGTTCATTTCCGGCGTAAATTCACTCGTGTTGGTCGCTTTTTTGGCCCGGCGTTCGTGTTCTTTCGGGTAGACCGACACGTCCGGTTCGGTGATTTGTATTGTCAGTCCCAGGCTGGCAAACCGATTGATGGAGGGTTGCAGTGCTGATGCCGTAGGTTCGTGAATAAACCAGTACCCCTGTAGTCCTACACCCTGAACCGGCACGCCCTGTTCGTTTAATCTCTTCAGAAGCTGGTAAATGCGTTCCCGTTTCGAGGTACTCTCGGTGCTGTAATCATTGTGAAATAACCCCGCATTCGGGTACGTTACCTGTCAGCAACGGCAGGCTCGGGCATTTTTTTAGAAAAGAGAACGGGGTCGCCATAGAATAAAGAAAAGTCATTGGGTGGTTATTCGTGGTCCTCCACGGCACAGTAATCACTGCTCTGTGACCACCAATGACAACAAACTGGCAACCTGCCTAAAAACCAATCGAGTTGCCGCCGTCAACCGGCAGCGATACGCCGGTAATGTAGCGGGCGGCATCGGAGGCCAGAAAAACGGCGGCCCAGCCAATGTCTTCGGGCTGGCCAAACTTGCCCATGGGGGTCCGGCGCATGGCGCGGGCAAAGCGGTCGGGGTCGCCCCCCATAGCAGTCTTGCTCATGGCGGTCTCGATGAAGCCGGGAGCCAGTGCATTAACCCGCACTCCATGCCCCGAAAACTCCGAAGCCATCACTTTTACCATTCCCTCCACCGCTGCTTTTGAGGCCGCATAAGCCACCACCCGGTCGATGCCATAGTAGGCCGCCATGGACGAGATCATGATAATGGAGCCGCTACCCCGGTCGACCATGCGCCGGGCGCAGGCGCGGGTCAGCGAAAAGACCGAGTTGAGGTTGGTATGAACGATCCGGTCAAAATCATCGTCGGTGACCTCCAGAGCCGGTTTTTTCATGTTGATGCCCGCGTTATTCACCAAAATATCAATCGGGCCGTACGTATTCTCGATATCGGCCACGAGTCCGTCGAGCAGGGGCCGGTCGGTAACGTCGTTGACGGCATAATGCGCCGATCCGGGCGTGCGGCCTTCCGCCAGGGTAGCTACGGCCTCGCGAAGGGGTTGCTCCCGGCGGCCGGTAATAACCACGGTAGCCCCGGCAGCAACCAGGCAGCGGGCAATCGCAAACCCAATGCCGCTGCCCCCCCCGGTGATCAGGGCCAGCTTGCCCGCCAGCGAAAAGATAGGGTTGTAGCGGTTGATGCTGTCAGATGCCGGTTCGGCAGCCTGTCCGTTTTGCTGTTCCATTAGCGTAGTAAGTAAATGTCGACCGATTGTTTGACTTCATCCAGCGTTCGTTCCGGCTTTTTGAAGGGCAATGGAATCGGTTGCTTCGAAAACGTCTGCAAGTATAACACCCAGGCGTCGCGCCACCAGATGGCTTCCTTTTGCTGCGTAATTAATCGGGCTGCTACGTCGGCATGGATGGCCGGGTCGACGGCACCTTTCACCAGTGCCCATTCCTGCTGCATCCAGCGCACCGAATCCGCCCCGGTATAAAAACGGGTGCATAGTTCGTTCCAGAGCGTCCGGCCGGTGGTTAGCTTTTGCGTCCACGGTACGTGGTGAAACCAGAGCAGATACGGCAACGGGCAGGTCTCCGGGTTATTCCATTGTTGCTGTACCTCGGGCCGGTATTGGTCCAGCGCCTTACTACCCGTTGCCGTTCGGTCGAAACCAAGCCCGACGGAATCGGCCCGGTGGTAATAAACAGCCGTTCAGTCGGGGCGGGAACTGCGGTTCTGCCAGGGTTCCGGCGCAAAGTGAACACCCGTCCAGGGGCGCGATAATCCCAGGGGGGTGTTGTAGTTGACGTAAATCTCCCGCGACTTGCCCATGAGCTTCACGATTCGGTCCACGGTCTGCGGTTCACTTGTTAATGTCATGGTCACCCACTCGCGGGCAATGGCTTCGGCCGATAAGGTATGATCCCACGCCAGCCGCCCGAAGGCGTACCAGTTGGCCTTCGCCATCGGGTGGCCGGTCCAGTTGCGGGCCGATCCTGCATTGGCAACGCCCGCCATGGCACTCATCGAATAGCCGGATACGCTTCCATCTATAATTTTGGCTACGGTTGCCCCTTTACCGGTTGCGTAGGTGTCCGTTTCCAGGCATTCTTTAAAAATCGGGGCTTCGTATACCAGATGCGTGGCAAAGCCGAGGTATTCCTGCGTGAGCTGAAACTCGATACCCAGCGGGGTGCGGGGCATGTTGCCGAACAGGGGCGAAAATGGTTCGCGGGGCTGGAAGTCGATGGGGCCATTTTTCACCTGCACGATTACCTTTTTGTCGAACTGGCCGTCCAGCGGGGTAAACTCGTCGAAGGCTGCCTTGAACCGGTCAGCCGTTCCGTCCGCTTTATAGACGAACGCCCGCCAGATCACGACGCCATCGTAGGGTTTCAGGGCGTCCGCCAGCATGTTGGCACCGTCGGCGTGGGTACGGCCGTAATCCTGCGGGCCGGGTTCTCCCTCCGAATTGGCTTTTACCAGTAAGCCCCCAAAATCGGGGATAGTCCGGTAAATCTCGGCTACTTTATCGGCCCACCACCGGCGAACGGGCGGGTCGAGCGGGTCGGTGGTTTTAAGCCCGCCCAGCGTTTTGGGTGCCGCCCAGTACACCGACAGATACACCCGGATGCCGTAGGGCCGGAAAACACGGGCCAATGCCGCCACCTTTTGCAGGTATTCGGCCGTCATAAACCGGGCACTGGCATTCACGTTGTTGACGACTACCCCGTTGATGCCCAGCGAGGCATTGGCGCGGGCGTAATCGCGGTAGCGCGGGTCCACCCGTTCGGGCAGTTCGTACCATTTCCAGAGCGATGCACCGGCATATCCCCGCTCAACGGTGCCATCGACGTTATCCCAATGGTTGAGCATCCGGTACTGCACCTTCGGGTTACTGGTTACGGCAATGGACCCAACGGGGTATCCGGCTTGTATCTGCCGCAGCAGGGCAAACGCTCCGTACAAGGCTCCGGCATCGGTTTGGGCGGTGATAACGATGTTATTTTGCTGGCTAATACGGTAGCCTTCTCTGTTCAGGCCAGCGGCACCGGGCGTTACCACCAGCACAATACCACCCGTCCGGTTGCCTGCATCCACGACAATGGGCACCATTTTTCCCAGCAAGCCCTGTAAGCCAAGCTGTAACTCCTCGGCTGCCGATTGCAGTACCGGGTTGCTTTTACCAACAGCAATGAACTGCGCAGACCGGGTGTAGGCCTGCCGGTTCGCCACGTTCTTAATCGGGTCGTATTTCAACCAGAGTCGGTAGCCATCGTCGGCGCGGCTACTGTTAGAAGCAGCAACGTTACTACCCACAGGCAGCTTTTTTGATAATTCATATGGTTGCGTTCAGGGTCGTTGTGTGCTGCGTGTCGGTGTTGGTCAGGCTGCGGCTGATGCCCAGTTCCAGTCCCCGGAGTTCGGCCAGGCCGCGCAGCCGCCCGATGGCCGAGTAGCCGGGATAAGTCGGTTTGCCCGAATGGAGGTCGTCGAGCATCTGATGGCCGTGGTCGGGGCGCATCGGAATGGATGGCTCTCCGCTGCCAGACCGGATACGTCGCTGCTGTTCGAGCACGATGGCGCGTACCACGGCGTACATATCCACATCACCGGTCAGGTGGTCGGCTTCATGGAAGTTGCCCGGTTGCGTGGCCGATGTGGCAGGACCTTCGCGTTTGGTGGTGCGGAGGTGAATAAAATGAATCCGGTCGCCAAACCGTCGGATCATGCCGGGTAGGTCATTATCGGCCCGAATGCCCAGCGAACCCGTGCAAAAGGTAATTCCATTGGCCGGGAGCGGGCAGGCATCCAGTAATTGAGCCAGGTCGGCTTCGGTGCTCACCACGCGGGGCAGTCCCAGCAACGGATACGGTGGGTCATCGGGGTGAATGCCCAGATTGACGCCAGCTTCCTGCGCCACCGGGGCTACTTCGCGGATGAAATAATACAGGTTTTCGCGAAGCTCCTGATCGCCGATGGCAGCGTATTCATCCAACAACTCCTGAAACGTGTCGAGCGTGAAGGCATCACCCGAGCCGGGCAAACCGAGCAAAACGGTATTCGTCAGCGTCGTAATTTCAACCGGCGACATTGCGCCGAAGGTGCGTCGGGCCGACTCGATAAGGGCCGGGTCGTAGTCTGATTCGGCACCGGGTCGTTTCAGGATGTGCAGGTCGAACAGGGCAAAATCGACCCAGACAAACCGTAGTGCCCGCGACCCGTCCGGCATTTCGTAGCTCAGATTCGTGCGCGACCAGTCCAGCACCGGCATGAAATTGTAGCAGATCGTTTTGATGCCGCAGGCCGCCAGATTCCGAATGGACTTTTTATAGTTTTCGATGTAGGCGGCCCGGGATGGCAACCCTTTCTTGATGGCTTCGTGGACGGGCAAACTTTCGACCACCGCCCAGTGCAGCGCAGAATAACGGTCGTTATCCGCTTCGATAAGCTGCTTACGCTGCTGAATGGCTTCAACCGGCCACACCTCGCCCATCGGAGTCTGATGCAGGGCGGTTACCACGCCGGAGCAGCCAGCCTGTCGAATGTCCATCAGTGAAACCGAATCGTTTGGGCCGAACCAGCGCAT
>JBBQLG010000224.1:0-7069 GCA_038327655.1 Cytophagales bacterium
GGGGCCACCGCCCAGACGTGTCGGTAGCGTTAGGTAAAATACTGTGTATCAGCTCAGTGCATGAGATTATCCCCTGGGCGGGCCACGCCAACTACGCCGCCTCGAAGGGCGGGGTGATGCTGATGATGAAATCCATCGCCCAGGAGTACGGCCCGAAAAAAATCAGGATCAACAGCATCGCACCGGGAGCCATCAAAACGCCCATCAACACCTCGGCCTGGGACACGCCCGCCGCCGAAGCCGAACTGCTTAAACTGATCCCGTACCTGCGCGTGGGCGAAACGTCAGACATCGGTTCGACCGCCGTCTGGCTGGCCTCCGACGAATCGGATTACATTCACGGCACCAGCATTTTCGTGGACGGCGGCATGACCCTCTACCCCGGTTTCACCACCAACGGCTAACCTTCTTTTCGATGAAAACCCAACCCAAAAATACCCCGGTTACCCCGACAGACGGCCCCGAAAAAATCCGCCTCGATGAGCAGTATACCGGGCAAAAAGATTGGCTCCACTGGGGGCCGTATCTGTCTGAACGTCAGTGGGGAACCGTCCGCGAAGACTACAGCCCACACGGCAACGCCTGGGAGTATTTTTCGCACGACCACGCCCGCTCCCGCGCCTACCGCTGGGGCGAAGACGGCATCGCCGGTGTTTCCGACGAGCAGCAGCGGCTTTGCTTCGCGCTGGCCCTCTGGAACGGCAAAGACCCCATCCTGAAAGAGCGGCTGTTCGGGCTAACGGGCAGCGAAGGCAATCATGGCGAAGACGTGAAGGAACTGTACTACTACCTCGACAGCACCCCGACGCATTCGTACATGAAACACCTGTACAAATACCCGCAGGCCGAGTTTCCCTACGCCGATCTGGTCAGTGCCAACCAGAATCGGGGCCGCGAACAGCCTGAATACGAACTGCTTGATACAGGCATCTTCGACGAAAGCCGCTACTTCGACGTGTTCACCGAATACGCTAAAGCCGACGACCGTGACCTGCTGATTCGCATTACGGCCCACAACCGGGGACCGGAAGCCGCCGACCTGCACCTGCTGCCGACGCTCTGGTTTCGGAACGGCTGGTCGTTTGGGCAGATGGACCAGAAGCCCCGCATCCGGCGCGGTCCCGACGGGCCGGGTTGCCAGAGCGTGACCACCGAAAACCCCAAACAGGCCGATTACACGCTGTATTTTGAGCCGACCCGGCAGGTGCTATTCACCGAAAACGAGACCAATACCGAACGCCTCTTCGGCCTGCCAGGCTCCCATCCGTACACGAAAGATGCGTTTCACCAAACCGTTGTCAACGGCGACCACGCGCTGCTGGCCGACCGGATCGAAGGCTCCAAAGTGGCTCCGGTCTATAAACTGACTATTGCGGCGGGTAAGTCCGAGACGATCTGCCTGCGGCTCATGCGCGGCACCAACGCCACGCCGTTCGGCGATTTCGATCCGATTTTCGCCCAACGAATTGCCGAGGCCGACGGGTTTTATGCCGCCATCCAGTCGCCCAATACTGATGCCGAAACGAAGCGGATTCAGCGGCAGGCCTTCGCCGGGATGCTCTGGAGCAAGCAGTTTTACCACCTCGACATCCCGCAATGGCTCGACGGTGATCCGGGAAATCCACCCCCGCCCGAAAGCCGCAAAACGGGCCGCAACAGCCAGTGGCGGACGCTGAACAACGCCGACATCATCTCGATGCCCGACAAGTGGGAGTACCCCTGGTATGCGGCCTGGGACCTGGCCTTTCACTGCGTTCCGCTGGCGATGGTGGACCCGCAATTCGCTAAAAATCAGTTGATTCTGTTTTTGCGTGAATGGTATATGCACCCCAACGGTCAGTTACCGGCCTACGAATGGGCGTTCAGCGACGTGAACCCACCCGTTCACGCCTGGTCATGCCTGACGGTCTATAAGCTCGATGCCGCCCGGACCGGCATCAGCGACGTGAACTTTCTGAAGCGGGTATTTCAGAAGTTGCTGCTGAATTTCACGTGGTGGGTTAACCGCAAAGATGCCAAAGGAAACAACGTGTTCGAGGGCGGTTTTCTGGGGCTGGACAACATCGGCGTGTTTGACCGGAGCAACCAGATTCCCGGTGGCGGGCGGCTGGAGCAGGCCGACGGCACAAGCTGGATGGCCATGTACTGCCTGAATATGCTGGAAATGGCCCTCGAAATTGCCAAAACCGACGATACGTACGAGGATGTGGCAACCAAGTTTTTTGAGCATTTCGTCTACATCGCCGAGTCGCTGAACCGCATGGGCGAAAACTGGGCCGGTGCCTGGGACGAGCGCGAAGGGTTTTTCTACGACATCCTGGCCATGCCCGGCGGCGAGTATATCCCGCTCAAAATCAGATCGTTGGTGGGCCTGACGACGTTGTTTGCGGTGCTGAAAATTCCAAAATCGATTTTTGAGAAACTGCCCGACTTCACCAAGCGGATGCGGTGGTTTCAGCAGTACCAGAAAAAGCAACAGATGCACGTGGTGGTGGAAGACATCGCCGAAAACGAAGATTTGCTGCTCTCGCTCATTCCGCCGGCGCGGCTGCTACGGCTGCTCCACGCCATGCTCGACGAGCGCGAGTTTCTGGCACCGGGCGGCATCCGGTCGATCTCCAAAATTCACGAACACGGCTATACCGTGCAGATTGCCGGGCAGCAGTTCGGCCTGCGCTACGAACCCGGTGAGTCGAGCAACGGGCTGTTTGGCGGCAACTCCAACTGGCGCGGGCCCGTCTGGATGCCGATGAACTACCTGCTGATTCAGGCCCTGCAAACCTACCACAGCTACTACGGCGACCAACTCCGGGTGGACTTCCCGACGGGTTCGGGCAACCAGGTGCTGCTCGGTGACGCGGCCCGGATGCTGGCGCAGCGGCTCATTGGCATCTTCCGGCCCGACGACACCGGCCACCGGCCCGTGAACGGCCACGAGGCCCGCTACGCCAACGACCCGCACTTCAAAGACCTCGTGCTGTTCTACGAATATTTTCACGGCGACAGTTCGCGCGGGGTCGGAGCCAGCCACCAAACCGGCTGGACGGGCATCGTGGCTGACCTGATTTCGCAACGGTAAATCCCACACAATCATGGAAACCTACGAATCACTGGAAGCCAAAGAATGGCTGATTACCAATGGGTTGGGCGGTTACGCCTCGGCCTCGGTGGCCGGAGCCAACACGCGCCGGTATCATGGGCTGCTGGTGGCGGCCCGCAACCCACCCACCGACCGGCAGGTGCTGGTCTCGAAAATCGAGGAAACCCTGCTGACCGAACGCGGCCCGGTGGAGCTGTCGAGTAACCGCTACGGCGAGGTGATCCATCCGCAGGGCTGGGCGCACCTGGCCTCGTTCGAGCGGATGCCGCTGCCGTGCTGGACCTACCGGGTTGAAGAGCAGGTGTTGGTCAAGACCGTTTGCATGGTGCAGGGCCTGAACGCAACGGTGGTCTCGTACCAAAACGCGGGCCAGCAGGCCATGACCCTGCGGCTCAATCCGCTGTTCGTCTACCGCGATTATCACGGCCTGTACCACCAAAACCCGGAATCGAATTACTATGTTGAACGCGCTGACGGTCGTCTCAAAATCTACGCCCACTACGGAGCCGAGCCGTTGTTTGTGCGATTCTCGGCGGGGTCGTTTGTCGAAGAACGGGCGTGGTACAATCGGTTCACCTACCGGCAGGAACAGTTGCGCGGGCTTGATTTCCAGGAAGATGCGTATTCCATTGGCTACATCGAACACGAACTGGCCCCGGGGCAGGAGTTGTTTCTAACGTTTTCGACCGGATCGCCTACTGCCGAAGACTTGCCCGCTGACACCGAACCGATGGCCCTCCGGGCGGCAGAAACAGCGCGGGTGCTGGCCCTGAAGAAACCGCTTACCGACGCTACCCAACCGGCAGACCCGTTTTTACAGGATCTACGGGTGTCGGCCAATCAATTTGTCGTGCAGCGCAAATCGACCGATGGCGAGACCATCATTGCGGGCTACCACTGGTTTACCGACTGGGGCCGCGACACCATGATTGCCCTGCGGGGGCTGTGCATTTCGCTCGGTCAGCAAGAGACGGCGCGGCAGATTCTGGGTACGTTTTTCCGCTACCTCGACGACGGGATGCTGCCCAACCGTTTCCCCGACAACAGCCACGACCCGATTGAGTACAACACCATCGACGCCACGCTCTGGCTGTTTGTCACGCTCTACGAATACCACCAGCGCTTTGACGATCTGCCGTTTGTCGAACAACATTTCGAGCAGTTGCTGATTATTCTCGACGCGCACCGCGACGGCACCCGCTACGGCATTCACGTCACCGACGATGGACTGCTCTACGGTGGCAAAGGCACCGCGCAACTGACCTGGATGGATGCCCGCGTGGGCGATTATGTGGTGACGCCCCGGCACGGCTGCCCCGTCGAAATAAACGCCCTGTGGTACAATGCGCTGCACATTACGGTCTATTTTGCCCGGCTGCTGGGCCGCAAGCCGGACCTGTATGCCGTGTTACTGCGCCGGTTTGAGGCCAGTTTTCGGACGCACTTCTGGAACGAGGCAGGCTACCTCAACGACGTGGTCGCGCCGGGCAGTACGCCCGATGCCAGCATCCGGCCCAACCAGATTTACGCCCTCAGCCTGCCGTTTCCGCTGCTCAAACCAGCCGAGCAAAAACAGGTGCTGGCCACCGTGACCGACCACCTCTATACACCCTACGGCCTGCGGACGCTGGCTCCGTCTGACCCGCACTTTGCGGCGGTATACGGCGGCGACCAGTGGCTCCGCGACACGGCCTACCACCAGGGGACGGTCTGGCCGTTTTTGCTGGGCGAATACTGGCCCGCCTACCTGCGGCTGAACAAGTTTTCGGGGGCCGCACAGAGGAGGATGCACACCGAATTGGACACGCTGAAAACGCACTTTTACAAACACGACTGTCTGTTCGGCATCTCCGAAATTTTCGACGGCCTGCACCCCGGCGACGGTCGCGGCACGGCGAATCAGGCCTGGTCGGTGGGGGCATTGATCAAGCTGCTGACGGACTATCCAATACGCTGAACAATGAGTCTATCAACTCGTCTGCTCCTTTTCTGCGTTGTCGTAACCGGCTGGTTTCCAGCCTGCACGATGGCGCAGAACCCTATTAAGCCAGATACGGTGGTGCGGGTGGCGGAGCCAGTTTTTATCCAGGTCACGGCGTTTGTTCCCCTTCAGCAATGGGGTGGCCAGGTAACTATTGGCCAGGTTCTGTCAGGAACCGAAAAGCACATTATCAAAAAATCGGGTCGGGAAAAGGTCATTTTTAAAGACCGGATTTTGAGCGTAGGGCCGGGATTCTACTACCAGCAATACCTGCACACGAACGTGTTTTTGACGGTTGATTATGCCTTCGTCCGTCGGCATAGGCGTGGTTTTTACCGAACGTTTGCGCCAATGCTGGGCGTGAGCCGTACGTTTCTGAACAGCACGACATACACCGTCGACGACAATGGCACCGTTGGCCAGGACAAAACGGCGGGCGACTGGCGGCTGTTGACCGGCTTCATGTGGGGCATCGGCAAGCGGTTCGACACCCACAGGCCCGGTCTGATTCGCGACGTTCACCTGCTGCTGAATTTGCCCGTTTTGTACCCCAATTTTCGGTCGGTTGTCATCAAACCCTCGTTCCTGCTGGGGGTTTCAGTCAACCTGAACCACCTGCGTCAGTCACTCAACAAAACCGTTAAAACCATCAGCCGATGAACACCTGCCTGCGTTTGATTGGGCTATTGAGTCTGACGTGGCTGGCCGGTTGTCAGCCCGAAATTATCAGCACTGGGGCTGCCGTGCAGGACTACTTTTATCTGGAAAATCAGGGGGCCAAGATGCCGGTTCTGGTCGAGGGCAATACGGCGTCGGGCGTCATGGTGGTGTGGGTACACGGCGGGCCGGGCGGCACGGCGATTGGCTTTCAAAACGACGACAACAGCACCAAATACCTCGAAACCAACTTTGGCGTGGCCTACTGGGACCAACGGGCGGCTGGCGGGTCGCAGGGTAGCAACACGCCCCCACTGACCCTGAATCAATATGCCGATGACCTCAAGAAGCTGGTGCTGCTGCTCAAATATCGCTACGGACAGACCACCAAAATTTTCATCCTGTCGCACAGTTGGGGTGGTTTGGTCGCCCCCGCTTTTCTGACCGAGGGTACGAATCAGCAATTGGTTCGGGGCTGGATTAACGTGGCCGGGGCGCACAATTATTACGCCAATGATTCGCTGACGCGGGCCTATCTGTTGCAATTTGGAAAAGACCAGATCAGCAAAAACATACACACGACAGACTGGCAAAAAATAGTCGATTATGCCGAACCGCACATCCCCGATTATACGCTTGGGGTATCTCGCGGGTTGAACAATTGCGCCGACCAGGCCGAGGGATTAATTGACGATATTCAGAAAAGCACAATAGGTGTTGGTAGTTTACTGACGAGCAATAAGACCGCTTTTTCGCTGTTCTGGTTCGCGTCTAATGGAGGGGCCACCTATTTTTCTGATTTGAATAACGATGTGTTGCACGCCGAGTATTCGTCCAGGCTCAATAGGCTCACCTTGCCATTGCTTTGCATCACGGGTAAATATGATTTTACCGTGCCACGTGGCCTGGCCGACGAGGTGATGAAAAAAACCGCATCGACCCGGAAACGGCTGCTCATTTTGCCCCATAGCGGGCATATCTGCATGGACAATGAGCCTGTGTCTTTTTACGAAGCCGTTGTTGATTTTATCAAACAGAATTAACCCACAACCAACCCGTAAACTATGCTGGAAACACTCCGAAAAAACGGGTCGCTCTACCTGATCGAAGCCTGGGCGTTGGGTACGTTTATGATTGTGGCCTGTCTGGTCGTGATCGTGGTCGAACACCCCGATTTACCCGTTCGGTCGGCCCTCCCGTCCGATTTTTTGCGGCGGGCTATCATCGGCATCTGCATGGGTTTGACCGCCGTTGGCCTGATCTATTCGCCCTGGGGCAAACTGTCGGGCGCGCACCTGAACCCGGCAGTCACGCTGGCGCAATGGCGACTG
>JBBQLG010000225.1:0-6998 GCA_038327655.1 Cytophagales bacterium
GCCGAGTTGGGGTAACAGTAGTCAAATTGGAAAGATGAAAACTGATTTTATCAAAGCTAAAAAAATTCTGAGAACTAGCAATGCCAAGATAAATGTAATTGCAGTAAACGGATGTTGTTATGGTCGCGATAATAACCCAGACAAAGGTGAATACTTTAAATACTGTGGCCAGCGATTTTGGAAATTCATATCTGGAGATGATACGCTTTACACAGAAATCATTGAACCACTTGGCTACGTAGCGAAGGAAAAAAATGATGATTTTATACAGTCTTACTCTCAAATGCTCAACAAATTTTCAAGAGAATTTACTAATAAATTATGCGATGATGCAGGAGCTATTAATTGGGATAAACTGGTAAGATTCAACTCAGGCATTGATGACCTAAAACTGTAACTCCAGCAGTACCTTACTAAATTTTCAACTCAGTCGATACCTCACTCCCAGCCACTCAGTAGTCACTAACGGAATTATATTTGGTACGATTCGTGTTATTGGTGTAGTGACGGTCGTGTAGAGCTTATCTCATCCATAATTCGACCGCAACCAACCCGCTGATTCAGAACGCCTTACATTTGACTCAGCGACTTCATTTTTTCAAAGTAACTGATGTCATTTAACGAACTGGGCCTCATTGAGCCAATTTTATCCGCGCTCAACACCGAAGGCTACACCACGCCAACGCCGATTCAGGCACAGGCCATTCCCATTATTTTAGACGGCCGCGATTTGCTCGGCTGCGCCCAAACCGGCACCGGCAAAACAGCCGCCTTTGCCATCCCGATGCTTCAGTTGATGGCCGACCCAACCCGGCAGCCCCAGCGCGGTCAAACCCCGATTCGCGCCCTGATTCTGACACCAACCCGCGAATTAGCCATTCAGATCGACGAAAGCTTTGCCGCCTACGGCCGTAATCTGAAACTGAAACATACCGTCATCTTCGGTGGTGTCTCGCAGCACAGCCAAGTCAATGCCCTGCGCAGTGGCGTCGACGTGCTGATTGCTACGCCGGGTCGTTTGCTCGATTTGATGAACCAGCGGTTTGTGAACCTGAGCAACATCGAGTTTTTCGTGCTCGACGAAGCCGACCGGATGCTCGACATGGGCTTTGTGCATGACGTGAAAAAAGTCATTGCCAAACTTCCTGACCAACGCCAGTCGCTGTTTTTCTCGGCCACGATGCCGCCCGAAATCACGAAATTAGCCGACACCATTCTGACCCGTCCGTTGCGGGTAGAAGTGACGCCAGCCTCCACAACCGCCGAAACCATTCAGCAATCGCTGTACTTTGTCGAGAAAGACAACAAACGCAAACTGCTGACGATGCTGCTGGACGAAAAAGGCATGGAAACCGCCTTGGTCTTCACCCGCACCAAACACGGGGCCGACAAGGTGGTAAAAGACCTGCTGCAGGCGGGTGTTACGGCCGAAGCCATCCACGGCAACAAGTCGCAGAACGCCCGGCAACGCGCCCTGAGCAACTTTAAATCGCGGCAGACGCGGGTGCTGGTCGCTACCGACATCGCAGCCCGTGGCATCGACATCGACGAACTCTCGCACGTAATCAACTACGAACTGCCCAACATCCCCGAAACCTACGTTCACCGCATTGGCCGGACGGGTCGGGCGGGACACGAAGGCATGGCGATTTCGTTCTGCGAACCCGAAGAGCAGGAGTACCTGCGCGACATCAACAAGCTGATTACCAATGCGATTCCGGTCGTAAAAGAGCATCCGTACCACATTCAGAACATGGTGTACATGCCCGCGCCGAAGATGCAGCAACGCGGCCAACGCCCGGCTGGTGACCGGTCCACAAACGGACGGTCCGAACAGGCACGCCCTCAACGCCAGGGTGGCCCACGGGCTGCCGGTGAAGGTGGTCGTCCGGTCGAACGGAACACGACCAACGGCAACAGCCGGAGCACGGGTAACAGCAACAGCACTACCGGTGGCGGTTCGTTCAGCAGCCGGGGCAGCAACTCGCTCCGGGGAGGCAACGACGGCGGCAGCAATCGCCGACGGGACGACAACGACCGGTTCAAACGGGATTAAGTAAACCAAATGCATTACCAAAAAGCCGCGCCAGCAAAAGCTGAGCGCGGCTTTTTTGTTGGTACACAGAAGATTATTAGTGCCTATCGTTCTACCTATTCAAAGAGCAATTAAACCGGTTAGTTTGTCACCCTGACGCAGGAAGGATCTTAGAAGCCTGGCACCCAAGATCCTTCATTCTTCAGGATGACAAACGCAACGTCAAGTTCAGGCCGCAAATCGAAATCATAAACAACTCACACACTCTACAGCAGGCAACACCCACATCCAAAAAAATTTCACCTTTTCGTAAAATATCCTCACCCCCTTCTGCGACTACCCTTGTAGAGCCGCAGACATAAGCGTCGGGTGAAGCATTCGGATCGTCCGGTCTCACCCCAACCTGCTTCGGCTTTCAACAGATCACTAAACAAGAACGAAGATGAACATTTGGCGAGTAGCGGGTATAGCCCTGATGGCTGGGCTGGCCCTGTTTTTAGTAACGCTGCTATTAAAAGTATTGCTGATCGTGCTGGCAACCGGCCTGATCATACGGGTCGTCGGTGGGCGGTTGGCAGGCCGCTTCGGCGGAATGGGCGGACGGTTTGGCCGGGTGTCGACCGACATCATTTCCATCGACAATCCAGCGTTTAGCAGCCCCATGAACCGGGCGGGTTTTGACCGGGTCATCCCCATCAGCTAACCACACCAGTAGCGTAAACCAGTAAACACAACACTAAAAAGCACACAACCATGAATTACAAAGAAGCATTTCGGGCCGAACATAAAGGCAATTGCGGCCCAGGGGGTCGGGGTAAATTTGACGGTCCGTGGGGCCGGGGTACGTTCGGCCGGTTTGGCGGTCGGCACGGGGGCAGCCAGCCAGCCGTCAACATCGGGGAAACGGATGAGGCTTATACCATCTCGCTGTTTGCCGCCGGTCTGACCAAAGAGCAGGTAACGCTGACGGTAAAAGACGATGTGCTGACCATCGCCCATCCGGGTGCGGAGCCGGGAACGGAGGACCAACCGAATATGCCGACCTACACCTACCAAGAATACCAGCCAGCCGCGTTTAAGCGGTCGTTCCGGCTGAATGACAAGGTGCTTATCGAAGCGATTTCGGCCAGCTACGCCGATGGAATTCTGACGGTAACGCTACCGAGGAATCCGGAAACCAACAAGCCCGCGCAAACCATCACGGTAGCGTAATCGTCCCTACAGAGCCAAAAAAGCCAGCCCGTTTTATACAGGCTGGCTTTTTTGTTGTTTCGGGGTGGATCGATTTTGTACTCCACACCCGCCGAACGGATTGTTTTTCGTGGCTGGGAAGCGGCCTAACCGATTGTGTTCCTGAAGAAATCTTTTGGTTGACGTTTCCAACAAACGCATTCGAAACCCCGGCGATGTGATCGATTTGTTCCGTCGTCAAAGATAGCTTAGTGAATTACTGTTCAGTTAAGTTGGCATCTGAGGCCTGACTGCTCCTAAATGAACAACGTACTGTCTCAATTTAAAAAACGCAAGTATTACTTAGCACTTCATACTAATAGTATGACCATTAGGAGACCATCTATTGTAATGAACTTAATCAATATACATCAATTCTATCGCTGTAAAATGGGCCAGCATCCTTTTCTATTTGATTGTATTTATAGGTCGAATCAGCCCGATACTGAATCAGAAGCAATCTACTGATTTTACTCTTTATTAACCTGATAACCAGATATATAGAATATAAATAATAGCTTATCAGTAAGGCTGAAAATTTGGAATAAATCCTCCATAATGGTACCCAAAAACGCTACTATCCAATCAAACTCTGTAATGTATTATTATTTTACAGCCTGTTTTCAATCATAATAATTTAATAACACCAAAAGACAAGTGTGCATATATAACCAGATGTACTTTTGCCGAAAAATCAACGAGCTGCCTGCTTATTACTTTCATAAATCAATAGTATCTCCGCAGCTTTGACCTTCGATTTACTCTAACATGGCTAATACGCGGACCATCGTCTACTTTATTTTCAGGTACCCGTTTAAGCTGACTTCTTTTTTCAACAGAAAAATATTTTTCAAAAATCGGACCATGCCACTCAACGACAATAGCAAAAAGAGGTTGTTTTCAACTGTTTTTGTTAGCGTTCCATTAGTAATTATTGGCCTTATCAGTAATCCGGCGTTGGGGCAGTCACCCCATAGCAACCCCTGGGCACCTACCACGATTAAGACACTGCCCCCTGTTGCCGATCTTACCAAAGGGGTTTGGCTGAAAGGTGAGCTTCACATGCACTCCCGCCACAGTACGGAATCGTCCAACAATCCCATCGCCAAAATCATCACCTTTTCCAAAGAGGTCGGCATGGACTACCTCTGCATCACCGACCACGATAACCACGTAAATGGCGACATTGCCAATAACACCTGGGCCGACCCGGAATTTAAGTCAGACTCACTTTTGCTCCTGTACGGTGCCGAATGGACAACGACACGGGGCCACGGCAATGCGTTTTCGGCCAAGCCTTATGACCACCAGCGGCTGTACGACGTGCGCGATCAGCGGGATGTGGTTGTCGGAGCGGTGAAGAAGGAGCTTGGTATTCACCTGTCGGCTAACCATCCGAGTGGGAAAGACCATTTTGGCTATTCGTACGATATGCTCGAATCAATTGAGGTTTGGAATTCCGTGCTTTGGTCCAAAAATGCCAATGCGATCATGATCTGGGATGACATGCTTTCGTCGGGCCGTAAACTAACCGGCCGGGGGGGCAGCGATGCGCATCATGGCGTTCCCGATTCTCCCGATAAGGCTACGGCCAATAGCGGTCAGGCCAAAGCCAATTATGTAGGTACGCCAACAACGTGGGTATTTGCTACCGCCCGAACGTCGCAGGCGGTTATTGATGCGCTGACGAACGGGCGGGTTTCTATCAGCACCAATCCGTACGCCCCCCGCGTTGAATTTTACGCCGACCTGAATCAGGACGGTAAGATGGACATGATGATGGGTGATAATGCGCTGGCCACGGGCAAACCCGTTCGGTTTCGGGTGCAGCTAACCGGCAAGGTTGTTGAGGATGGGAGTTATACCGTCAGTGTCGTGAAGAACGGCAACAAGCTGAATACCTTGCAGCTAACCGGTAAAACAGCGATGGTTGAGTTTACTGACACGCCGACAACCGACGGTCGGACGTACTATCGCGTTGTGGTCGAGGGACCGCCTACCCCCTATCCGCAGGTACCCGCGTCAATGGCCTTGAGCGAGAAAATGGTCGGCCTGTCGAACCCGATTTACTTCAACTTTGACCCAAACTTTTAAACGCAAATGGCTCCCACGCGATCAGTTATGGTAGCCATTCATAGTAACAGGCTGACCATTTTATGTAAATAATCAGGTATGCCTGGGCATTAGTCAGCTTCCTGAAACGTAAAGAAAAGGCTGAATCCGGGTGCTCTATCTTGCTTAACAAACCTCCCCACCACCGCAGACTCTGAAAAGCCAGGGCAGTCAACGGCAATATTTAATTTAGCCTAAGCTCTTTTTTAGTTTCCTCAATACCCGCCTGATGGGATTCAAGTTTGAATGAACCGGCTAAGTTGGTGAATCTTAACACCCCTCCCCTGCCTTATTAGGCTGTCTTTTGCGTCACCCCTAATCCCATGTGTTGATGGCGAGGAACGGGCCTTTACACATATTGCCGGTTGGGCTGCAAACCCTGAACAGGGGATGTGCTTCCTGTCACAGGAAACCCGCCCTCGGAGTGAACCGCAAAGCATTCATTACGCT
Source organism: Cytophagales bacterium (assembly GCA_038327655.1). GTDB lineage: Bacteria > Bacteroidota > Bacteroidia > Cytophagales > Spirosomataceae > JBBQLG01. The sequence continues at coordinate 5,828 of JBBQLG010000225.1, forward strand.
TTTTCATCGTCAATCGGTCGTCCAAGCCAAACCTTAGACGGCTTTGTTTGTATATTCGTGTACTATAACAACTTCATTCAAAAAATGAGAACGGCAACAAAACCCAAGACCGAAGCTAAAAATCGTGTCTCTGTCAAGAAATCAAACGCGGCCCAGCCCGAAGGTAAGCCCAAAATTGTACTTGGAACAGGCAAGCACCTTGCTTTTGTCTCTGATACACTGTTCGACGACGATTTGAAACAATGAAAAATTACCTTTTGAATACGCACATATTCATTTGGGCGTATTCTAAGCCAGAGAAAATAGGAAAGAAAATCAGCCGTATTCTTGAAAATACAAACAATATCAAATATTTGAGTGCGATATCGTTGGTCGAAATTGGGCAGTTGTTGGAAAGCAAACCCAAAGATTTGGACATTAAAATTCCTTTGGCGACCTACCTCAGTTAGGCATTGAGCTATCTGCAAGTTCAGGTTTTAGCCATTACGCCTGAACACGCTCAACGTTTTTATGAAATTCAGTTAATGAAAGACCATAAAGACCAGTTCGACCGTACTATTATTGCACAAGCAGCCAGCACAGGATTTATCATTTTGTCCGACGACGAAAAATTCCCTCATTATCCGGTTGAGGTCATTTCCAACAAAACATAGTTTCCTGTTGTGGCAGTTGGCCTGTCGACGAGACGTTGGCCCACAAACCTAAACCTTGACTGTCGTGGCATTCACCCTGTCGACCGGAACCCGGCAATGGAAACCTAAACTTGCCCATGCAGGGCGTGTAACTTGTCGACCTTAACCCGCCTTTAACTCCCATTTTGGCTGGTTCACCCAACGACCCATATCTTTGAATCCGAGGTTGTTCGCTTAAAATAATGCAACTTGTCCATCAGTCATTGGTGAGTAGAAAAAGCTTGAACCCAACGGAAATGCGTCCCAAAAAGACGACATAGGCTGCGTGGCTTGGCCCTACTCACCACCCTTTCCAGCAGATTGAACAGTACCCAAGGACAAGGCATAGCCTTGATCCAGTGGGGTGGTCCGGTTTAGCGGCACACTCAACTTGCAAGTTTTGTGTGATACTCATTCTCAATCTGTTCAGGGCTTTTGTAGCCCAGCGACGAGTGTTTTCGAACCGCACAGGCGGCCCTGCCGATTGTAATAGCATCGCT
>JBBQLG010000226.1:0-6979 GCA_038327655.1 Cytophagales bacterium
GGCGTAGTTGAGCATCTCTTCGTTCGGCACCTCATCGCCGCCGATGATATTCTGCCGCAGCGTATCCGAAAAAATAAACTCTTCCTGCATCACCACGCCACACTGGCCACGCCACCAGCCGCTGTGGATGGTTGCCAGAGACTGGTTGCCGATCATGATCTGGCCGCTGGTTGGCTCATGGAACCGCAGTAACAGCTTCATCAGCGTGGTTTTGCCGCTGCCACTAGCCCCCACCAGGGCAGTGGTCTGGCCCCGGGGCAGCGCAAAGCTGATGTCGGTTAGCACGGGCGGCGTACTGGCACCACCGTACGAAAAACCCAGGTTGCGGATCGTCACTGCCGACCACGACCCTAACTGTTGCACCCGGCCAGCCTGAGGCGGCTCTTCGTCGGCTTTTTTGTGGACCTCACTCAGCCGGTCCAGACTGATGCGGGCATCCTGGGCTGAGCGCATAAACTCCACCAACCGGCTTAGGGGCGCGTTGATTTGCCCCACGATGGCCTGGATCGAGAGCATGGTGCCGAGGCTGATCTGCCCGTCGATAACGGCCCGTGCCGAGAGGTAAGTGATAAAAATATCTTTCAACTGGCTGATAAAAAACGTGCCGACCTGCTGGGTCTGCATCAGCCGCATATCGGCCACCCCAATCCGAAACAACCGGGCTTGAATGTGTTCCCATTTCCAGCGTTTCTGGTTTTCAATGTTCTGTAGTTTGATCTCCGCAATGCCCGATATGATCTCCAGCAGTGATCCCTGCTGGTCGGCCAGGCGGTCGAACCGGCGCAGGTTGAGCCGCTTGCGTGACTCCAGAAAGGCCCACACCCAACCCACATACGCCACCGCGCTGAACAGAAACACGCCGAAAATAACCGGATCATACAGCCCCAGCACCAACCCGAACACCACTAGGTTGAACAGCGAAAACACCACACTCAGCGACGAGCCGGTCAGAAACCGCTCGATCACCACATGGTCATCGATCCGCTGGAGGATATCACCGGGACTGCGGGTTTCAAAAAACGAAATCGGCAGCCGCATGAGCTTGGCCAAAAAATCGGAAATGAGCCGGATATTGATCCGGCTGCTGATGTGCATCAGCAGCCACTGCTCCACAAATCCGGTGACGAGCTGGCACACAAAAATGGTCAACTGCCCCACCAGCAGCAGATTCACGAAGTTGATATCCTGGTACTCGATACCCCGGTCTACGATGGCCTGGACGATAAACGGCAGGATAAACGTGAGCAACGCACTCACCAGCACCCCAATACCGAGTTGCGCCAGATACCGCCGGTAGGGACGCAGGTAGTTCCAGAAATAGTCCAGCCGCAGCCCCCCGGGCTGAACCTCGTCGGGATCGTCGTAGAACCCCGGACCGGGTTCGAGTAGCAGGGCAATGCCCGGCCCATCGGGTTGGCGGGCATTGCCCGTCCAGCCATCCAGAAACTCGGCGTGCGTGTAACGGACCAGCCCCTGGGCTGGATCAGCCACAGAAACATGCCGCCGGTCGCAGGCATAAACCACCACAAAATGCCGTTGCCGCCAGTAGGCTATAAGGGGTTTGGGGGCTTCGGTGAGCAGCACGGCCAGCGTGGTTCGTACCGATATGCTGTGGAAACCGACAGCCTGCGCCCCGTCGGCAATGCCAGCCATACTCACGCCCGTTTTACGGATAAAACAACTGTCCCGCAGGGATTCGAGCGAGAGTGTTTTGCCGTAATGTTTGCCGATCATCCGCAGGCAGGTTGGCCCGCAGTCCACCATATCCAATTGCCGATATACTGGAAATTTCTTAGCCACACCGAAGTTAACGTAGATGAACACAGTAGGAAATTTAGACTGCCTAATCGCCCGTTGGTCAATTGACAGAGCAAACACGAATCAGCATGGCGTAGAGATTCTTACTTTTTTAACCACATGATTACCCAATCAATAACTATCAGCGGGCATAAGGAGCTACCTACCCTACCTACCAACTAATAAATTATCTAGGGAGAAGGGTTGAAACAAACGTTGATTTTTTTGTAATCATCAGTGATTCACTAGATTTGACTTGTTCCACAAATAACCGGAACGAGTTAGTTTCATTTTTTCCCCCAACCCATTTATACCATGTTAACATTAAGCACCCTCCAGGCTCGTTTGTCTTCGAGCCAGTTAGACATTCTCACCACTGCCGAGGCCAATGCGGTCATCGGTGGGGGCGGCAGTTGCTACGTGCCACCTGTCTGCCCCCCCCCACCACCCTAGTGCCCCGCTCCCCAGCCGCCCAAGCAGAAATCGCAGAAGAAAAATAAGTCTAACAAGTCCAACAAATACAACAGTTGGGGCTGATAACCATCTGACGACGTTTTGTGGCAACAGATTTTCCAATCTGTTGCCACATTTTTTTTTGGCCTTTCCCTAATTTTCCTCGTGGATACAAGCTACTGCCTGGCTCCGGGCCGGGTCTTGGTTGACCGCCCACCCCTGGCCGATGCCAGCTACACTGCTGGCCTGGCCGATTCCGAGTCGGACGAGATACTGCTGCTCAATGCCGAGCTGGCCGCGCTACTCCGGCAATTTGTCCGGCCAGCTTCGGTGGCCGATGCGGCCCGGATATTTGCTACCCAGGCCGAGGCTTCGCCCGCCGACATACAGGCGGTAGTCCAGACCGCCGTTGATGCCTTTGTGCGGCAAGGTATCCTCGTCACCGATGAGCGGCTCCGTGAGCAGGAAGCCTATCCGTTTCCATCGCTGCCCCCCGGCATGGTCTTCAGCGGCTACACCATCCGGGAGGCGCTGTCGGCCAGCCCCCCGGTGGGCATTTATTTGGCCAGCGATCAGGTGGGCAAACGCTGTATCCTCAAAAAATTGTTCGTCCACCCGGCGGCTTCCCCCACCACCGCCCAGGGCCAACGCAACGAATTTACCTACGAATTCGATATCCTGGCTCACCTCCGGGGCTGCCCCGGCGTACCCAAACTGCTCCATTTCGACCCCGACGAACCTATCGGCGTGGTGGATTATTTCACGGGCATGAGCCTGCGGCAATTCGTACCCACCGACCCGCAGGCACTGCCCTTGCCGATGCGGATGCTGCTCTTCCGGCGGCTTCTCAGGGCCGTAGCCGGGCTGCACCGTCGGGATGTCCTGCACGGCGATCTGCACAATGACAATGTACTCGTCAGCCGGACGGGCCGTGTCCGGCTGATCGATTTTGACCTGGCCCTGTTTGGCCGTGACCGACAGAAAAAAAATGCGCATTTCGGCGGTATCACTGACTTTATTGCCCCCGAACAGTTGACCGACAACGTATTTCGGCAGTCGGTCGGCGCACCTGATTTTCGGGCCGAAGTCTACCAGATCGGGGTGCTGGGCTACTTTATTTTTCACGGTAAACTGCCCTTCGTGCGCCACACCTGGCGCACAAAGGTGGCGGCTATCCGGTCGGCGGCCCCACTCTGGGAAGCAGATGCCCCAACGGCCACAAAAGAAATTATCGAAATGGCGATGCAGAAAAACCCGGCCCGGCGTTTTGCCTCGGCCATCGCCATGCAGTCCGTAGCCACTAAAACGGCGCGTACATCGGACGGTTCTCTGTAAATAGGTCCGATCCCAAAAAGCGGTCCACCGAATAGAGTTACCTGTGCGACGTGCATCGATTCGGCGGTGCCAATTTCAGTCAAACCTATTTTCAGGCAGTTTCTAAAGGTTTCAGGGTCAACACCTAAAAGCCAACGTGTCGAATTCAACCCGTAAGTAGTGGGCAAAGTCGTCCGGCAATTTTGGACTTTAGCCCTTGAACTCTAAACCCACCCGCCTATCTTCGTCCTAAACCGACACCCCCATGGACCCCACCCACTTCACCAACCTCGACACCGAAGACCAATTGAATGCCCTTTATTTCGAGGGAAGTGTGCTGGCCAATCGCTACGAAGACGAGTTTATTTTTCTGCTCTACAGCCTCGACAGTTTCTACGTCGAAATCCGCCACGACGCCTACACCAACCGCATTTTGCAGGTCAGCGCGTTTAAATCGACGGATAAACTGGAGCCATACCTGCCGTATTTAACGGAGGCGTATTAACAAAAAAAAGACCCAATCATAGGGCTTCTTTATCACGGATATACAGATCAACGGCTTCGGCCATGTCAACGGCGTAGGGGTGGCCTTCGCGGAAGATCATACCGCAGTAGGTTTCTACGTCATTGGTATAAGCCAGCTTGCAATAGCCCTGGCCGAATTCCCGGAACCAGCGGTCGAACAGTAGGCTTCGTTGTCGTTGCCGCCCGTCCATCATATCACAGACATAGACTAGTACGAGGTCGGGTTGTTCCTGAAAAAATGGTTGATGCCCGAGATGGCTGTGTTTCTAATACGCTCGTCATAAACGGCAACAATATCAGTTGGCTCCTGGTAGATGCCCAACGTTTTTACCAGCGGCGCAAAAGCAGTGTCAGGTAAATAATCAGCTCCGGGAGCCAAATAAACTTCATAGGCTAACCCCTGGTCTGTTTTGAAGAAAACCTTCTCGCCTTTAACGTCCAGTAGGTAATTCGGCAGGTTGGTTCGATTGGGCACGCTCAGCTCGCTTCGAGGCATATTCCTCGTCTAATTTCCGGGTAATAGTTTCCTTATCTGCTTTCATACGCTGAATGGCTTTACCCAAATCATAAACTTTCGGTTTCGTTTCCATAGCCTGCTTCATCGATTGGTTATTCGTAAAAATACAATATTCTCCTTTTCAGCAAAGTTTGACGAACTGCGTGCTGTCTTGCTACAGATTAAACCAGTACAAGAGCTTCACCACCAATGCCCGATTTTTGCTGGTGAGCGAACCGGGGAAGTAGTTCTCCTGATAGACCACAAATAAATCCGACACCGGAGCATAGCGCCATTGCAGGCGAGTGTTCAGCAGCGTATTATCGGTTTGGCTGTTGACCTGCACGGTGGTAGTCCAGAATAATTTCCGCGAAAACGTCACGTCCAGCCGGGGGCCAACCAACAGGTACTGCGCTGATTTATAGGGTTCCGGCAGCCGAATGTTGTTGTATTCGCCGTATACGCTCACCGATCCATAGGGCTGAAACCGGTACTGCACCTGCGCCGTAAGGTTGGTGTTTCGCCCGTTGAAATACCCCCCCGAATATCCATCCATACTAAGGCTAAATAGCTTCCGTTTGTCGGTGTTGAAGAAGCCGAACAAGCCCCGCGTAGCATAGCCGGAACCTTTGGGCAGTTCGCGCCCATCAGAGTTGGTGGGGTCATAAGCGAAGAACAGGTACGTGTAGCGTAGTAGCCCAACCCACCTTCGGCGGTGCTGCGGAACTGTAGGTTATAGCCCGCATTCCACTCGCGATCAGTCAACCGCCCGTCGTTGTTCCGAATCAGCAGCAGGTCGGTGAAGGGCCCGTGCGAAATTAGTTTTCGGCTGCCCGGTACATAAAACGTACCCGCCAATTCGGGCGCAACCCGCCAATAACCCTGCCTGTTTACAAAACCGAGGTCATTGATTTTATACTGCTGCCCCACGTATTCGTGCGTCCAGGTAGCCGTCAGGTTGCGGCTGGAATAGGTCAGACTCCCGCCGTGGGTATACGCATCCTGCCGAATATCAATACCGTTACGCCGTTCGCCGGGTTGGTCGGCCCGGAAGGCGCGGGTATAAAATAGCTTGCCACTCCAGCGATTGTCGCTGGTTTGGAGTTTGTATTCCAGCCCCGCCAGCCGGGTGTAGCGCAGGCTGTCGGGCAGAAGGCCAATGCCCTGCCGGTTTACCAGTATAACCGAGATATTGGACCGGCCAAAAATCTGCCGCTGCACCACGGCCATCGTGTAGTTCTGACCCGCGATGCCCCGTTCGGGCTGATCGGCGGTTTGGGTGTTGAGCAGCCCCACGCGCCAGTCTTTGCCTACTTTACCACTCAGCCGCGCCCCGTAGAGCAGCGGATTTTGCACAATCACGCCCGTGGTGGTGTCGTAGCTGATGCCAATACGGCGACTGAAAAAGGGTCGATTCCGCTCGAAACCGAACTGGGCGAAGAGGTCCTGATTTTCGATAAAAAACTGCCGCCGTTCGGGGTAAAATAGCTCGAACCGGCTCAGGTTCGTCACCTGTTGGTCGGCCTCCACGTTCGAGAAATCGGGGTTCACAGTTAAGTCGAGGTTGAGCGAAGACGTAATACCAATCTTGGCGTCGAAGCCAATGCCCTGCTTGAACGTGCGCTTCCCTCCCAAATCACCCGGCGCATTGCGGGATTCGCCCAAGTCATCGCTGTAGCGAGAACTGATATAGGGAATGAGCGAGATATTAGGACCGGGGTCAGGCAACGAACGCATAAATCGAACGGTATCGGCAAAGGCGAGTGCCGAGATGCGGTAAGCCACCGGCACCCGTCGCCAAGCTGTGCGCTGGTTGTTTTTGAGGTCGTGGCGGGCAAAGTTCATCAGAAACCACGACGACCCCTTCCGGTAGCGGAAGCTCTTGAACGGGATCACCAGTTCGGCCTGCCACCGGTCAGGCAGTACTTTCACTGCCGACCGCCATTTGTTGTCCCATTCGGCGGCCACGCGTTCGCCATTAAATAGCTGGCCTTCACGCTCCACACCATAGGGCGTTACGTTGAACGTAAACCCATTGATCCTGTCGCCGAAGGGGTCGAGGTAGAGGGTGAAATTATCGTTCTGGTCCCACTCGAAATCACGTTTCAACGATGAAGCCGTGAACCGTTTTTCAGGGTTTTTATCGAAACAAACCACCGAAATATAGAGGTGGGTAGCGTCGAAGGTCATGCGTACCTGCGTGTCATTATAGGCTCGTGCGGTGTCATTGGGGAAGTTTTGGGTGAAATTTCCGGCTATTTCGGCCCGTTGCCAAACGCCCTCCGTCAACAACCCGTCCAGGTGAATAAGTGAATCGGTCGGGGCAACGTGCAGGGTTTGGGCATGGGTAAGAAACGGAAAAAGTAGGAGGATGAAGCGTAGTTGTCGAAGCAT
>JBBQLG010000227.1:0-6911 GCA_038327655.1 Cytophagales bacterium
TAATGATGAATTGGAAAGTTGGCTTTTAGCTCGGTACAGACCCTATTTTAAATTTTCAAGCGGAGAATCAATTTTTCCCATCGATGCGATGCAGTATATCAGTCAATGCGATTTTAAATTATGCGGCAGTGCAAACGGGGATTGTGATAAAGGTTCCGGCACGTTCATGTCTCCCATAACGGACGTTCATTCGCTGTTATTAACTGACACGAGTTTAAATATCACCAAATCATTTGCAAAAAGTGCCTTCCATTTAAGCCCGAGAGTCGGACATGATTTGCTTAAACGATATGATCCATTGCCCTCACCAACGAAAGAGCAAGAAAAAAATGCCGGAAATATTGGCCTGTATGGGCATGTTGTGCCTATCAAATTACCTAACCCCTACTATTATGACAGGGACCATGTTCCATCCAATAATAATGACTGGAACACATATTATAAGATAGAATATTGGCAGCTTTGTAGTTACAACGATGCCAGTAGCGGGGGCGAAGGAAACCATGAATCAGACTGGATGACGGTTCAGCTTATTGTTGAGCATACCGGCAACGATTGGACCATTGGCACCGTACTTTTTTACGCACATGGTCACGAGGTCCAGTTTCAGATGAACCAGGTGACGCAAGGTACGGACAATCCAACCGGCGACCAGGGTGAAAAATTCCTGCGCTATAAAGGCCTGAATTTTGGCAAAACAGTAGAAATCTGGCCTGTTTCAAAAAATTATAGCACTTCATTGACAAATAACCAAGTCCGCTTTTATCCTGACCCGACTACCGGGGAATATACGCATCCGGTTGTTTACCCGGAAAAAGGGTCACATGAGTACTGGCCTACCAATGATTGGTATATTCATTCCGCTACAGATACGAATGGGAAAGGCCTTTCGTATCTGTCAAACAATATCCCCAATTTGGGGGAAGCAGAGCATCCGTTAACCGAATATCCGATTGCTGATTTTATCCTTCGCTACAATGGCTTCTGGGGCTGCTGGAGTTGGTCGAACTCCCCTCCACCAGGGCCAACTGTGCATACCGAATGGACATGGCCGGCAAACAGTTCTATCCGTTGGCAACTAAGAGGTCTGGAAAATTGATAAACTCAGGCAGCTACTCGGCGACAAGAGAACAAGGCAGGTTCCCGGCGACACAAGGCAATCCGTTGTTCGTCAGACTTTAAAAAGAAAAGAAGCTACGAGCGACATCGGATAACCGGGCGTCAGTCAAGTCTAAAAAGCAGGGTCGGCTACCGCTGACATTCAGCAGTTGGGCGTTAGCGGAGTTGAGCAATGCGGAAAGCGCGTTTTTGACTAGCTTCGCCCATGCAGCTTTCCGCTGACAGGGAGCAACCCGGTATTCAAAGGTCAGCCCAACAGAGCAGGGGTGTAAAGGTTCACCAGCTTGCGTGGTTCAATCGAACTTACTCACCATCAGCCCCTGCGGGTGTTGGGTGGAATGTAATGCTGTCATGCGTTCGGCGTGTCTCGGCCGACATTCAGCATTCAGCACTTGGGAGTCAGGCAGGTTTTTAGGGCAAGGCAGGTCCCAGGCGACAATGAGCAACCCGTTGTTAATCAGGCTTCAAAAAGGGAAAGCGGTTACGGTTGACATCTGGCAACCGGGTGTTATGTAATCCTAAAAGTTGGGCAGATCACCGCTGACATTCAGCACTTGGGCGTTGTTTGAGTAACTTTGGCTGATGGACTTGTACAATGATAGTGAGCGATTTATTTCCCTCGTCTCCGATTACGGATTCAAGGCGACCTTTGGTAATGAGTCGGACACAAGATTTCTAAGGAAAGCGTTACAGGCACTCATTAACTCACCCATAGCTATTCGTGAGGTAACGTTTATCCAAAACGAAATCAAAGGCATAACCCGTGACAGTCGCAGCGGCATTTATGACCTGTTTTGCAAAGACGAAAAGGGGAATGAGTTCATCGTAGAAATGCAGTTAAGCCAATACCCGGAGTTCATTCAACGGATGAAATTTTATGCATTCTATCGGCTCAACACACTGATCCGGAAGGGCGACTACCAGTTTGATAACCTTCCTAAAATTTACTGTATCGGCATTCTGTCGGTAAGTATCTTTCCGCACATTGCTGACTATCAGAATATTGCCATCTTGAAAAACCAGAATAACGAACTGGTAGACGATCAAATGACGTTTATTACGGTAGAGTTAGACAAGTTCGATAAAGAGTTGAGTGCCATTCAAAGCGACTTAGACAAACTGGTTTATACGATGAAAACGATCCACGAAGTAAGTGAGCCAACGCAGTTCCCTCCGTTCTGGGATGAGGAATGGTTGCGGGTAGCGATTCAGGAGTTAGACAAGCGGGCTTTGACACCTGAACAGCGATTGAGTTACGAGATGACCGTTTCGGCAAATGCATTCGCAGTCAAAAATGAGAACAAAAAGATTCAAGAAGCCGAAACGAGGGTAAAAGCCGAAACGGTTGCTAAATCTTTAAAGCGCGGCAAACTCACAGTCGAGGAAATTGCTGAGGACAATGGAACTTCGGTTGACTTTGTTCTTGAAGTTCAGCGTGGGCTTGCCCAAAATTCGTAAGGCAGCGTCCCGGTGACAGGTAGCACGTCGCAAAGTCAGCGTTTTCAGCCCAACCGGCCATGTGTGTAAAGGCTCCTACGTCGCCATCAGCCCTTTGGGTCGTTGGGTGAACAGCGGAAAACCTGTGTGTTGCCTGTTGTCGCGGCCATGTGAACGGGTCGGTTGGCAACGTCCCAAAACCGTTGGTTCGGTTAGTCGGTTGTATGGGCATGAACACACTCTCTCCCTACTCACGCTCGTTACTGTCCCGGTTACTGATTATGCTGATCGGTCTGACGGCCTGTAGCCCGAAGCAGCCTTCAGGCCCGACAAAACGGATGCGTCTGCAGGTTGGCGAAATCACCGAAATCAGGGTAGCCCGTCCCACCGACCGTACTGCGGTGCTTACCGGGACGTCCGATAACAGCGAAATTGTGGATGTGTCGCTGAAGCAGACCGTTGCTGCCGAAACTGGGGCCACTCCGTCTGCGGACCAGGTAGTCTACCTGATCAAAGGGATTACCGTTGGCACGGCGCGGGTGGTCTTCTCCGAAAAACGCGCGGATGGGTCAGGTACCGGTCATGTTCAGAAAACGTACGTCGTGCAGGTGAGCAGTAAGTGAGGGAGTAAGTATGGCCGTGGCTGTTCTTTCTAAACCAGTTTACGGCCCTGCTCATGACGTCATCCTGCGTAACCCTTTCGGTGCTTCTCCTGTCCATCAGCTCCTCGTGGGCACAACCGGCCGACTCGCTCCGGTCTTCCGTATACGTCTGGGCCACCACGCCGGTGGTGAAAAAGGCCAGTTCCGGGCAACGGGTATTGCTGGAGGGCCGCACGACCGACTTTAAACACCTCAACATTCATGCCACCACGGTAGCCGCGCACGAGGCTCCGCACCCGGCGCACCGCCACGACGATGAAGAACTCCTCATCATTAAGGAAGGCACCCTCACCGTCACCATCGAAGGCCGGACCAAAACGCTGGGTCCCGGTAGCGTGGCCCTGATGCTGCCCGGCGATGAACACGGCTTCGTAAACAACGGCGATGTACCGGCTACCTACTACGTGATGCGCTACGAATCGACCGAGCTGGCCAACCGGGAACGGGGTAAGCAGGGGGGAGGCTCGTTTTGGGTAGACTGGCAGGAAGTGGCGTTTCAACCCCACGACAAAGGGGGTATCCGCCGACTGTTCGACCGGGCCACAACCATGACCAGCCGGTTTGAGATGCACGCGACCACGCTGAATCAGGGACTGTGGAGCCACCCGCCCCATACGCACCGGGCTGCCGAAATCCTGCTGCTGCTGACCGGTTCGGCGCAGGAAAGCATTGGGGGCAAGCTACACCCGGCAACAGTCGGCGATCTGATTTTTCTGGAGAGCAATGTACCCCATGCCATTCAGAACACCGGCACCGGGCCGTGTACCTACCTCGCTTTTCAGTTCGAGTAGGGGGGCAACAGGCATTTCGTTCCCACGCAACCGCCACCATCCAACGCGTACTGTTCGCGGCTACAATTGACTGTGCTGCAACTGGTGCATTCAGGTCCGGTGGTCGATTACCGTCGCCTGACGCGGAAAAATGTTCGCCATCAGGACCCGGTGTGCTTCCGCGTCGGCATCGGCGCAGCAGTCGGCCAGCACCGTTAATCGGAAGTCTTTGTCGGACGCTTCGCGCACCGTCGAGAGCACAACGCCACTGGTCGAGATGCCGCACAGGACCAGGTGCGTGAGCTGACCGGCCCGCAGCACCACCTCCAGGTCGCTGCCGGTGAAGGCACTCACCCGCCGTTTGGTAATGAGAAGGTCGCCCGGCTGTGGCGCCACGGCCGGATGAATCGCAGCCGAGTCGGTTCCTTCCTGCAGGGGAGTACCACCGTTGATCAGCGCCGAAAAAAACTTGTTTGTCGGACTCACTTCCGGGTACCCTTCCCGAAACCGAACGACAACGTACAAAATGGGTACTCCCGCCGACCGGGCCGCTGCCAGCGTCGCCCGAACGTTGCCCAACAGCGCGTCGGGCTGCTCCAGGCGACCCACCATTGTCATTTCGAAATCCATTATCAGCAATGCCGTTGCCATGTGTGCGTTATCTGAGTGATGCTGTTCGTAAAACCCGTGGCCCGACGAATTGGCTGTTGCGGGGGTCGTAATTAATTTACAGCCGTGCGGCACGGGTCTGACGGTTAGGGTGATACCGGCGGGTTGCCCTCCGAAAAATGGCCTGATGTCGTCTGATACCGGGTCGTTTAACCCGGAGCAGCCTGAACAGCGGGATAAAATCAGGGCTAAACCCGCTAAATTAGCCACCATGAAAATTAACGCCATTGTAACAGGGGCCACGGGAATGGTGGGGGAGGGGGTGCTGCACGAATGTCTGCTACACCCCGACGTGGAGCGGGTACTGGTCATCAACCGGAAACCGGGTGGGGTAACCCACCCGAAACTGACCGAAATTTTACTGACCGATTTTCTGAATCTATCGCCCATCGAAAGCCAGCTCACGGGGTATAATGCCTGCTTTTTCTGCCTCGGTGTATCGTCCGTGGGACTGAAAGAAGCCGAATACAACCGGCTGACCTACACCCTGACGCTGCACGTTGCCGAGACCCTGCTGCGGCAAAACCCGGAACTGACGTTCTGCTACGTGACCGGCGTGGGCACCGACAGTACCGAACAGGGGCGCAGCATGTGGGCCAGGGTAAAGGGGAAAACGGAAAACCAGTTGCTGCACCTGCCGTTTAAGGCCGCGTACATGTTCCGGCCGGGCTACATTCAGCCGACGAAAGGACTCAATAACGCCAACAAACTGTACGGGGCATTATCGTGGCTGTATCCGGTCTGGCGGGCGGTTTTTCCGTCTTACGTCTGCACCCTGCACGAATTTGGGCTGGCCATGATTAATGCCGTTCGACTGGGCTACGAAAAGCCGGTGCTGGAGGTGAAAGACATCATTCGACTGGCCGGTGCCTGACATGACCACCACGCAACACCCCCTATCGTTGCTCTACACCTCCGACGACCTGGTGGCCATCAATAAACCCCACGGCCTGCTGATCCACCGGTCGCCGATTGCCAGTGACGCCAGCGAGTTTGCCGTGCAGCGGCTGCGCGATCAGTTGGGGCATCGGGTGTATCCGGTGCATCGGCTCGACCGGAAAACGGGGGGCGTCCTGCTTTTTGCGCTCAACGAGACCATGAACAGCCGGATGCAGCAGCAGTTTGCCGACGGCAGCGTCGCCAAAACGTATCTGGCCATCGTGCGCGGCTACACCGACGAGGAGCAGGTGATCGACTACCCGCTCCGGCCGATCGAAGGCCGTGACGGAAAACCAGGTGCCTTGCAGGAGGCCGTTACGCGCCTGAAAACGCTCCGGCGAATTGAAGTGCCCCTGCCGTTTGGCAAACACGCCACCTCGCGGTATTCATTGGTCGAACTGACGCCAACCACCGGCCGGATGCACCAGTTGCGCAAACACATGGCCCACATCCTGCACCCCATCATCGGCGACCGGCCCCACGGCTGCAACAAACAGAACCGGTTATTTCTGGACCGGTTTGGCATGAACACCATGTTGCTGCACGCGCAGCGCATCCGGTTTCAGCACCCCGTTACGGACGAAACTATCACCATTACGGCTCCCTGCCAGACCGAGTTCGGGCGGATGCTGACCACCCTATTCGAACCCCATTTTTCACTTATTCCAACCCCAACCGCCTGATTTATGGATACTTCTTCTGTTACTGATCCCATCACGGATGCCGAACGTGTGTACGCCGTCGACGCGCTCAAAGCCGCGCAGAATAACCTGCACCAGGCACTCAACGGCCTGTCGGTCGGGCAACTCCAGTACAAACCAAGTCCCGACCGCTGGTCAGTAGAGGAATGCCTCGAACACATCATTCTGGTCGAAAAGGGTATTTTTCGCGCCGTCCAGTCGGTCATGAAAACGCCATCGGACCCGGCCCGGCGCGCTGAAATCAGGATTTCGGACGTGGATGTGATCCGGTTCGTGCGGAGCCGGACTACGGGCATCGCGTCCCCGGAACCATTCGTACCAACAGGTCGATTCGGGGATACCACCGCGTCCCTGCTGGCCTTCGATCAGCAGCACGGCGCGGTCATCGATTACGCCCAAACCACCGCCGATGACCTGCGGACCCACTATTTTCAGCACCTTGTCTTCGGAACGTTAGACACCTACCAGGCCCTGCTGCTGATAGCTTCTCACACCGAACGGCACCGCAAACAGATCGACGAGGTAAAGGCCAGTCCCGGTTTCCCGGCATGACGCATTGACAAACAGCCTGTTGCTTCGTGCTTCATCTGTTCGGCTGTTCGCTGCTGTACAAC
>JBBQLG010000228.1:0-6793 GCA_038327655.1 Cytophagales bacterium
CCGTTTTTAACTAAGTTTGTCGAGCCGCAGGCTGGGCAGTTGTGTTGTTGAAACATGAGACGTGGTAGTGAGTTTGGCGACCCAAAACTACGGCCCAACTGCGGCCTTTAAATCAGCATCATTACTTTTTCAGGACTACCAGATTTTTTTCATCGTCGGGTTAGTTACAGCCGCAGCCTCCTCCGCTTTTGCCGCCGTTGGCCCCGGCGGCTCCCTCGCGGTAGAGATAGAAATTCTGTTCGAACTTCTCCGATTTTCGGGCCGACAGTTCCATTTCGGCGTCGTTGATGCGGTTTTTCTGGTACTCTTTTACCGATACACAGCCCGACAGACCGAGCAGCACCAGTAGGGTTACCAAAATAGCAGGGGAAATTTTTCGTGCGTTCATGGGTGCGTGTCAGTAAGTAGTTTGTGGGTGTAATTCGGCGTCGGCATCGGTCCGCAGCCGGATGTTGGCCGACGTATGGAGCCGGTTGGCATCGTCGATAATAATGGCCGCGATACCGGGCATCTGGTTAATCAGATCCAGTCCGACCCGAACGCCCATTACCATCACGGGCGTCGCTAAGGCATCGGCGAGTTCGGCGTTGGGAGCCACAATCGTCACGCTCTGAATACCCGATACCGGATAACCCGTTTTGGGGTCAATCGTGTGCGAATAGCGTTTGCCGCCAATCAGGGCGTACTTTTCGTAACTGCCCGACGTCGCCACGGCCATGCCGCTAATGGTCAGGTACGAAAACGCCCGCTCAACCGCCCCGTTCCCGCGCCGGTCAGGATCGGCAATCCCGATGGTCCAGGGCTGTCCGTTGGGTTGATTGCCCCAGGTCGTCAGGTCACCGGCTGCGTTTACGATGCCGCTGTCGACACCCTCCCCCAGCAGTACCCGTTTAGCCCGCTCGGCCGCGTACCCTTTGCCGATGCCGCCGAAACCAAGGCGCATTCCTTTTTCGGTCAGGAACACGCTGCTGTCGGCGGGGTTGAGCCGCACGTTTCGGTAGTTAATGAGCCGGACCATGCGCCGGGCCGTTTGCGGATCGGGCAGGGCGGTCATGGTCGTGTCGAAGTTCCAGAATTTTTTGTCGATGGACCCGTAGGTAATGTCGAACGCTCCCTGCGTCAGGGCCGACAGCCGCAGCGACCGTTCGATGAGCGCATATACCTCCGCGTCGACCGGCACCGGCCGGATACCGGAATTGGCGTTGATTTGGTTGGTCTGACTATCGTCGCTATACGTCGTCAGCAGGCGTTCGATGCGGCTTATTTCGGCAACGGCCCGGTCAATACGGACGTTGGCCCAGTCGGCATCCGGGCCAACCACGCTGATCTCGAAGCGGTTGCCCATCAGCCGCTGTACCCGCTGATAGCGTTGGTGCGTCAGGTTCATTTGCTGGCGGGAGTAGCGGCCCGGACGGCGTCGATGAACGCCTGAACAGTCAGCGTTTTGGGGTAGCCATCCCACTCGTGCAACACATGGCCCTCGGCATCGAGCAGCACGGTGTACGGAAAGCGGCCCTGCCGGTTGTAGGCTTCGGCCAGCGTTTCGTTTTGCGTGGTCTGCCGGGCATCGAGCTTATTTTTCGACAGGCGCGGAAAATCGGCCCGTACCAGCACCAAGCTATCGGCGGCAAAGGTTCCGAACGCTGCCGATTCAAATACATCTTTCCTTAGTTTGATGCAGGGGCCGCACCAGTCCGAACCGGAGAAGTTCAGCAGAATCGGTTTGTGGGTCTGCCGGGCTTCGGCTTTGGCCTGGCTAAAATCGAGTTGCCAGCCGGGTGCGGTCAGCAGGCCGGAAAGAAGCAGCGAGATCAGGATGGTTTTCATGAGGATTGTGCCGGTTTTACTGCAATTCACAGTCGTTCAATGGGTACGGGTCAGGAATAAACAACCACCGTTTTACCGTCAGTTGCCACCTTGTAAACGGCGATTCCTTTGCTGCCGTAACTATTTTTACCTTTCCCCGTCAGGTCATACCGGGCACCGTGGACGGTACAGTAAAACTCGGTATTGTTAAAGATAATGGCTTTTCTGGGTTCGTGGCTGCATGTTTGGGTAACGGCCACAAAAACGCCCGCGCTTACCTGCGCCACCACAATACCACTCTGCACCACGTAGCCACCCACTTTGGCAAGCGCAGCCGAACTGCTGAGCGTAATGGTTAACAGCCGGTTTGTAATCGTACTGAGATCGGTGCCGCCAGTCACTGCGGTTGTGGTCATGGGTGTTGTGGTCGTTGTGCTGGCTACCGGAGCCACCGCCGTTCCACTTTGCGTAGCCGAGAGGGTTAGGGCCTCAACAACGGTATCTTCCTCGTGAACACAGGCGGTCAGAGCCGCCATCAGAGCGGCCCCAGTGAAGCCCATCGACTTTAAGAAATCATAGCGGGTCATACAATCTATTTTTGTTGAAAGCAGGCTATAGCCATTACGCGTTTCAGCACCGAACCGTTGCGGACGCTCCTGGTCTTTGTTGAGAGTAGTACGCTGAAACAGGTCGATTCATTGTGTTTTTTGGCCTTGTATCGCCCAATGGACTACCCGCGCGGGTTTCGTGGGCATGGGTCTCCAAACAGCCCCGTCATGCGTCGGCAGAAATAAGATAATCAGCGTTGACAGGATTCTAATGGGTTACCTACAAATACTGGTCGGTGATGTGTTTCGCCCCGGCTTCGGTTTCGATGAGCAACTGATGCCGGGGTTGTTGCAGCGCCGGTTCCAGATCGGCCAGCGTTTCCTTCATCAACAGATTTACGGGTACAGAAACCTGTTCCGTGTCCGATTTTTGGTACACCAGCACGGGTTTTTCCTCCCCCAGCGCGGCCATGCGGTTGTAGGTGGCTTTCGCTTCGGCGAAGGCTTCGTCCGTTGGGCCAAACGAAATCGGGTGTTCGGGACGGTCTTTGCGGAGAACCAGCCGGGCGTCCAGGTCTTTCAGGAGTTGTTTAAGCCGGAACGTGTCTTTGCCGGTACGGATGCGCTCCCGCAGCGACTGCCGGATGAGGTACGTCAGCGAGTCGGTCAGGTTCATGCCAATCTCGGCCATCTGCTTGAAAATCAGCGACGCGGGCGACATGCCCGGAATGGTGTTCGGGTCGTGGAGCAGTACCTTGCCCGGTTCGCCGTCGCGGTCGGGCGTCAGAAACCCGTCGATGCGCGAGTAGACATTGATGCCGAGTTTGGTGAACACGTCGGCGACGGCCAACTGAATTTTGCGGTTATTTTCCAGCGATGTCTCGACCGGAATCCGCTTTTTGGTCGTGTTCGACTGGTATTTCGACTTAAAATCGAAGGCCGTCACGTTATAGATTTCCGTCGGCGGCAGGGCAATGGCCACGCCCGCATCGTCCTGAATCACCCCGCACGAAAATTCCTGCCCAGTGATAAACTCCTCGAACAACACCTCGTCTTCGGCGTTGACGGAGGCCAGCGTGATGGGCTGCGACGAGGGAATGACGTTCAGTTTACCGATCAGATCCGCCGGATTGGTGACGTACTCACCGGTTTGCTCGATCACCACCGGGTAACCGATGCTCTCGTCGAAGTTGGCGATG
Organism: Cytophagales bacterium; assembly: GCA_038327655.1. Taxonomy (GTDB): domain Bacteria; phylum Bacteroidota; class Bacteroidia; order Cytophagales; family Spirosomataceae; genus JBBQLG01. The sequence continues at coordinate 3,554 of JBBQLG010000228.1, forward strand.
GTCTGCGCGAACGCCCGTTGCTCGGCTTCGGATTTGGCTTTCCAGTCGTTCAGGTCAATTTTCACGGTAAAAAAGCACTGATCGACGGCCTTACTGAACGCGCTGAAATCATCCTCCCGCACGATGGCCACGCCGATGGACGACCCCTGATGCGGGGCTTTCACGACAATGGGCAGCCCCAGGTGCGAGACTAATGAGGCATAAAAGGCTTCTTTGTCGCCCCCTTCCCAAGCATCACGGTCGATGGTGGCCGTTCTTTTCTGCTGTCCGTTGGCTAAGGCAATCAGTTCATTTTGCAGAATTTTATTGATCCCCACCGCCGAACCCATCAGGCCCGGCCCGGTATAGGGCATTTTGTGCCACTCCAGTAACCCCTGAATCGCTCCGTCTTCGCAGTCGGGACCGTGCATGGCCAGAAACACCATGTCGAATTCTTCCTCAAACCACTCCGGTTCGATGGCGTCTACTCCGGCAAATGCGTCTTCGTCCAGCGACTCATCGTACACCGAAAACCCATCCGTCTGCGGCAGGGCCTCCCGGATGGCCGTGTGGTTCAGAAAGTCCGGCTCGACTTTATAAAAATGGCCCCAGCCGCTGACGAACACCAGCACGGGCGTAAACAATGCCTTGTCGATATGGGCCAGGGCGGTACGGCCACCGGCAAACGAAATCTCCCGCTCCCGCGACGGACCACCGAAAAAAATGCCTATTCTCACGAAGTATACCAGATTTAATGGGAGCGCAAACTACGAAAAAGACCTCATCGAACCGTCGATGGTGCGGTATTCGCCTTACCTTTGCGCTGCGTTTAAGGTTCCGGTGGTCACGTCGCCGGATTAAAAGGGAACCCGGTGTAAATCCGGGGCTATCCCCGTAGCTGTAAGTTTCGCAAACCAGCTACCGGCCAACAAGCCACTGTCCGATGGATGGGAAGGCGCCGGTAGTGAAACAAGCCAGAAGACCTGCCCCGAACGAATTCATTTTCCGAGCTTTCGGGTGAAAAGCCGGGAATGGAAGGCTGTTTTCGGGTCTTTCCGATGCCGGTTTTCGCCCGGTCAGTGTGCACGCTGACAATGCGCGAACCGTACCGGATGGGTCATCTGCATCTCTTTCATTTCTTCTTTGCCTCCGCAGGTTCATCATTGTTTCACCAAAACAGCCTGATGAATGCGCTTTAAAATCATTTACCTCTCCTTTTTAATGGCGTTACCGCTCGGTGTCTCCGCCCAGCAAAAAACCCTCCAGCTCGACGAGGTGACCGTGACCGCCAACAAGGTCGAACAGAAAGTAGCGCAAACCGGCAAGGTCGTCACCGTTTTATCCGACTCCGTGTTGCAGCACTACGCCACGCAAACCGTAAGCGAGTTACTGTCCCGCCAGGCCGGTATCATGATTGTGGGTGCCCAGAGCACCTACGGCACGCAACAGGACGTGTTTATGCGGGGAGCCGGGTCGGGCAACACCCTGATTTTGCTGGATGGCATTCCCGTTTATGACCCCTCAGGCGTCACCCCCGTCTTCGACCTCAACCTGCTGACCGTGGGTGAATGCGAGCGGATCGAGATTCTGAAAGGGGCGCAATCCACGCTGTACGGCTCGGACGCGGTGGCCGGAGTTATCAATATTTTCACCCGCAAAGGCAGTGCCGCCAAAAAACCGTTCGGCGGGTCGGCGTCGCTAAACGTCGGCAGCTATGGCACCCAACGGCTATCAGCGGGCGTGAACGGAGCGACGGCGCGGGTCTATTACAACGTTCAGTACACCCGGCTGCAATCGAAAGGATTTTCGTCGGCCACCGACTCGGCGGGTAATCGCAACTTCGACAACGATGGCATTAAGCAAAATACGCTCTTAGCCAACGTAGGGCTGCATATAACGCAACGCTTAACCCTCAAACTCCGGGGCATTTCGACCTATTACAAAACCGACATCGACGCCGGGGCCTTTGCCGACGAAAAGGATTATACCACCGGCAACACGTACCGACTGGGGGCCATCGGGCTGGATTATCAGTATGGGAAAGGCCGGTTGGTCGCCAATTACGCCTACAGCTACAGCCGCCGGGACTACCTCAACGACTCCATACACGTTGAACCGGGAGCCTATGAAACGTACAGCAAAGGCAAATACGAAGGCAAAACACAGTTTGCCGAACTCTATAACTCGCTGAAAATCGGGGGTTTGGCCGAACTGATTGTCGGGGCCGACTATCGGTTCAACAACCTGGATCAGTCGTATCTGTCCATCAGCAGTTACGGCCCTTATGTATCGCCCCCCATCCGGTCCGATTCGGCCCGGACGAATCAAATCAGTGTGTATGCATCGGGATTACTGAAAACGGATGTCGGCTTCTTTCTGGAAGTGGGTGGTCGGCTGAACCGGCATTCGGTCTACGGCACCAACAGCACGTATTCGTTCAACCCGTCGTACGTCATCAACCAGCAGGTAAAAGTGTTCGTCAATGCCTCGTCCGGGTTCCGGGTGCCGTCGCTGTACCAACTTTATTCGCCCTACGGCAACCGGTCGCTGAGTCCCGAAAAGAGTCAATCGCTGGAGTTCGGGGCGCAGGTTTACGCCAAAGACAAGCGGTCGAACCTCCGGGTGCTGTACTTCGACCGGAAGATTCGGGACGTCATTTTCTTTCAGTCGCTGAACGCCGATCCCTACGGCCGCTACATTAATTTTGACCGGCAGCACGATCATGGCTGGGAAGTTGAGGGACAGTTACAACGGCAACGTTTCTCGGTCTGGGGCAACCTGACGCTGTTGCAGGGCGCGGTAACGACAAAAGTGGCCGAGCGCGATACGACGTACAACAACCTGTTTCGCCGGCCGAAAGTAATGGGTAACTTCGGTATTGGGTATCAGGCCAACAGCCGGGCATTCGTGAGCGCAACGCTGCGGAGCGTGGGGCAGCGGACGGACATTTTCTATAACGATGCCGCGTTTAAAACCGAAAACGTGACGCTGGCGGGGTATTCAACGGTAGATGTGTACGGCGAGTACCGGGTACTGTCCGGGCTGAAACTTTATCTGGATTTGCGTAATATCTTTGATGCCCGTTACGTCGATGCGTATGGTTTCAATACGCGCCGGTTCAACTTCATGGCGGGTGTCCGGGTTAGCTGGTAAGGCTGAAGCTGGTCAGAACTTGTCGTTATACTTGTTTGCAGAGCAGTTGGCTTTGTCATGGCACCGGCCACCCGGCCTGACGGAGGAAGGATCTTAGCAGTCGGGTAG
>JBBQLG010000229.1:0-6701 GCA_038327655.1 Cytophagales bacterium
AGCCGTGCTGTCAAGTCAGCAATCACCGCTTTGAGGGCCGTAATTTCTTCTTGTTGCGCCAAAATCAGGGCTTTGAGTTGGGGGATGTCGTCGGTCTCTATCACAAGCAAGTTGGAGCAAATTGCGTACCTAAACAGTTACCCCAAAAGAAAGCAGCGGCAATCGAGTACAACATCCAGGGTTCGGGTTTGTTTTTCATCGGATTTGTTCGCTAAACAGGGCCGCACTGCCCAAAATACCAGCCTGCTCGGCCAGCGTGGAAATAACCACCGTGGTTTTATAGGCTTTGTATGGATTCAATAAACCGGGATTGTGAAGTTGCACCACCTCATCGGCCAGCCCGTTGGCAATGCCCCCGCCCAGCACAATCAGGTCGGGGGCGTATAGATTGACATAATTGTCAATACCGGTGCGGAGGTAGGCCATGTATTGTTGCACAATCGCTTCGGCATCAGGATTACCGGCCCGTTTCTGGGCAAAAATAGTCTCGGCAGTCAGGGGTAAATGCGGGTATTTCTGCGGCCATTGCCAGCGGGTGGCTATCCGGCCAATGCCCGACGATGACACCAGCGATTCGAGACAGCCGGTTTTGCCGCAGTAGCAAACCGTATCGTCGGTAGTGATGGTGATGTGGCCGCCCATGTGGGCAAACGGCAACGACCCGTCGAGCCGACCATTGATGGTGAAGCCCAGCCCTAAACCCGTACCCAACGTAAGCACCAGCACCCGACTATAGCCCCGCCCCTGCCCGTATATCGCTTCGCCCAGTGCCACCACCCGTGCATCGTTATCTACTAAACAGGGCAATCCGTGCTGTTTCTGAATACGCCAGGCCAATGGGTAATCTTCCATAAACTCCAGAAAGCCATAAGTCGAGTCCACCGTTCCGTTGGCAAACACAAAACCGGGTACGCCAATGCCTACACCCGCTAAAACCTTCTGTAGGTCAGCGGCTTTACGTTTAAACTGGTCTATCGCGTCGCCAATGAGTTGCAGAAAACGGGCACCGTCTTTAGTCTCGGTCGGTGTAATGAGCATGGATTCTACCTGGCCGGTATTCAGGCACACCAAGCCAATTTTGGTGCGTGTTCCGCCAATGTCAATACCGATGGCAAGTGTTTTCAAGGCTGGATCAGTTAGCGAGTTGAAGCCGGTAGGTGTTAATCTGATTGGCCCGGAAACTTACCAGTTAAATCGGGCCTGAAAATCATCCTGGCTGCCGCACGGTGGAGTCAATCTGGCAAAGGTAATAATCGAGCATCTGCACAAAGGCCGAATCGTATTTGGCTTCGTCGGCGGTCCACATATAATCGGTGTGGTCGTCGTTGGCCAGATACAGCCGTTTGACGGGCTGAGCTTTAACCGGGAGAAGTCCTGCCAGCAGGCACAACAGCGTAAGATATCGTGCGGTACGGAAGGGTGAAATAGCCAAGTCAATTATCATAGTCAGTTCTAATTCAATGCACTAGCTGAATAGTTATGCCCACGTAAAGAGCCTTTGGGGATTGCCGATCAGAAATTTGTCGATTGTTTTTTTGGGTAGTCCCTGCTCTTTCATCCAGGGTACAACTTTCCGAAGCGGGTAGGAATAGGTGCGGTCATTACCCTCTTCGTTGGTGTCGCCCCAGAGGATTTTGATAGTTCCGTTCTCGAATGTCCAAGTCAGGTCGATGGTAGCCACCATCCGGTCGTCGTAGCCCCGTTTTGAGAGTTCCAGGATGATGCGGGCCAAATCCCCTGGTTTAGTGTGGTTCCAGTTGCCGAAGTTGTTAAAACTGAGGCTACTGCCTTTGGCAACCACGTTCTGCAAATAATCAATTTCCTGGTCCACAGTCCGGCCGCTCCAGCCGAAAGTGGCTTCGACATGGGAGAAGTAACAGTGCTTGAGGTCGGCACCTGCCTCCTCCAGAATCTGTTGCTGCTCGGCGCAGCCGCTCACGGCATGGGTGCAGATGGTCAGGTTGTATCGCTGCTGAATCCGGGCAGCGGCAATCAATAAATTCTTCTCCGCCGGGAGAATCGGCAATCTTCGGGTTGCTACCTTGATGACACCCGGCCGGATTTGGGTGCCTTGCAAACCGTCTTCAACGTCTCTTCGCATGCGGTTTTCAAAATCGGCCACCGTCAGCAACTGTTGGTCTTCTTTAAGAATGTACGAGCCGGTGCAGCAAACAATAGTTATGCCGGTAGCCAGCGAAACCTCGCGAATGCCAGCCACGTCGTCGGTCGGGCCAACATCGACAATCGTCTGCAAACCGAGTGCTTTGGCTTTTTTCAACTCACTCACCGCAAACGCCATACTCTTTTCGCATTGGGCCGGGTCGCTCGGCAGCACAATGTGCTCATGGACGCTGGTAATCCCCATCTCATGGGGCAGGATGTAGCCGGTAGCGGTGGGGATTTTGGCTGGTGCGGTTAATAAGCCCAAATTCAGCCTATCACCCTGACCAGCAGCCGTAACTCGTGCCGGTAGCGCGGCTACCACTGAAGCAGCACCAACCGATTTTAAGAAGGTTCGGCGAGTCAGGCCATTCACGTCAGCGTTCACGGCTTTTTCCGCAAGGCTCGTCTGCTGCTTTGTCTGATTTGACCTTTTTTCCATGGCTTTTTTCGGATTACAAATGGGTACAATGCTACTCAACCGGCCTACTTTTATCTATTCAAACAGGTAAGCCCCCGCTCCACACCACCTTTCTTACGCGCTCTAGAGCCTAAGCGAATGGTTGAGTGGAATAAGAAATGTAATGACCTTCGCTCATTCCGGTTTCGTATCGGCCACGCACCGGAACCCTACCGTGGCACAGCGGTCGAGACCGGGCCAGGTCAGCAGGTATTTTGCCCCGAAGGTGGTATCCTGAGCACCCCCGTCGGCGTACCATTCCGACGCTCGGTTAACGTACCAGCCGCCCCCGCGCAGGATGCAGAAATCGTTGTAACCGTCGGTGCGTTCGCTTTCAGTCCACTGCCACACGTTGCCGCTCATATCGTACAGGCCCTGCCGGGTGCGGCCCTTTGCAAATTGGGTGACGGGCGTGGTTCCGGCCCATTGCCCGGTGTTGACAACGGTCGAATCGAACGTAGCACCCCAGGGGTAGCGCGAGGCCGTCGGTCCGTTCTGGGCGGCCCACTCCCATTCGGCTTCGGTAGGCAGTCGCTTGCCCGCCCAGGCTGCGTAAGCCCGCGCATCGCCGAGTGATACCCACACCACCGGATGATTCTCCTGTCCGTTGAGCGGAGCGTTATTGACCCAGTGGTTCAGGAAATTTTCGGGGTGTCGGGGCTTGTAGCGGCTGGCTTGTAGAAACTGAGCAAACTGGGCATTGGTCACCAGCGTCTGGTCCATCGCGTAGGGGCTTAGTTTGGCCTTCACCTCCCCCTGCGTAATCTCGTTGCGGGCCTGACTGTAGGAATAGTCCACAAACGGACCGAGCGGATAAAAACCGCACTCCCGCTGCCGGAAGCTGAATGTTAAACGCACCGAATCCAGGGCAACCGAAATGCCAACCATACCCACCGGTAATTTATGGACCGAATACAGCTTTGTGGCCGCTACAGGCCGACGTTGGTGAGTTGGAATCGTGGTTTCGGAGTTAAAACTGGCCTGCCGATACCGGGCTTGTTGTTGTTGCAGGAACTTTTGCAGTTCGGGCGTAAGCCCATCGGCGGTTACCGACATAATACCCGCAATGGCTTTAGGCCGCAGATCGACGTAGAGGCTGACCCGCCCACTGTCGATGCGCATTTTGATGGCCTGCCCCGTTATCACATCGACGTAGGTCGTGCCGGGTACGTAGGCTTCCTCGAACAGTTTGCCCACCGCCCGCTGCTCCTGCCGGTTGATGACGGTCCAAAGTTTTTGCGGACCAAGCTGCCACCGGCTAGCATACACCCGGTTCAGATTGACGGACACCAGCGGAGTCCATCCGCCCCCGGTGAAGAACGCGGTAAACTGCCGCAGGGCGGGCAGCATCAGGTTATAGTACGACCGGTCGCGGGGGTTCAGCGGGTTTACCGTGCCGAACACATTCTCCCAGATAACCAGGCCGCAACCGTTGAACCACGCATTCTGAATGAGCGTCGATTGCTCATGGCTGAACCGCGACAGCCGGTAAATCAGATGCCGCTGCTCCAGCCATCGGTTGCGGACGAGCGCGGGAATCTCCTCAAATTCAAGCAGTTTGTAGCGGTCATTCCAGCCCACTTCCAGCCACGACTGATGCACCTGATTCAAGGCTTCGGGCGTAATGGGGATTTCGGACTGAAAAATGGCCCCGGCGTTGGTCTGCTGCATGGTCTGGAAGAAACCGTCGATGTTGGAAATGGTGTCGAGATACACCCCGTCGGCCCCGGTTTTTTTCAGCAAATCAAGGAGTTCTTCTTCGTCGGTGCGGCCCTCGCTGCGGGCAATATTGTCCCAGGGGTTGTAGGCAATCATGAATTTCTTACCCATCCCATGAAGTTCATCGACCAGCTTTTTCAGGCCCGGAACGCCCCCCGGCAGGTTGCGGTAAAATGTATACTGCGGTCGCCCATCGAATCCATGTTGCGGGTACGTGGGCCACAACACGACCACATCGACTCCGCCATAGGTTTCCTCATACGGTTTCAGGCAGTTTTTGATGGCGAACTGTCCGTTTTTATCGTACAGGCTTTTTTCATTGGCCATCAAAAAGAAGGTGGAATAGGCACTGGCAGCCCATTTGTAATCAGATTTACGGTAATTGTCGCCGGTGTACTGCACGGCTGTACGCACCGAATCCCGCCAGCCCCGTAACCGCTGCCGCCAGGCATCCCATTCAGCGGGGGCGGTGGGGGCTTCGATAAGTTGATAGTACCGCTGCGTAATTTTCGGCGGTGCTTTTGTTTGTTGGCCAACGACCCTGCCGTAGCAGGCAGCGAGCGCAATTACAATGGCTAGTACGCTTATTTTTAGCATTTTAACTCAAAAAATCGGATTACCTTCCTGTTGAAAATTTGACCTGCTCCACTTTCGTGCCGCCCGCCCGGAGCGGTATATCGGCTTCTGAAAACACCCGTTTCCCGTTCAGGATTACGTTATCGAACGAAACATCACTAGTCGTGTTTTTGATGAGCGACGGCACGGGTTCGCCCGTCATGGTGATGTTTTTCAGCGTCAGTTTTTGAAATTTCGCTTCGGGATTTTGCAGTCCAAACAGGGCAAGCGGCTCCTCGAACCGGATATTTTCCATCAAATAATTGCTGTGCGTTGCCATGCCTTTGCTGTTCGGACTGACCATACAAAACAGCGACCAGGGCGCGTACCAGTTGCCTTCGCTCATGTGAATAACATCCGTATTGCGCATGGTGATGTTACTGGTTTTCAGGGCCTGTCCGTTGAACCCAATTCTGAATACATTAGCCAGCGTACTCCATAGCACGCAGTTTTCGATGTAGATATCGCTCACCTCACCCACCGTGTTGCGGGTGGTGGCCCACATATCCTGACTGCTTTCCGGCGTAAAAAAGGCAAAGCAATCGTCCATCGACCGGATGAAACTGTTCAGTACTTTGGCCCGTCCGCCCCCGTACCAATCGATGCCATCGCCGTTAATATTCTGCGGATTTACGGCCAGAATCTTGATATTGTCGAACACGGCATCGAAGGTGGTATGCGTTTGCAGCGACCAGGTGCGGCTGCGCCCTACGAAGGTAATGCCCCGAACGGTAAGGCCCTGCACGTTGTGCGTCGTGAGCGGATGCCAGTTCTTCTGATTCTTCCAGCCATCGTCGTGGGTTTCGGACTGCGGGCCGTAATAGACCACTGTACCCCGCCCCAGGATGCTGACATTTTTGGCATCCCAGACGTTGATGCTGCCAAACAAAACGGCCCCGGCATCGAGATAGAGCGTTTGCCCGGTCGTTAAGTCCATATTCCGGTAGTGAATGCCGGGTTTGAGATGAATAACGTTTTTGGCGGTTAGGTTCGGGACATACGTATCGCGGCGGCTGGCGAACAGAAAAATAACGTCGTCTTTAAAATGGCCCGTACCCGCCCGTTCTACCGAATACTGCCCCGCGTCGGCGAGCGCGAAACGGACGATTGGCCCGCTGAGTTTCGGTTTGATACTTTTGGACAAAGGTCGCACGAAAACCTCCCCCCGCCAGTAGCCTTTCTCGTCAACTTTCACGGCTTCTTTGTTGGAGGTTTGCCCCGAATACTTGTCCGTATCAGCCTTCGACGTTACTGCCACGTCGGCAGTGCCGGTAAAGTCGAAACTGGCGAAATAGACATTCAGCCCCGCGTGAAAAACAGGCACGGGTTTACCATTGACCAGCACCTCGTAATAATCAGCCCCGAACTCTTCGGGTACCGGATGGGGCGTTACGGTTTGCGCCAAAGCAGTACAACCCAGCAAGCAAAAAACAAGTAACAAAATTCGCGCTGATTTCATCATTGTTTTGGTTTAGGTTAATTACCTTTTTACACGGTAAATTCGCGTTAGTTCGACCCGGTACTTACGTCGATTTGCCCGCTGTTTACCTGTGTCATCATCGCTTTAGTGTTGGTCAGATTTTTATCGTTCAATACTATATTTTTCAATTTTACGCCGTTTGCCCGCTCTAAATAAACCGCAGGCCGGGCTTCGTTTTTGGGGTACGTGACCGACACATTATCAAGCACCAGACCCGTTACGTTTTTGATGTAAAAAGCACTCGCGGGCAACTTCATACCGAAGGTC
>JBBQLG010000230.1:0-6399 GCA_038327655.1 Cytophagales bacterium
TAGCATTATTTAAAGATTGAATGTTTGGATGGGCTAATTTTTGATGTTCCGGTGGTTACGTTTCACTCATTGGCCAATCCACTCATTCGCTAATTTTATCCCATGTCCCTCAGCCCCCGTTTGATTTCCCTGCTGCTGGCCGTCCTGATTTCGGTGCTGACGGTCGTTTTCCTGACGTTTGTCGATGGAGTAACCGTCAACATGCTGTTTGTGGTTGGGGTGTCGTCGTTTATCGTTTCGTTTTTCTTAGTGCTCTACGCCATCGAGTTGCTGGTGTACCGCGAGGTGAACAAGATGTATCAGACCATCCGCAAACTCAAAATCCGGGATTTCAACATCAGCCGGAAGGTGGTCATCAAGAACATCAACCCGTTTAAGAAGCTGAACGACGAAATTTTTGTCTACGTCGCCAAAAAACAGAAAGAGATTGAAGAATTGAAACGGCTGGAACTGTTCCGGCGCGAGTTTCTGGCCGACGTATCGCACGAACTGAAAACGCCCATTTTTGCCGCGCAGGGTTTTATCCATACCCTCATCGACGGGGCTATCGACGACGAAACCGTCCGCGATAAGTTTCTGGCCAAAGCCGCCAAAAGTCTTGATGGACTCGATGCCCTGGTGAAGGACCTGGTAGCCCTCTCGCAGCTTGAAACGGGTGAGGTGCGGATGCACTTCGAGCGGGTCGATCTTCAGCACATTACCCTCGAATTGTTTGAACAGCTCGAACCCGTTGCCCGCGCCAAACACACCACTTTCCGGCTGAAAACGGACCGACCCGGCCCCTACTTAGTTAAGGCTGACCCGCAACGGATCAGTCAGGTAATGACGAACCTGCTGGAAAATGCCGTGAAATATGGCCACGAACAGGGCAAAGTACTGGTCACACTGGAAGAGGATAAAAAGCACGTAATGGTCGCCATCCGGGACAACGGCCCCGGCATTCCGCCCGAACATCTGAGCCGTATTTTCGAGCGGTTTTACCGGGTCGATAAAAGCCGCTCCAAAGAACGGGGCGGCACCGGCCTGGGCCTGGCCATCGTTAAACACATCCTAAACGCCCACAAAGCCAAAATCACGGTCGAAAGCCGGGTCGAGAAGGGAACCACATTCAGTTTCAAACTGGAGAAGCTGGATTGAGCGGTTTATCAGCACACGACCACATTGATCTATTAGCCCACGACTTCAGTCGCGGGTATGGGTACCGATCGTGTGGGCGGATAAACCGTTTTGGGCCGGGTGCCGAAAATATCCGAACTTTGGGGTATGAATGTGAATTTCACGGACCTCATCGTTTTTGAGAACGACGACTATATCATTATCAACAAGCCCCCTTACGTGGCTTCGTTAGACGAACGCACCCCCGACCGTTCGCAGAGTATTTTACGCTTAGCCAAAGCTTACCACGCCGATGCGCAGCTTGGGCACCGGTTAGACAAGGAAACCTCCGGCGCGTTAGCCATCGCCAAAAATCCCGACGCGTACCGTCACCTCGCCATGCAGTTTGAACACCGCGAAGTAGCCAAACGCTACCACGCGGTCGTAAACGGCGTTCACGACTTCGAGAACATTTCGGTTTACCTGCCCATTGCACAGGCACGCGACGGGACATCGGTCCGTATCGACCGGCAGAAGGGAAAGATTGCCGAGACGATTTTCAACACACTGCGGGCGTATCGGATCAATACATTGGTCGAGTGTATGCCGATTACGGGCCGGATGCACCAGATTCGGGTTCACCTGATGTGTTTGAAAGCGCCCATTGTCAACGACCCAACCTACGGGGGTGAGCCGGTATTTCTGTCGCAGATCAAGAAGAAATTCAATCTTAAAAAAGACACCGAAGAATTGCCGTTGATTCAGCGGGTAGCCCTGCACGCCCATTCGCTGACGTTTACCATGCTCAACGATGAACCAATGACGTTTGAAGCCCCCTACCCGAAGGATTTCGACGTGCTGGTGAAGCAACTGGAAAAGAATGCGTAGAAACCTCACGGCAGCGGCCGACAGGCAACCACAAACCCATTAACCACAAACCCTTTATGTTCGTACACACTGTTTTTTTCTGGCTCAGACATCCTGAAAATACCGACGACCGCAACGATCTCCACGCCGGGCTGGAATCGCTCCGAAGCATCAACGCCATGCAGGCTGTTTACATCGGTAAGCCCGCCGATACCCGCCGACCGGTGATCGACCATTCGTACGATTTCTCGCTAACATTTGTCTTCGCCGATAAAGCCGCGCATGACGCCTACCAGGACCATCCCGTACATCAGGAATTTGTGGCCGAGTGTGGGCACCTGTGGGAACGCGTTCAGATTTACGATGCCGTTTCGGCCTGATAATCAGCCGGGCGAATCAAGGTGTTTTGGCTATATTTGTGTATTGCCGACGATCTGGTAACGATTCATCGGCAATAGCTGCGCTTGTTTTTGCGTTTGACAATCAACGAAATGAATCGGCTGAGCATGGTGAATAGATATAAGAAAAGGTACCGCAGACCGGTGCTGCTGATCGTTGGCTGCCTGCTCCTGACCGGAATCGAACCGGCATGGGCGCAACGGAAAAGCGGTCCAAAAAGCACAACGCTGGCGACCGGAAGCATACTGGCCATGCCGGGCGAAACCACCGTAGCGAAGTCGGAGCAGGAAGCGTTGTTCACCGACGGGATGCGCTACATCATGACCGACGAGCCGACAAAAGCCCTGGCGCAGTTCGAGAAGTTACTCCAGAAAGACCCCACCAATGCCGCTACTCAGTACGCCATCGCATCGGCACTGATGAAGTCGGGCAAAACCACCGAAGCCCTCCCCTTTGCCACCAAAGCGTATCAGCTCGATAAGACCAACAAGTTTTACGGATTGCAGTTGGCCGAGTTGTACGTAAAGCAGAAACGCTACGCCGAAGCCGAAACCATCTACGAGAATATCCTGAAAACCGGCGCGGATAATGCCGAATACGGCGTTGAACTGGCCGCGATCTATCTCTTCGACGATAAGCCCGACAAAGCCCTGGAAACCTACGACAAGGTGGAAAAAGCGATGGGCATGAACGAAGAAATTACCCGGCAGAAACAGCGCATTTACCTCAAGCAGAACAAAATAGACTTAGCCGTCGCCGAAGCCGAAAAGCTGATTGCCACCGAGCCGGGCGATGATGATTACCTGATCGAAGGCGCCGAATTATTAATCGCCAACGACCGACCGCCACAGGCCATCGGCTGGCTGGAAAAAGCGCTGAAAATCAATCCCGATAATGCGCAGGCCCATATCATGCTGGCCGACATTTACCAGAAACAGGGTAATCTGCAAAAATGCAGTCAGGAATTAACCTACGTCTTTGCCAACCCCAACCTCGACGCGGGCAGCAAGGCGCGGGTCCTGGCCAGCTACGTCAACGTGGCGGGCGACAACGTAGCCGCTAAACAGGATGCACTGCGGCTGGCCCGCGAATTGGGCAAAAACGCACCCAATGAGCCAAAAGCGCAGGTGATGCTGGCCGACCTGCTGCTACAGCAAAATCAGAAAGCCGAAGCACGGACCGCCTACCTGCAGGCCGCCAAAGCCGATCCATCGGTGTACGAAGTCTGGGGAGCCATCTTACAGATCGACAGCGACCTGAACCAGATGGACAGCCTGCTAACCCACTCCGAAAAAGCCTTGGAAGTATTTCCGACGCAGGGGCTGTTCTGGTATTCCAACGGCATCGCCAATCTGGCCAGGAAGAGTTATCAGCCCGCCGTCGATGCGCTTGAAGAAAGCCGCAAACTGTCTGGGAAAGACGCTGAACTGACTACAGCCATCAATGCGCAGTTGGGTGATGCTTACAACGCCCTCGGCGACAACGCCAAATCAGATGAGGCTTACGAACTGGCCCTGAAGCAAGACCCGCTCAACGATCTGGTGATGAACAATTACAGCTATTTTCTGTCATTGCGCAACGAGAAACTCGACCGGGCCTTGCAGTTGTCTACCAAATTAGTGGAACGAAATCCCACCAACCCGACCTTTCTGGATACCCACGCCTGGGTGCTTTATATCCGGAAAGACTACGTTAAAGCCCGTCAGTTTCTGGAAAAAGCCGTGGCCACCGACCCCAACACTGTAAGTGGCACCATCATCGAACACTATGGCGACGTTCTTTTCCAGACCGGCGACCGCGAAAAAGCCGTTGAGCAATGGAAACGGGCCAAAGCCAAGGGCGATACCAGCGACGCGCTGGATAAAAAGATTACGACCGGAAACCTACATGAATAAATACGTTCTCCTTTCTCTACCATTTGTCCTGCTTCTTTCCTTCGCCAGTTGCCACCGACACCGGATGTCACACGGCACAGTACACCCAGTCAGTGATACCACGCTGACTAAATCGACCACGATAACCGACACGGCACAGTCAGCCATTAATCCAACGCGACCGGTTGTGGTGCGGCCCGGCATCGAAGAAGCCCGCACCAACGTAGCCGAGATCGACTTTGCTTACCTGACCGCTAAATCGAAGTTGTCGTTCAAGAGTAAGGATCAGGATATCGAGAATGCGACCGTTTTTCTGCGCGTACGGAAAGACAGTCTGATCTGGCTGTCGGTACGTAAAATCGGTATCGAAGCCGTGCGTGCTCTAATCACCCGCGATTCTATCGTGATCCTGAACACATTTCAGAAAGAGTACTCCGTCTATGATTTTCCAACGCTCAGCAAGCAGTTCAACTTCGACATGAACTTCGACCTGTTGCAGTCGCTCATCGTCGGTAACCTGCCCCTGCCAAAACGCCCGGCGCAGAAGATCAAAAACGAGCGCGATTACCTGCTGCTGCGCCAGAGTGAGGGTAAAGTACTGGTCGAAAATTACATTGGCGAAGAAGACCGGAAACTAAAAAAACTGATGCTCACCGAGCAACCGACCAAGAATACGCTCCGGCTCGACTACGAAGATTTTACGATGCTGAACAGCTTTCTATTCCCGTACACCAGCTTAGTCACGCTCGATTACAAGTCGAAAGACGACGGCCAGTTTTACCAAACACTGTTAAAAATTCAGCACAGCAAGGTCGAGTTAGTCGATAAGTCACCGGGGTTCCCGTTCTCCATTCCCGCGAAATACCAGCGACGGCCGTGAATTGGCCTGTTTCTTTCAGTAAGTTTGCTCTTATGCATCACCCCTGGACCCGTTTACCTGTTCAACACCTGCGTTACGTTCTGCTGATAGTTGGCTTACTGGGCGGACTTTGGCTACCAGCACGGGCGCAATCGGTACGGAGCCGTCAGGCACTGGAACGCGAAAAACGGCAGAACTTAGAGAAGATGAGCCAGTTGCGGGACATCCTGCGCGAAACTGCATCGCAAAAACAGGTGAGCCTGGGTCAACTGAAAGCCCTGAATCAGCAGATCCAAACGCAGTCCAAACAGATTAACCTGCTCTCCGAAGACATCAAACTGATCGAGTCCGAAGTGGGTCAGCTTCGCAAAACCAGTCAGCAGCTCACCACCGATTTACAGAAATTAAAGGCCGAATACGCCAACATGGTTTATATGGCCGACCGGCGTCGGCAGCAGGTCAGCCCGCTCGGTTTTTTATTCGCAGCCAATAATTTCAATCAGTTGGTGGCCCGCTACCGCTACCTGAAACAATATTCCGACGCCCGGCAGAGCCAGAAAAAGCAGATTGAAGCCGTACAAATCCAGCTCGTTGAGAAACGCACCGCTACCGAACGCAAACGCCGACAGGAACAAAACACGCTGACGGCGAAGGTGAACGAAAGTAAAAAATTAGAAAACCTTCAGGAAGATCAGAGCAAAGTCGTGCAGGAGTTGGGGCAGAAAGAAACCGAACTGCGCACCGAACTGGCCGAAAGCCGCCGGTCCATCGCCCGCTTAGAGTCGATGATTACCCGGCTGATCGAGCGCGAAGCCCGCGAGCGGGCCGCTCGTGAACGGGCGGAACGCATCCGGCTGGCAAAACTCGAAGCCGACCGGAAAGCAGCCGCCGAAAAACGTCGGCTCGAAGCCGTTGCTGCCACGGCTGCCGCAGCGGCTGCCGCCGAGAAAGCCGGTAAGCCCGCTCCGCCCCCGGTTGTACCCGCGCCCGAACCGGAAAAACCCGAACCCGTCCGGGCCGATGCCCGTAACAACAATAACCTTAGCGATGCCGAAGAAGCCTTAGCCTCATCGTTTACGGCGTCGCGGTCGCGGTTGCCCTGGCCGGTGCAGCACGGGTTTATCTCCGAACAGTTTGGCATTCACCCGCACCCGGTATTGAAAGGCCTGAAAATATCCAATCCCGGCATCGACATTCAGACCAATGCCGGTGAGCCGGTGCGGGCCGTGTATGATGGGATTGTCCGCGATGTGCAGTACATGCAGGGCAGCAACAATGTGGTGGCCATTCAGCACGGCGACTATT
>JBBQLG010000231.1:0-6357 GCA_038327655.1 Cytophagales bacterium
CCCTCCATGCGGCGGTCTACGAATTCCAGAAACCCAGCCTGCTGGCGGCCCTGAAAACGGTGGCCGTAGGCGGTGCATCGGTGCATATCGTTTACCACGCCCGCCAAAAAACGGGTGTGGGTGCCAGCAGCGACCAAACCAGGGCCCACAACGAGGCGGCTATTACGGCGGCGGGCCTGGCAGGTACGGCGAACCTAACCCTGACGGCCCGTCAGGCGAATCCTCAGGAGGCCATCATGCACGACAAGTTTGTGGTGCTGCTTAAAAAAAGCGGTACGGGTGCCTGGATGCCGCAGGCCGTCTGGACGGGCTCGACCAACTGGACCGATGGCGGGCTCTACGGGCAGCTCAACGTGGGGCATGGCATCTACGATTCGCTCGTAGCCCAAACCTACGAAGCCCTGTTTGAGCTGTTGGCTACTGATGCCCCACCGGCAGCGCTGAAACAGGCGCTGCCGAGCCTGACCCCGATTCCCGCGTCGCTACCGATCTCCCCCTCGATTACGCCCATTTTCTCCCCCCAGGGTGACGAGGCCACGCTTCAGTATTACGCCCGGATTTGCGCCACGGCCCGCTGTTTACTGGTCTCGGCTCCCTTTGCCCTCTCGCCGGTAATTCTCTCGGCACTCACCAAACCCAGTACCGATACGGTGCGCCTGCTGCTGCTGGATAAACTCGGTTCACTGGGTAAAGGCGAAGAGGTGGTCGTCATTCAGCATGACCCGGCCAACGCGCTGGCGGTGGCCACCACGCTGGCATCGACGCTGCACGATTTCCAGCAGCGGCTGCTGGCTGACCGGGAGCGCTTTCACCACGCGGGCATTCACATCCACGCCAAGGTGATTCTGGCCGACCCCTTCGGTCAGATGCCTCTGCTGGTGACGGGGTCGGCGAACTTCTCCCACAATTCGACGGCCGTCAACGATGAGAATAGCCTGGTTATCAGCGGCCATTCGGGGGTGATCGATATTTACGCCACGGATTTCATGCGGCTCTTCGAGCAGTATCACTTCCGGGCCTTCCGGGCAGCGGCGGGCGATACCCCCCTGGGTCTGGCCAGCGATGGTAGCTGGTCGGTCAAGTTTTACGTGGTGGGTAGCCCCCAGGCCCATGACCGGCACCTGTTTGCCGGTACACTCGCGCCGCTATCTTAACGATTTATCCGCTCCTGCCAGCCGCCAATGAACCTATGCCTGCTTTATTTGCTGGATTGAGGTTGGCCTACCACCGTACTCCCTGCCTGTCTGGTGCCAGCATGGCCACGCGCCATGAAGCAATTGGAGCGCCATCTGGCGCGTTCGTAACTTGCACCGGCATGAAACGAACCCACTGGAACCGACACTATCGAGCCCAGAGCCAAAAACATCGACAGCAATGGGAGATGCTCCGTATTCGGGAAACGCAGGAGCGCCGGGCACTCCACCAGGCCTCCGTGCGTAGTTATGCCTACTTGGACGATGAAGCCCAACGAGCGATCAGGCTGCAGGCGTACGTGGGGGCCATCCTTGCCCTTAAACACACGCAGGAAGACCGCCGGGCGTTGCTGCGTCGGCAGCAGGCGCAGGAACAAGCGGAGCTGAACCAGCAAGTTCAGGAACTACGGGTGCTGGCTTAGGTACAACGCACCCTTTGGGCTGAGCCGCTGAATGAGTATAGGGGAATGTCATCCTTATGGCTTCCGGACCGCAATGCGCTACTTGCCGAGAAGAACCCAGCCTTCTCGCCCCTGGTTACTACCAGTGTATCGCCGTTCAATACGCCACGGCTGCTTTTATAGTATTTGATCAAAATAAGCTATCGGGCAGGAAGATTTGGTCAAAAATGCTAACTCACACTTTCGTGCAATTGCCCTATGTTAATGCAATCAAATTTTTGGTGACTCATCACAACCTGTCTTTACAAGTTTAGGACTACCGATTATTTATATCAGCTTCCGCCAGAACCATTCCGCAGCCTAAAATGCGCCGGACAGTCGATAAATTGGTTGGGTAACAGGGGGCTGTGTTCCACCTGCAAAACGGGGCGGCTGGCACAACTGGCTCCCTTTTCGTCATGGATAAACGTAGCTTCATAACAATCAGGGTGGGTTACCTGCTGCTCGTTGGGGGCTGGCCACAGACGGCCTTGGCCCAGCGGGACAATAACAACAACTATTTAGACTCGATCCAGACCTGGAGTCTGCATTTTCAATCGACCATCGTGGTGCAGGGCCACGCCCCTTTCAACGGGGCTGGCTACGACGGGCGAAACACCCTCAGCAACCGGGCCGATACCGCCCTCTCGGTGACGACAACGCTATTTCTGGGTCGGCGGCTTTGGAAAGGCGCGGCCCTCTACCTCAACCCGGAGATAGCCGGGGGGCGAGGAGTGGGCCACCGTAACAGCCAGTCCCCCTACGATGAAACGCTATACAGTCCGGCAGTCGGCGTAGCCGGGTTTCCCAACGGCGAGACGTTTCGGATTGGCAGTGCCGCGCCCGCGCTGTATGTGGCCCGGCTCTACGTCGAGCAGATCATCCCCCTGTCGGAAGATGGGGTGGAGGAAGTGCCGTCGGAAGCCAACCAGATCAAGCAGCGGTTGCCGGCTTCGCGGGTGGTGTTCACCATCGGCAAATTTTCCATTGCCGATATGTTCGACAATAATGCCTTTGCCCATGATGCCCGGATTCACTTCATGAACTGGTCGCTGATGAGCATGGGGGCCTGGGACTATCCGGCCAACACCCGGGGGTACACCTGGGGCATTGCCGCCGAGTATATCCGCCCGAAGTATGCCCTGCGGGTGGCGGGCTGTCTGATGCCGACAACGGCCAACGGCAACGTGCTGGACTGGAACATTCGCCGGTCGGGAGCGTTGGTGATGGAGGTAGAGCGGCAACTCCGGTGGCTGGCCCGGCCCGGCACCCTGCACCTGCTGGCCTTTCGGAACACAACCAAAGCCCCGGCTTTTCAGGAGGCTACCCGGAAGCTACAGACCGGTACCTACCCAACCAATCCTGACTATATCCTGACCGGCACCACCTATGGCGGGGTCAAATACGGCTTCGGGCTGAATATCGAGCAGCCCGTTGGCCGCACGGGCGGGCTGTTTACCCGGATAAGCTGGAACGATGGTCGCACAGCAACCTGGGCCTTTACCGAGATCGACCGCAGCTACACGGTGGGAGCCAATCTGGGGGGGCACCGCTGGCACCGGCCCAACGACGCGGTGGGGCTGGCCCTGGTGAGCAACGAGCTGTCGGCTGACCATGCGGCTTTTCTGAACGCGGGCGGCAGCGGATTTTTGCTCGGCGATGGCCGCCTGTCCCACTATGGCAGCGAACAGATCGCAGAGTTGTTCTACAAAGCCCGCATCGCCCGAACCCTGTGGCTGACGCTCGACGGGCAGGTGGTTCAGAACCCAGGCTACAATGCCGACCGGGGACCCGTTGTTTTTCTGGCCGTGCGGACGCACATCGAATTCTGATCCCCGGCCCACCGACGATTTATCCAGCCCGATTGCTGAACTTACCCCTGAAAAACCTTCGATGCCCTTCTGCCCAGTTCGACTCCATCAACCAACACAACGCCGCCGAGAGGCTAGGCTGGCAGCTATCGTCCTACACTTCCGGCGACGGATAATTGAGCAAAAAAATACTAGAATCTTCCGTATTAATCAATGAAGAGCAGGAACGAACCGACCGGCTGTGGCCGTAACCTCCTAATCACCAAACTGATTCCGTATCTTCTAGAGCATTATTTTTCTATTAACCAATTGTGTGCAGGATTAAAAAGGGGGACATTCAAGTCTATGTCGCAAGACACTCAATAAATATGAAAAAACTAACTACCCAGACCATGCTGGCGTTCTTCCTGCTCGCAGGTGGAACACAGGCCCAAAACCTGACCAACTCGATAAGTCCTGCCGCGAAGCCCCGAATCGCTGACATGGTCAGCACCTACCGCATTGGCAAACAGGGCGTTTCGTTGTGGAGTTTGAACCAGAGCCTGCAACAGGCCGGTTACGCCCCCATGTCCAATCAGTTTACCGTGATTGGCTTTCAGTCGCAGATGAATTCATCCCGATCCAGGCTGACGATTTTGTCACAATTCGACTTCGCCGTGGCTCCTTCCAGCGATCTTACCACTAGCAATGGCACCAACACCGCCAAAGGCTATTTTTCGCAAATTGGCCTGGGTGCCGGTTACCGAATCATCAATCGGGAGAAATTTACGCTGATGCCCAAGCTGATGCTGTCGCCCACCTTTTTCAGCCTGACCGTCTCGAAAAACAACAATCCGCAAGCCTCACTGGCTACTATTTTGGTAGACCCGTCCGCTCAGGCGAAAGCTACTCTCACCGCAGGTAGTCTGGCCAGTGACCTGGGGCTAATGGGGCAGTACCGGTTTGCCTACAAATCCACCACTAAGCAAACCGAGTGTAGCACTGAAACCCAAGAACGCTCGCTGGTGGTCGGCTTTGATCTGGGCTATCGACTGGCTGCCGACATCCGGTTTGGGAACCACACCAGTGTAGGCGATGATCAGTCAACCCTCAATTTGTCGGGCTGGTATGCGGCTGTTCGGATCGGTCTGGGTCGGCGTTACAAGACAACGAACCTGTAGAAGAGGGTGCGCTAAATGGTGGCTGTCAGTTGAGCGATAGGCAAGTTTGGCCGTTAACTGGTGATTTCACTAGGACACTACCAGCCACTAAAAAGGCGCGCCCAGGTTCAACTGGTGCGGCTTTTTCGATTGGTGATTGTTTCAGGACAACAGGGGTTGGGCGGACCTACTTCATTGATGCCGAGGTACGTACTCGACCAGCCCTACAGTGAATTTATACCCGTTTGAGTAGACCACTCCCTTGGGCCGTCGCTAAGACCATGTATAGCTACAGCGGTTGAACGATATAGAAATTGAGGGTAACTCGTTTTGGACTGCGATCTTCGACTGGTTTGTTACGATACAATTATCTGTTCTAACAAAGCAATTTATGCACTAGATATAGCACTAGATTTAGTGCTATATCTAGTGCATAAACAAGTACTATATTTAGTACTTGTTTTGATGCAAATTTCAGCACTACTTGCAGTGTATAAAGCAACACTGGAATGATCTATGTGCTTTCAGGTATAAAGGGGGGTAGTGGCCGCAGCACGATAAGTGAACACCTTACAGTCTGGCTGGCCAAGGACGGGGCTGATGTCCTGTTCGTGGACGCTGACGAGCAGGGCACTGCATCCGATTTTACTTCTTGGCGAGAACATACCCTCGATGGCCATGTAGGTTACACGCTTGTTCAACTGATAGGGGCAAACCTGCGCAAGCAGGTTGAAACTATGAAATCGAAGTATGACCACATCGTGATTGATACTGGTGGACGAGATACTACCTCACAACGCGCGGCCCTTATTGTGGCTGATATAGCGCTGATTCCAATACAGCCTCGTAGCCATGACGTGTGGACATTGACTAAACTGACGGAAATGCTGGGTGAGATCCAAGCCAGTCGTATGCAACCACTCGTCGTGTATTCATTTTTAAATCGAGCCGATATAACCTCCAGTGACAACCGCGAAACGGCCGTAGCTCTGGCTAGTATGGAAGAACTTGGCTTTGTCCCTCATGCCATCAAGAACCGGAAAGCTTACCCCAATGCAGGTGCAAAAGGTCTAGTGGTCTTCGAGATGGAAGTTCCAGACAAAAAAGCAGTAGCTGAGATAGATACATTATTTAACCAGATCACTCATGGCAGTCTCATTAGCACCAGTAAAGCGTAAAGCCCTCACAGAAACTGAGATTGAAGCGGTCATCAATAAGGGTGGAAAGCCTACTTCAGATGATACGGAGAGCAATGACACAGCCAAGCATATAAATACGCGTCTAACAAAGGGAATCATACAGCAGATTGACGGACTACGAGCATCACGACCACGAAAATTAGGCAGCCCTAAATTGGGGGTATCACTCCATGACTGGATTGTGGAAGCAATACTCGAGAAACTAGAACGAGATTCAGCACTAGAAGCAGCACTAAAATAAGCACTATTAATAGTGCTGCTTCTAGTGCTGAATCTCGTTCATCTATTCTAGTGTAAATGAATCAGTAGTATCGCCTTCTGGCCGAACATAGGGTACCCCTATCGAATAGATCCAATTAGCTCACAAACCTAGTTTCATCGCCGCGTTGTGCTTGACTATTTGTTGCACCCGCGTATAGCGATCAATCATCGTACGGGTGCGGTGCTTGGTCTGCTGCATAATTTGCGAGTCGTCGGCTCCATTGACTTTGGCGATGGTGACGAATGAGGCGCGGAGCGAATGCGCCGAATAACCATGACCGATGTAGGCTTTCGTCGCCCTGGCCACCTGCTTG
>JBBQLG010000232.1:0-6296 GCA_038327655.1 Cytophagales bacterium
GGAGGCCTGATCGGCGATGGGTAGCTCGAACTGGTTCTGGTCGAAGCTCAGGCCGTACTGCACGCCGAGTTGCCCGGTGATGGTGAGGCCGTTGATGAACAGGTCGGGCAGGGCCGGGGTGAAGGTGCCACCACTGTAGCCAATCACAAAATTTACGCTGGTCAGTGCTGCACCGGTGCTATAGCAAGTGAAGGAGGTAATGGTCAGGCTACCCGGCGGAGGGGGCGGAGTGCCCGCCGGGTTAATGGTAATGGTAAAGTTGGTATTGACGAACAGACTGCCTGGATCGGTGGCCTTGATGGTGACCGTTGATACGCCCGACGCGGAAGGGGTGCCGCTGATGGTTGTGCCCGACAGGCTGAGTCCGGCGGGTAAGCCCGTGGCCGAGAGGACCAATGAACCCGGCGTTTCGGCATCGGCGAAGGTGTTGGCCGGAATCAGGTAGCTAAAGGCCTGCCCCACGGTTCCGGTCTGGTTGGGAATGGCATTGGCCACAGTGGGCGCGGTGTTGGCCGGGCCAGCGCAGTTGTAGAGAACCGAGAGATTGTTAGAAGAGATGTTTGCTACCGCCAGGTCTGGCTTGCCATCCCCGTTGAAATCGCTCACTGCCACGGAGAAGGGAGTATTGCCAACGCCGAAGTTGGTAGCGGCTCCAAAACTGCCCACACCATTGCCCAGCAGTACAGAAACGTCATTGGAGGTAGCGTTCACGGCGGCCAGGTCGGCTTTACCATCGGCGTTGAAGTCGCCCACTACCAGGGCTAACGGATCCGAATGGGCACCAAAATTGGTCGCGGCTCCAAACGTTCCGTTCCCGTTCCCCAGCAGCACCGAAATGTTGCCGGTGTTTCGATTGGCAGTGGCCAGATCGGCTTTACCATCGCCGTTGAAATCACTCACGACTACGGAGTAGGGGCCGGAACCAACGGCAATTGTGCTGGATCCGCCAGCGCCCAAAATGATGGTAACATTATCACAACCGTAGTTGGCGATGGCCAGGTCGGGGGAAGTGTCGCCATCGAAATTACCGATTGCCACGTAAGCGGGATTTGTGCCGACAGTGGTTGGAAGAATAAATTTGTACCCTCCGTGTCCATCGCCATACACGATCTGAACTTTACTCGCACCGTAGTTGGCGATGGCCAGGTCAGGCTTGCCATCTTTGTCAAAGTCAGCCACGGCCAGTGACTGCGGTCCTGTTTCGGTAGGTATATTGGGCGCCATGCCAAAGCCGCCACTGCCATTGCCCAGCAGCATCGAGACGGTGTTATCGTCGTAATTACCCACAGCCAGATCAAGACGGCCATCGCCGTTGAAGTCGGCTACGGCTACCGAGCGGGGTCCCGTGCCCACGGCAACGTTAGTGGCTACGCCAAAGCCCCCGCTGCCGTTGGCCAGCAGGATCGAGACGTTGTTTGATGTCCGATTGGCTACGGCCAGATCGGGTCGGCCATCGCCGTTGAAGTCGCCCACGGCCACAAAGCGGGGATTGTCTGCAAGTACCCCAAAATTTCCATCGCCCTTGCCCAGCAGGATCGAGAGGGTGGCATCGTTCCCGTTCGATACCGACAGATCGAGTTTGCCATCGCTGTTGAAGTCACCCGTCGTTACCGCACCGGGTGAAGCTCCAACAGCAAAGTCGGTTTTTGTCCCAAAGCTTCCATCACCGTTGCTCAGAAATACAGAAACTTTATTAGCACTCCCGTTGGTTGCTGCCAGATCGCTCTTGCCATCCCCATTGAAGTCGCCCACGGCTATGCCATAGGCTGGACTGCTTACGGCTACATTGGGTGCCATGCCAAATCCGCCATTGCCATTGCCCAGCAGGATCGAGACGTTGTTTGACATCTGGCTGGCGACGGCCAGATCGGGTTTGCCGTCGCCGTTGAAGTCGCCTGTTGCGATATCAACGTAAACAGCACCACCGTTTACGGAGGTAGACGTGCCAAACCCGCCAGTGCCATTACCCAGTAATATAGAGACGAAGCTACTGAAGGAAAAGTTACTTAATATGGCCAGGTCGAGTTTGCCATCGCTGTTGAAGTCACTTACTACTACTTTACTCGGACTTTCCCCTGTGGGAAAATTGGCTGCCCCGCTAAACCCACCCCCGCCTGCATTCAGCAACACCGAGACCGTCTTATCAGTATAGTTTGATGTAACCAGGTCGGGCTTGCCATCGCTGTTGAAGTCGCCTACGGCTATCGAATTAGGCGTTGTGCCCACCGCAAAGTTTGTTGCTCCCCCAAAACTGCCACCACCTGCATTTAGTAATACGGAAACGTTGCCGGAACCTGTATTAGCTACGGCTACATCGGGTTTACCATCACTATTGAAGTCGCCCACCGCTACCCCGCGGGGTTGTGAACCGGCCGGGTAGTTCGTGATCGGGCCAAACGTGCCACTACCCGTGTTCAGCAGGATGCCAACGTTATTGCTTGAAAAATTAAGGAGTGCTATGTCGGGTTTACCATCCCCATTGAAATCGCCGACAGCCTGTGTCGCTGGGCTATTGCTGACGGGTGCTGTTATATAGCCCAGGGAGACCGTTGTCGGGGTGAAGCACTGCCCCCAGCTCAGGCTGCTGAATCCTGTGAGCAGCAAAACGAGTAACTGCCAGCGGCTGGCTGACGCCGAAAAAAAATGTTTCTGGATACGTCGGCAGTTGATGTCTGTAGTGAATAAATCATACGATAGCGGATAAGGGGAAACGAACGACACGATTGTAGAAATACCAAGTAAACGCAGCAGAACGACAGTAGCCTAACCCCTTTTCTGAGGGCAATAAAGGCGTTTTGTAAGGCAGTACGCTAAACCGCTACCCTGAAACAGGGAGTGGAAACGACGAATTGGACCAGTCAGGCAGCACCGACCCTGTGTTCTTCTTCAGAATCAGTTGTAATAACAAAGCGAATCTTGCTCGGCTGCCGGACAATAGTAGGACTAACTGTGAAGATTATGAGGGTAGCTCTTATCGAACGGTAATTGCTTGATAATGCGGCATATATTCATACCTGTGTGGTTGCCGGATTCAGTAACTACAGTGCTGGAAAGAAAGCAGTTTGGGCAGATCAGCCATGTCTTTTTGGGGCGGACTACGCAACTGTGCAGCGATTAAAACTAATCGTGACACTGATGTTGACAATGAACCCGGCTGACACTGTTGGGGGAGTGGGGAAACGGGTCAGATCCGGTCGCCGACCGTGTAGTTGGCCAGCAGCGGCTGCTCGTAGCCAACACCGGCGCGGAGGGGAAAGGTTACAAACACGGTGGTGCCTTTGCCTTCCTGCGATTCGATGTGCAGCCGACCCCGGTATAGCTGGATAATCCGGTAGGTCAGGGCCAGTCCGATACCGTGCCCGCGGACACCGGCGGTGTTCTCGGAGCGGTAAAACGGCTCGAAAATATGGGGTAAGTCAATCGCCGGAATACCCGAACCGTTGTCGGCGAAAAGCAGGCGTACCTCGCTGGGGGTATCCTGTTCGGAAGCAAAGGAGATGCGAACCATCATGCTGCCATCGGCCGAATATTTGCAGCCGTTCTCCATCAGGTTCTGGAATGCCGTCCGCAGCAGCGATTCATCGGCGAGTAGCGTCAGGTCGTCTTCCTGGTCGGGGAGATTTTCGAAGTCAATGTCGATCTGGTATTCCGGATTTTTCCGCACTAAGTTGGTCCGGGCCTGCCAGAGCAATTCATCAATACGGACGGGCCGGTAGGAGAGGGTAGCAGCATCGGAGTTGGCGCGGGCGAGGTCGAGCAAACCATTGCTCAGGCTAATCATGCGTCGTACTTCACCAAGCACTGTTTCCAGCGTTGTTTCGTACACCTCCGGGGTGCGGGCCTGCATCAGGGCTACTTCCAGTTGACCCATCATTACGGCCAGTGGGGTGCGTAACTCGTGGGAGGCATGGGATACAAAACTGCGCTGGGCTACAAACGCTTCTTCGAGCCGGGCCAGCATGTTGTTGAACGTACTGGCCAACTGCGCGAGCTCGTCGTGCTGACGCCCTACCCGCAAACGGGCGTGAATATTGGTCGCTGATATGGAGTTGACCTGTTCCGTGATTTCGGCAACAGGGCGGAGGGCATCAGAGGCAAACAGCCAGCCGGCAATGCCCACAATGACCAGACTGAACAACCAGCCGAAGGCCAGAATTTCGCGCAGACCGTCCAATTTGCTGAACCCGTACCGGTCAATGGCCGATACCACCACCAGCAAGGTCTGGTGGTCTTTGCTTCGCAAGGGTATGCCAATGGCTTCGATGTCGCCCCGACGTATGTTGATCGACTTGCCGCTGCGTAACTGGTTCAGGAATTCGCTGGAGACCGGGAAAACGGTTTGGCCGGTTTTGTAGATAATCTGCTCACTGACATTATAAACCGTGACCTGTTCGCCCACCATAATGGGTAAATCGGCCTTGGGAACGTCGCCTACATCTTCGCGCAGGCGGACTGTTGTGAGTGCCTTTTCGTTGAGCCGCTGGTAAAATTCGGCCTCTCTGAACTGGTTGTAGAGGTAGTAAATCGCGATGGTAAACAGCAGCATGATGGACGCTACCAGCAGCGAAAACAACAGGGTCAGTCGGGCGCGAATGTTCATGGGACAAACTTAACGCTTACTCATCCTTCAGCATATAGCCCATACCAATTACGGTGTGAATGAGTTTGGTGGGGAAGTCCTTATCAATCTTCTTGCGGAGAAAATTTACGTACACGTCAATCACGTTGGTGCCGGTATCGAAATGGATGTCCCATACTTTTTCGGCAATGTCCACCCGCGAAACAACCCGGCCGCGGTTGCGCATGAGGTATTCCAGCAGACCAAACTCCTTGGCGGTGAGTTCAACGCGTTTGTCACCCCGGCGGGCTACTTTCTCGTTCAGGTCCAGTTCCAGATCGGCCACTTTCAGGGTGCTTACCTGCGCTGAGGTGTCGCTGCCACGTTTGTAAAGTGCCCGCAGCCGCGCCATCAGTTCGCGGAACTCAAACGGTTTTACGAGGTAGTCGTCCGCTCCGGCCTCAAAACCAGCCAGCTTATCATCGACCGATCCCATCGCCGTCAGCATCAGAATCGGGGTTTTGATCTGTTCGTAGCGGAGGGCCTGGGCCAGATCCAGCCCGTTGATGCGGGGCAGGTTAATGTCCAGCACAATTACGTCGTAGTTGTTGCTTAGGGCGAGGGTGCGGCCAATCTGACCGTCAAATGCCACGTCGACTTCGCACGATTGCTCTTCCAGTCCCTTCTTCACGAACGAAGCCAATTTTGGCTCGTCTTCTACCACCAGAATTTTCATAACTGCAACATACTCGGTTACCATGTCTTTTAAAAATCTTATGGGTTCAACTTATCGTGTACAGGATGTGGAAACTAAAAACGGGCCTGTAATGCCTGGGCACTGTAGCCTCAGTAATCACCTTCATGAGTGGGTCAACGGGCTTGTAAGCACCTGATTAAGTCAACGAAGATCACCCTCAGGTATTAAAGCTGACTAAAAACAACGTTAAAAGAGCGTTAAACCGCAACGGATCGGCACATTCCTAAATTCGGGTGAGGATATAGGCCTTATTGAACAAACGACAGCCTTTGTAGGCAGTAATCACCAAGGTGTTATCGTCGGAGAGAGTCAGGAAGACATCGAAACGATTACCGGTTTGCGGATGAATCAACTGCCCGCCGGACCATTCGTTTTTGGCGAAACTCAGATTGGTAAGCAGGAGTTTATTGTCCATGGCACCAAACCTGGCGGCAGTAGCCTCACTCACCGCCAGTATTTTGGCAAAGTAATGACCATTCTCCCGGTAGATTTCAATATTGGATTCGCGCTTGGGGAAGTACCAGTGACCCAGAATGCGGTCACTTTTCGGATTAACGGGCGAATCCACGTTGGCGGTCCGGTAAGCCGACCGTTTCTGTACGCGCACCGGTAGGGCACCGACGGGTGAAAAGGCCGTCACCAGCAGCAGACCGCCTGCCAGTATCGTTCGCAGCGAGAGCAGTGACATCAACATAGAAGCAAGGTTTAGGCGTACGACGACGACTGCATGAGGCCAGTTGACGAACGGAGGATGAAGCTAATTAAAATTGCCTACTGGAATTATATACTAAACGAGTGGGAGACTAAAATCTTTCGTAAGCGGTATTAAAAAAGCATGAACACAAAAAAGCCGCTCCGAATGTCGGAGCGGCTTTCCGCTTCTATCCACACCATTTCAAGGCAGGTGCGTATTCGTACCCAGCCTTGATGTTCAACCTTCCCTTTTTAAAGGATCGATATACTGAAGCCGCCGGAGCAGTC
>JBBQLG010000233.1:0-6290 GCA_038327655.1 Cytophagales bacterium
CCTTCCGGCTGATGTTGAAATCCCGGATTTTGAGCTTGCGGATGGTCTGATACATCTTGTTCACCTCGCGGTAAACCAGTAGTTCGATGGCGTAGAGCACCAGGAAGAACGACACAATGAACGACGATACGCCCCCTACAAACAGCATGTTGACCGTAACGCCATCGACAAACGTTAGAAAAACGACTGTCAACACCGAAATCAGAATGGCCAGCAGCAGGGAAATCAGACGGGGACTGAGGGACATGGGATAAAATTAGCGAATTAGTGAATGGGCGAATGCGTGAATCGTAACCTCCGGACATTCACTCATTCGCCCATCCACTCATTCACTCTTTAATTCAGGCTACTTCAAACATATAACCGACGCCTTTCAGGGTGCGGATGTAGCCTTCGCCCACTTTTTCGCGGAGTTTGCGGATGTGAACGTCTACCGTCCGTTCGAGCACGTAAATGTCGGCACCCCATATTTTCTGGAGCAGTTCTTCGCGGCTGAATACTTTGTTGGGGTGTTGCGCCAGGAAAAACAGGAGTTCAAATTCCTTTTTTGGCAGAATAACCGACTTATCACCCTGATTGACGGAGTAGTTCTTGCGGTTAATCAGCAGATCGGAGATTTCTACTTTGTCGCCGGGATCGGCTTTTTGGGCTTCGCGCCGGAAAAACGCGTTGATACGGCTCATCAGGGCGCGGGGTTTAATCGGCTTGGTAATGTAGTCGTCGGCCCCGACGTCGAACGCGGCTACTTCGGAGTATTCTTCCGAACGGGCGGTCAGGTAGAGGATGTACGTTTGCCGTAATTCGGCAATGTCGCGCAGTTGACGCCCCGTTTCGATACCGTCCAAGTGCGGCATCATGATGTCTAACAGGACTAATTCGGGGAGGTAGGTGCGGGCAATTTCGAGGGCCTTGCGGCCATCGGTGGCTGTCCGAACGTCGTATCCTTCTTTCTGGAGGTTATATTCCAGCATTTCAACGAGGTCGGCATCGTCATCGACGACTAAAACCCGGTGTAGTGGTTGAGAAGCTTTCGCTGCGCTCATTGGGTTTTCGCGCTATTGGTGAGTGACCCGAAGTTACGGGCGTGTTTATTGACTTTTAGGAAATGACCCATTTGTTAACACAAACTTAACAGTCATCCTATACGAATTTAGCTGTTCGTGAAGTAGTTAACGCCGTCGTTCGTTGGTTTTTCGTTCGCTCTCAGGCCGTTTCAGCGTTCATCAACAACAAAAAAACCACCGGTAAGCGGTGGTTTTGTATCGTCAGAAATTCAATGGATCAAGATTTTTGAAGTGGCCGTTCATTCGGATGCGCTCCTTGGTCCGTTCCATGTCCGACACTACCGGAATCACATTATCCAAATGCCCGATTAAAAACTCCTGTCGGTCGGCTTCGGAGTCGATGGTCAGCAACTCGTATTCCTGCTCGATGGACAGCCCGACTTTGTGCGCGACCCGGTACGATAGATTGGGTAGAGCCGCGTCGAAATCAGTGTCAGTCTGAAGGAGGGCATAGAGTTTTTCCAGTCGATTGAGCAGTGTACCGAGCCGGGGCGCATCGGTGTCGCCGGGTTCAAGCAAGCGTACCTGCCCACCAGCATAGAGTTTACCCGGCACCGGATTCTCGAATGAATCCAGATTAAAGATGCCCAATCCCAGTGTTTTGATATCCATCCGCCCATCGTCGTAGCGTTTGTGGAGGGTGATGATTTGCATTTCGGTACCGTAGCCGGGCAGGGCATCGTTGATAAACGCCGGAATGCCGAAGGGGGCGTCGCCGTCTACGCACTCATTAACCAACTGCCGGTAACGAGGCTCGAAAATGTGGAGGTTCAACTCTTCGCCGGGGTAAACAACCATATTCAGCGGAAACAGGGGCATCGTTTTAGTCATGACAGCTTAATTCGTTGGTGTTTATTGGGCTTTTTCGACGCTGATGCCGATGCTTTGCACATCGGGCAACGGGTCCTGTCGCATGTATTGCCGGATGCGGATGGTGTAGTTGCCCGCTTTGGGAAACCGGTAATTGCGTTTCATAATTACTTTGTGATCGAAGAGATCGCCCAGGCCGTTGCCCAGTGGTTTGCCGGTTTTGGCGTCCATCAAAATCAACTCGTCTAAGCGGGATTCCAGTTCGTGACCCGCCGAATCCAGCAGGTAGCGCGTCAGGTACAGGTTGTAATACGGGTACGACACGCTGTTGCGAAGGGTATAATACACGTTGTAGGGAATGGCCGGGTCGCTGATGGAAAACGTAAAAGAGGGCGTGTTTTTAATGGCCCACTTCCCATCGTCGAGGTCCGTATAATCGCTGTAAACCGTTTGTGAGTCACAGCCCGCCAGGACCAGTACGACAAACCCCAATAACCAACTGTTTCTCATGCGTACTGGTTGTCTTTCGGCAAAACTACACCTACAACGGCTGGAATCAAAAGTAGCCGTCCACCGGAGAAAACACCGGAATGAACGATTCCGATTAAACAACCCGTCCATTTTTATGTCCAATACGTGTTTTAACCGCGCCAATGGTGCCCTGTCTTATGAAAACGATTATAGTAACGGGATTAATCAGTCTGTGCAGCCTGACAGTGGCTGCGGCCAGCGACCACACCGCCCGGCCCGACACGACCCGGCCAACGCCCGATTACCGTCGGCCGGTGCAGGTCATTCTGCCCGGTTACCCGCTCGATACCGCTGTAAACAGCTTAGCTAAACCCGATCCGGCGGTGTATCGAATTGTCCCGAAGTGGCTGCGGGCCAAGGCACCCGGCAAACCTTTGTATGTGATTGACGGGCAGACCGCTACCATGAGCCAGCTAAAGAAATTGAAAGCCAGTGCCATATCATCGGTCGAGGTGATGACGGGTAAACGGGCCGTGGTTCGCTACGGGTCGGTGGCCCGCGAAGGCATGGTTGCTATTACTACCAAAGCGGCCTTGTTGCCCCGCCCTAAATAACCAAACGCCGGTAGCCACATAAGTTGGCTACCGGCGTTTGGTATGTTTGGAGGAGAAATTAAATAATGGAAGGGGCACCCGGAATGGGACTGCCACTGGCCGAATTGCCGGGCTTGCCCCCGCGTGATTTTTTCTTTTTCTTCTTGATGCCCGGCTTGATGGCATATTTTTTATCCAACTGCGCCAGGTCACTGTTCAGCGTAGCGGCCGTCATCGGCTCTTTCTTTTCGCCCACCGGCGTCAGCACCTCGAACGATTCGGGAATAATGCCCTGCTTGTTCAGTTCCAGAATCTCGACCACGCGGGCCATTGGCAGCGGGTGCCAGGTACTTTCGGCCCCGTAGCCAAACCACATGATCCGGCGAAAAATGTCGGTTTTCTGAATGTACGCTTTGCCTTTCTGCGTTTCCAGTGCTTTTTCCACCGTTGGAATGTCGCGCAGGGCGTCCATGTACGTTTCCAGTTCGTAGTTCAGGCAACATTTCAACCGGCCGCACTGCCCGGAAAGCTTGGCTGGATTCAGCGACAGGTTCTGGTACCGTGCCGCCGAGGTAGTAATGTTTTTGAAGTCCGTCAGCCACGTCGAGCAGCACAGTTCACGGCCGCACGAGCCGATGCCGCCCAACCGCCCGGCCTCCTGCCGCAAACTAATCTGCCGCATCTCGATCCGAATCTTAAACTCTCCGGCCAGCATTTTAATCAGCTCCCGAAAGTCGACGCGCTCTTCGGACGAATAGAAAAACGTGGCTTTCGTATTGTCGGACTGGTATTCAATGTCCGACAGTTTCATGTTCAGTTTCAGGTCGCGGATAATTTCGCGGGCGCGGTATAACGACGGCAGGTCACGGGCAACGGCCTGTTCGTGCTTCTCCAGGTCCTTGGGTGTTGCCAGCCGGTGAATAACTTTGGTATCGTCATTTACGACCACATTTTTCCGCTTCAGTTGCAACCGCACCAGTTCGCCCTGCATCGAAACTGACCCGAGGTGAAATCCGGTCGGCATTTCGACCACCACGTAATCGCCGGTGGTCAACTCTAACTGATGCACGTTGCGGTAAAATTCTTTGCGGCCTCCCTTAAACTTCACTTCAACTACACCGAACCGCTGTGAGAGGGGTAAATCCATGTCGCTCAGCCAGTCGAACGAATTCATTTTATTACAGCCGCCCGTGCCACAGCTTCCGCTGCTGCATCCGGCTACCGTGGTGCCGTCGTCGGTGCTGCTTTTGGAGCCGCACCCGCCGGTTGTACAGGATTTGCATGACATACTATCTATGGTTTATGGCAGTTGCCCGCCGGTGCGTTTAGTGGATAGTGAGTAGTGATTGGTGGTTAGGACCGGGCCGACGATTCGGTTCCTCAATCGGTAACTAACCACTAATAACCATCTACTAACCACTAAGTTAGTCCTGATACCGGATCAGGTCAAGCCCGATGTCTTTCCGGTAGTATTTGCCGTCGAATTGCACTGTTCGGGCCGCTTCCTGCGACCGGCGAACGGCGTTTTCCAACGAATTTGTCAGGGCGGTGAGCGCAAGTACCCGGCCGCCGTTGGTCAACACGTGACCGTTGCTGCCCGACGTACCCGCGTGGAAAGCCGTGACGGTATCTTCCAGTTTATCCAATGAGGTAATCATTTTGCCGGTCTCGTACCTGTCCGGGTAACCACCCGATACGACCACCGTTGTCACCGCCGTTTGCGGT
Source organism: Cytophagales bacterium (assembly GCA_038327655.1). Classification (GTDB taxonomy): domain Bacteria; phylum Bacteroidota; class Bacteroidia; order Cytophagales; family Spirosomataceae; genus JBBQLG01. The sequence continues at coordinate 4,664 of JBBQLG010000233.1, forward strand.
GAAATCTGTAGCTCAATGGTATCCAGATTGCCGTCGGCCGTGGCTTTCAGCAACTCAACAAAATCGGTTTGAATACGGGGCAGCACTACTTCGGTTTCGGGGTCTCCCATGCGGGCGTTGTACTCGATCACCAGCGGCTCACCTTTCACATTCATCAATCCAACGAAAATAAAGCCCTGATAGCGTATGCCGTCCTGCTGTAACCCGGTCAGCGTGGGCTTAACTACCTTTTCGTCTACTTTTTGCAGAAAGGCTTTATTCGCGAAAACCACCGGCGACACGGCTCCCATGCCCCCTGTGTTCGGGCCGGTGTCGTTTTCGCCAATCCGCTTGTAATCTTTGGCTTCGGGCAGAATTTTGTAATTGACACCGTCCGTCAACACGAAAACGGATAACTCGATACCGCGCAAGAACTGCTCGACCACCACCCGACTACCAGCTGCCCCAAACTGCCCATCGAGCATATTGCGGAGTGTTGCCTGAGCCTCCGATGCGGTTTCGGCAATGATAACGCCCTTTCCTGCTGCCAGTCCATCGGCCTTCAGGACTACCGGCAGCGCGTGCGTCTCTAAATAAGCCAGTCCGTCTTTTAGTGTATCAACCGTAAATGTCCGATAGTTAGCTGTTGGGACACCATGCCGGGCCATAAACTGCTTGGAAAAATCCTTGCTGCCTTCTAACTGCGCCCCTTTTTGGTCCGGCCCAACGATCCGCAAGTGCGCTAAATCCGGCTGTTGACGCAGAAAATCCACGATGCCCCGCACCAGTGGCTCTTCCGGTCCAACCAGCACTAAGTCAATCTGATGATCGCGCACGGCGGCTACAACGGCCTCGAAATCGTTAAATCCAATGGGAAGATTAGTCGCTATCGTAGCTGTTCCGGCATTACCGGGGGCCACAAACAAGTTAGTACATAAGGGACTCTGCCGGAGTTTCCACGCAAAGGCGTGTTCGCGTCCCCCGGAGCCAAGTATCAGTATATTCATAGAGTGGACCGGGATTTTTAAAGGATTAGACGGATTAAAGAAGAGGATTTTGCTTTGGAAAGTATAGATAAACAATATGTCCAGCCCACATTCGCAGAAACAAAATCCTTTTTCTAATCCCCAAAATCCTTTAAAAATCCTGGTTTTAGTTGGCTACTTCCGAGAGGAACTTGATGCGCATCAGACGCAGGTCCTGTTCGGTGAAATCGTCGTCTCCGAAGGACGTTAGAGCAACGGCAATGTTATCGGTATCGGCCCGCATGAAATACTCATAAATCTCGTCCTGCCGCTCGTCGTCGATTACTTGATTGATGTAGTAGTCGAGGTTTAGCCGGGTGCCGGAGTAGCAGATGTGCTCGATTTCCTCAACTAAGTCTTCCAGGGCTAAGCCTTTGGCTTCAGCAATCTCGTCTAAGTCAATTTTTCGGTCGATCTGCTGAATGATGTAAATTTTGATCTTCGACTTGTTCACCATCGACTTCACGACGACGTCTTTGGCGGTCTCGATCTCGTTTTCTTCGACGTATTTGGTAATCAGGTCAATGAACTGCCGCCCGAACTTCTGCACCTTGCCCATGCCGACGCCGTTGATCTGCGCCATTTCTTCGCCGGACGTTGGGTAGGTCGTCGCCATTTCTTCC
>JBBQLG010000234.1:0-6283 GCA_038327655.1 Cytophagales bacterium
ACCGGCCACCCGGCCTGACGGAGGAAGGATCTTATCAGTCGGGTAGCAAAGAACCTTCCTCCGTCAGGCCGGGTGGCCGGTGCCATGACAAAGCCAACGCCAGATTCAGTTTGTAAATCGAAATACTTAACAGTTTAGCTATCAGAGTAAATAATCAATCAACTCTCAATCCTCAAATAAAACCAATGAAATCACTCATCAATCCCCGTTTCGGCGTCCTGCTGCTGTTTATCGTACTCACGGCCTTGCTGCGGGTTGCCACGTCCGGTCAGCTCACGCCGTTGTCCAATTTTACGCCCATTGGGGCGATGGCCCTGTTTGGCGGGGCGTATTTCGGCGCAAAAGGCAAGGCGTACCTCTTTCCGCTACTTACCCTGCTGATTAGCGACATCCTTATCAATACGGTCGTTTTTCGGGGGCAGTATGGCGTCATGTACGGCGGCTGGTACTGGATTTACGGCGTGTTTGCGCTGGCGGTCTGGTACGGGCAAACGCTCCTCAAAACCGTCTCCATCCGAAACGTAGCCGGTGCCGCACTGCTTGCCGCGCTCTCGCACTGGCTCATCGCCGATTTCAGCGTCTGGCTCGGTGGCGGTCTCGACCTGCGGACCAACACACCCCTCACCCGCGACTGGGCCGGGTTGCAGCAGTGCTACATTCAGGGCTTCCCCTTCATGCGCAATTTTCTGGCGGGCACCCTTGTGTACAGTGCCCTGCTGTTCGGCGGGTTCGAGTGGCTACAGGCCCGGTATCCCCGGTTAACCCTTGCCTGAGATGATTTTGTCATGGCACCGGCCACCCCTCTCGACATTTATCGTCCAGAACGACAAACTCCTTCAACCCAACTCCCATGATTGCCTGTTCTTTTCTACCAGCGGCCACGCAGATGATTTACGACATGGGCCTTCAGCATCGGCTGCGGGGGGTTACCTTCGAGTGTTCGCCCCAATCCCGCGCCGAAAATGAGATCATTGTCCGGTGCGTACTCGAGGATAAAGCGTACAGCAGCGACGAGATCGACCGGATTTTTTCGGCATCCAAAGCCGAAGGGCGGAGTCTGTACTACGTCGAAGAAGATAAATTACAGGCCATGGCGCCCGACGTTATCTTTACGCAGGACGTGTGTGAGGTGTGCCAGATCGACACCAAATGCACACAGGCCGTGATCGACAAGCTCGACAAACAGCCCGATGTTGTCACGCTGACACCCCAGAACCTGACCGACATTTTCCAGACGGCCATTCGGATTGCCACCGCATTGGGTCACGAAGAAGCCGCCTACCCGTACCTGAACGCCCTGCAAACCCGCATCGACCGGGTGGTGGATACCCTGCGGCAACACCGGCTGTTGCCCAAACGGGTGATGCTGATGGAATGGATCGACCCGATTTACAACTGCGGCCACTGGCTGCCCGATCAGATTGCCTACGCGGGTGGGGTCGATATGCTGAGCAACCCGGCGGGCGACAGCATCGTAACGCCCTGGTCGAAGGTCGTGCGCTACAACCCCGACGTGCTGGTGATTGCGCCCTGTGGCTTCGCGGTCGACCGGACGTTGCAGGAACTGGACCTGCTGACCCAAAAATCCGAAGGGGCGTCGTTGTCGGCGGTGCAGAACAAGGCCGTTTACATCGCCGATTATGATCTGTTTACGCAGCCGTCCGCGTCTACCTTAGTCGATGGTATCGAGTTACTGGCGGCCTGTTTTCACCCGGCTCAGTTCAGCGTGCCCACCCACTTATTGCCTAAAGTTCATGCCCTCTACCAACCCACGCATCCCGTCGCTGACGCTGATTACCGGCGGAGCGCGTAGCGGAAAAAGCCGTTTCGGGCAGCAGCTCGCCCTGGAGCGCGGCCCCAACCCGATGTACGTCGCCACGGCCCGCGTGTGGGATGAGGACTTTGCCCACCGCGTTCGGCGGCATCAGCAGGACCGCGGCCCCGAATGGACCAGCATCGAAGAGCAGCGGCACGTCAGTCAGTTACCGGTAGCCGGGCGGGTAGTGGTTATCGACTGCGTGACCCTGTGGCTGACCAACTTCTTCATGGACACCAAGCAGGATATTGACCAGTCACTGGCCCTGTTCGAGGCAGAGATTACGGCGTTGCGAGCCATCCCGGCGCACTACATCGTGATTACCAATGAAATCGGGATGGGGATTCACGCCGACACCGACGTGGGGCGCCGGTTTACTGATTTGCAGGGGTGGGCCAATCAGCACCTCGCCCGGCAGGCCGACGAAGTAGTGCTGATGGTGAGCGGATTACCCTTGACCGTTAAAGCCTTTCGCGCCGATGGATAGGCCGATTCAGGCTATCTTTTCGTGGTCGGGCGGAAAAGACAGTGCCTATGCCCTATACCGTGTCCTGAACGAAGGCGTTTATACGATCCGTTATCTGCTGACGAATGTAAACGAGAAATTTCGGCGAATTTCGATGCACGGCGTCCGCGAGGAACTGCTCGACCAGCAGGCGCATCAGCTTGGTTTACCCTTGCGCAAGATCTACCTGCCCGACTACATCAGCATGGCGGCCTATGATGCCCGCATCAACGAGGAACTGACCAAAGCCCGCCAAGAGGGCATTTCGCACATTATTTTCGGCGATATTTTTCTGGAGGATTTACGGCTGTACCGGGAAGAGCAGTGTCAACGGGCGGGTTTGATCGCCGTTTTTCCGCTTTGGCAGTTGAATACCCAAACGCTGGCTCAGACGATTTATATGGCCGGGTTTCGAGCCATTCTCTGCTGCATCAACGGCAATTCCCTCGACCAATCTTTTGCGGGCCGTGAACTGGCACCCGCCCTCCTCGCCGACCTGCCCCCAACGGTCGACCCCTGTGGCGAAAACGGCGAGTTCCACACCTTTGTCTACGATGGCCCTATTTTCCGTCAGCCCATTCCGGTCGTGCGCGACATCATCACTGAATACATTTACGAACCGGAAAACGATACGGCTCCAGACGAGGACAAACCTGTCTGGAGCCATATCGTTTTCTACTATCAGGAGTTAGTGCCGGGTACGGATTAAACGCTAAAAAACCGGGCTAATGTTCACCGCTTCGACGCGGATGATTTCGGGCGGGGCTTTCAGGATCGCTTCGTTCAGACCCGCTTCAAGGGTTATAGCCGACACCGGGACGTACCGCATGAACCTAACCGTTCAGGCTGGACGACGCCTTCGCTCGTACGATCAGGCTATTATTTTCTTTAGGTTAGTATAGCTGGTCGTAATGTTGGCAATCGGATCGGCGGCCATATCCTGCTCCACGAAAAAGTACTTCAGACCCGCCGTTTTAGCGGCCGCAAACGCCCGTTTAAAATCGACTACGCCGTTGCCAACTTCCGTTATCGTCTTCTTATCGGCCATGATGTCTTTGACGTGCCAGAGCGGAAAACGGCCCGGCTGTTCGGCAAACAGGGTAGCGGGGTCCTTGCCCGCTTTGGTAGCCCAGGCCAGATCAAGTTCCATTTTCACCAGTTCTTTGTCCGTCTGCGACAGAATTAGTTCGTAGGGCGTTTTGCCGCCTTCGACCGCATCGAACTCCGTGGCGTGGTTGTGATACGCGAAACCAATACCCGCTTTTTTGGCCGCTTCACCCGTTTTTTGAAATACCTCGATGGACTTTTGAATCTCGTCCAGCGTGCTAACGGGCGTGCTGGCGCAGACCAGGTAGGAAAGTCCACCCTCGGCCGCTTCATCGACTAATTGCTGGTAGTTATCGCGGAGGTTCAGCATGGGTGGCATTTTGGAGAAGTCCATTGCCGGCCGTTGGGCGGCTGGTGCCGGGGTACCTGCGGCCGGGGCGGGCATGGGTCGTGGCCGATACGGCGCACCACCCGCGTGGTGTGCCCGCCATTTCATACCCAGTCCTTCGACCAGGGCTTTGAATTCCTTCGCGGAATAGCCATAATAGCCGCCACGGGTGTTGAAGGCCGATTCTACCTCGTTGTAGCCCACCGCAGCTACCTTCTCTAAGGTGCCTTTGGGGTCGTCGTTCATCGACTTAAACAGCGTGAACAACTGAATGCCAATGGGATAAGTCGCTGCCCCGCCGAATAGATCATGGGCCTGCGCGAGTTGTGGCAATACCAGTCCGCCGAGGGCTAAGGCACTGGCGTCGCGGAGAAAATGTCTTCTTGATGTCATGGGAGTAGTTGGTTGGGCAATTGGGTAATAAAAACCAGCCGGATGCGGCTGGCGATAAAGCGGACTACTGCACCTACAGGGCTTTCCCGGTAGCAACCTGCAACAGTTCTTTATCGTGGTGCGCTTTCACCTGATTTACATTATCGAAAAGCATCGTCTGCCCGTTTTCGGCGGTGTAGGGCGGCCAGGTGGGTAAGCCTTTGTGATTGGGGTTGCCGGTTCGGGCAAAAGCAATCCAGGCCCGGCTCATTTTATCGGCTAACATCTGGGCGTCTTTACCGCCCCCGGTCATTTCTTCGCAGCGGTTGATGTTGTCGAACACAAAGGGAATTTCCATACAGTGCATGGATTTGTAGATGCCATCATTCACCGGCGAACTCCAGGCAAACACATACGCATACACCGGGGCGGCACCCGCCACGGCTTTCTGATCGGCCTGCCGAACAGCACCCGCCCGGAAGTTGATGTCGATATCCATGTAGTCCGACGGTTTTGCGGTTTGCGGGTAGGCTTTTTTTACGGCGGCTATGTAAGCCTCGGTCTTGTCGGCGAACCGCTTTTGCAAACTCGCTTTTGCCGCTTCCATATCTGGTACGCGGTTGGTCGGATTAAACGGGCCAAACTCCGTTTTGGTCGATCCGACCAGCAGCGGAATCGTTTTCGACAAGGCCATCGCGGCCGGTTCGGTCGGTTGGTAGGGCAGGAACGTTCCATCGTGAATCGGTCCCCAGCCTAAGCCAAAGGCCGGGAGGCCCTCAGCTTTCATGCTGGCCGACACAGTGCGCAAGGCTTTTTTACCGGCGGCATTCAGGCGTTCGTAGGGCATCTTCTGGAGGGAGTCGACCTGGTTCGGTTGCAGGTTCAACTCGGTCAGCAGGGCGGCACTGACTTTTTTGGCCAGCTCGCTTTCCGTAAAGCTGGTCAGGTAACTACCGCTCTGCACGATGGCTTTTTGGAACAGCCCTTTGGCCGACGGCGCATTCATCAGGCAGGTTACCTTACCGCCCCCGCCCGACTGGCCGAAGATGGTGACATTGTTGGGGTCACCCCCAAACTGGCTGATGTTCTGTTTCACCCATTGCAGCGAAGCCACCAGATCCTGCAAACCCGCGTTCGGTGAGTCCTTGTATTTTTCGCCATACGCCGACAGGTCCAGAAAGCCCAGGATGTTAAGCCGGTGATTGACCGTAACGACGACGACATCGCCCTTTTTGGTCAGGTTCTCGCCATCATACGACGGCAACTCCACCGACGATCCCGCCGTGAAACCCCCACCGTGTAACCACACCATGACGGGGCGTTTTTGAGCAGCCGTCAGTTGGGGCGTCCATACGTTCAGACTCAGGCAGTTTTCGTTGGTATAGCCCCAGTCGTGATGAAACGGGAATTCAAATTCGTCGTTCGTGCTGGTGGTGGCATCCATCGGGCAAACGGGTCCGTAGGTCATCGAGTTGCGCACGTTCGTCCACGAATCGGGTTTAGCAGGAGCCTCGAACCGGGCGGCTTTAGCGTAGGGTATGCCTTTGAAGGTGAACGTCCCGTTGTGGATGTAGCCCCGCACCTTGCCGGATTCGGTCTGTACCGTGGCGATGTCCTTACCCGCAACGATGGGAGACGCGGTTTCTTTCGACGATTGCCCGACGGCCAGCAGGGGCAGCGCACCGACAATCAGGGAACATAAAATGGCTTTGATCTGCATAAAAATTCTTATTTGTAAGGGTTAATTAGGGCTGACTGGTTGACGTTTACTCATCAAACCGAACAGAAAATCCAGCGAGGCCGCATCCGCCAGTGGTTGCGACTGAACGGTATCGCCCAATAGCATGATCTGCTTGTCTTTTACCGAATAAGTCGGCCACGGCGGCAGCCCTTTTCCGTTTGGCGAACCTGTTTTAACGAAGTTTACCCAGTAGGCTGAGATCGTTGTTGCCAGGGATGCGTCCTGCGGTCCCAGCGGCCGGAGCTGATGATCGATAAATTTCAGATTGTTGTAGGCGTACGCTACCTCACCCGTGTGGAAAGCACCATACCGGGCGTATTCACCCGTAGCGGGCAGTTTTCGGGCAAACCGGTAAACATATACAGGCCGCCCCTGACGGTTCTGCAAAGTCGCCCAGGCGTAGTTCTGGACACC
>JBBQLG010000235.1:0-6270 GCA_038327655.1 Cytophagales bacterium
GATTTGCAGTTTAGGACCTCGCAGTGGCTGATGGGCAAGAGCTTAGACAAATTCTCACCCCTTGGCCCCACGCTCGTAACGGCCGACGAAGTGGGCGATCCGCAAAACCTCCGGCTGACCTGCCACGTAAATGGTAACAAGCGGCAGGATTCCAGTTCGGCCGACATGGTGTTCAGTGTAGCCGAGATCATCGAAGACCTCACCAAACACTTTACGCTCGAACCCGGTGACCTCATCCTGACCGGTACGCCCGAAGGCGTTGCAATGGGGATGCCCGGCAAACCCTGGCTCAAACCCGGCGACGTGGTGCGGGTCGAGATTGAGACGTTAGGGTTTACGGAGAATAAGATGGTGTAGGGGGTTTGTGGTTTGTGCCGGGCCGACGGTTCGGTTCACGAGTTTCCTGCCGGAGGTGACAACGAACCCAAACGGCGGCCCGGCACAAACCGCAAACCACAAACTACGAACCGGACAAGACAGCAAGATTCGGTTGGCAGGGGCCGGATAGCCGGGCGACCTTTACGGCTCAATCCCGTTGCTGCCAACCATGCCGATACTCCCTGATTACGACTGGTCTGCCGTAACCCGTCGACTCCTCGATACGGGTTACACGCTGCTGCCGAACGTTTTGTCCCCCGCCGACTGTGCCCGTTTGATTACCGGCTACGGGGACGAATCTGCTTTCCGGAAGACAATCAATATGGCCCAATATCGCTTTGGGCTGGGCGAGTACAAGTATTTCGACTATCTATTGCCGCCCGTTGTGCAGCACCTGCGCGCGGACCTGTATCCCCATCTGGCTCCGGTGGCGAACACGTACTTAGCTAAATTGAACCTGTCGGCAACATTTCCCCCGGCACTGCCCGCTTTCTTAGACTACTGCGCCGAACGGGGTCAAACCCGGCCCACGCCGTTGCTGCTGCGCTACGGGCCGGGTGGCTACAATGCCCTGCATCAGGATTTGTACGGCGAGGTTTTCTTCCCGTTTCAGGCGGTGGTGATGCTTAACGAGCCGGGGCTGGATTTTGCCGGGGGCGAGTTTGTGCTGGTTGAACAGCAGCCCCGGATGCAGTCGAAAGCCATCGTACTGACGCCGAACCGGGGTGGTGCGGTGATTTTTACCACCAACTTCCGACCCGTCGACGGCACCCGTGGCGCGTATCGGGTGAGTATGAAACACGGTGTAAGCGAAGTGCTTTCGGGGCAGCGGCACACACTGGGCATCATTTTCCACGACGCCAAATGATTCAACACATTGATCTGGGCACAACGCCCGGTGCGCGGCTGCGTCGGCTGGTCCAGCTTCGCCGGGATGGGCTGATTACACTCGGCGGCAACCGAAACCTGAAAATCTACGGAACGCTGACCTGCCGGTCGGGTCGGCGGTTAACGGTGGAGAACCGGGTTTTTTTTCGTGATGAGGCCGAAGCTGTGACGCACGGCTACCGTCCGTGCGGGCACTGTCTGCGGGACGCTTATTTGGCATTTGTTCAGCACTTATCATAGGGTGGTTTTTGTCATCCTGAGCGGTCCGCCGGTGCGGCACGAAAGATCTTGGCGATTGGGTAGCTAAGATCCTTCGTGCCGCACCGGCGGACCGCTCAGGATGATAAAAACCACCCTACGACACTGGCTACCGCATCGCCGACGAGCTAAAGCACTACGGAAGATATAAATTACAGACTGGCTCTGGCCGCTTCCCAACCCAGAATGGCCTGTTTGCGGGGGAGGCCCCAGCGGTAGCCACCCAAACCGCCCACTTTCTGGAGCACGCGGTGGCAGGGAATCAGGTAGCCGATGCCGTTTTGTCCGCAGGCCGTACCCACCGCCCGCACCGCATTGGGGCTGCCAATGTGCCGGGCCACGGTCTCGTAGCTCACCACGTTACCCGCCGGAATCTGCAACAGGGCTTCCCAGACCTTGATCTGGAAATTGGTGCCTTTCAGCAACAGCGTCAGCGGTTTAGTCGATGTGCCCGGCGTGAAAATCTGCTCAATCAATGGGGCTGTTACGCGTTCATCGTCAAGCAGGTTGGCTCCGCTCCAGGCATTGCGGAACTCGGCCAGAACCTGGTCGCGGGTGTCGTCGGCCAGGAAATTCAGGCGGCAGATACCCCGGCTCGTCACCCCGATCAGGCAGTCGCCGAAGGGCGTCGGATGGATGCCATACGTGACGTCGATACCCGCGCCCTTTTGCTTGTATTCGCCGGGTGTCATGGCCTCGAAGGTCACAAACAGGTCGTGGAGCCGCCCCGGACTCGACAGGCCGGTCTGGTACGTAACGTCCAATAAATCACGCGATTCATTGAGGAGTTGTTTGGCGTGTTCTTTGGTCAGGTAGCGCAAAAATCGCTGGGGTGTCGTGCCCGCCCACCGGCTGAAGAGCCGCTCAAAATGGAACTCGCTCAGGTGTACGCTGTCCGCGATTTCTTTCAGGCCCGGCTGCCGGCTGGCGTGGGTGCCGATGTAGCGGATGGCCGTTTCGATCCGGTTATAATCGAGTTGGGCTTGGGTTGTTAAAATGGGTGTTTCCATTAGTGGCTGTGTTGATTACTGAACAAAGATACCCACCCCGACCCGGCCGCAACACCCGTTTGTTGCTTTGTTCGCTTCCGTCAATCCACCTCCTGCATGGTCAGATAAGAGACGTTGATCGTTTTCATGCTGGTGTACGCGATTACAAACAGGTCGCCGGGCATTTTGTAATAGCGGCTGTCAAACGCTTTGTCGGGTACCGGTTCGGGGGTGGCGGGCGGCAGGTCGTCGGAGAGTTTACGCCGGTACACGTTGTTGAGGTAAACCCGGTCGAGCCCCTGCTCGCGGGACAGGTAAAATTTGGTGAGTACGCCGGTGTAGAGGTAGCTGCATTCCTTGGCCTCAATCACCACGTCGATATGCACCGCGTTCACATCGTCGCCCAGCCCGGCCATGTCGGGGAAGTCCAGGATACGGCCCGTCAGCAGGTAAAACCAGTCGTTATCGACGCGCAAAAAGTAGTAACGGCAGTCGAGTTTATACCGTTTTACCGCCCAGTTAAGGCTTTTTCCTAACCCAACAGCCAGCAGCGAAACGACCACCTGATACCCGAAAAAGCCCGGAATTCCCGTTTCGAGAATCGTTTGGTCTAACGTGCTTTGGGCAGTCGTAAGCCGGTAAATGGCAATTTCGTTGACATCGAAGGGCGTGAGGTATTCCACAAATAGATAGCCCAGCATCTGGAGAATGAAGGCGGGAGCCAGCGACCAGATCAACTCATCGACTAAGGAAGTGGCAACGGTTCGGCGGGAGTAAGGGCCACCCAGATAGGCACTGCGGAAGATAAAACCGGGGAAAAGGAGAATGAAACTGAAGAGGGCGCCAAACGCTAAATTCATGGACTACGGCTTGGGAATAGACGCCGTTCGCCGAATCACGTACCGCTTGCCCTCTACTTCGATGATGGAGTCGCCCGTTTCGCGGCCGCTCTGTAACAGCTTGCTCATGAATTCTTTAGACTTTGATTCGTCGGCCAGAATCTTCTTTACTACCGGGCTGATTGGCGCTTGCATGGGCGAGAACGGTTGTTTTCAGTAAAGAAACCAAATTGCCCGCGAAATCGTGTTTTCCGGCTGCAAATTCTTTTCACTAATGTAACTCAACCAACTGCCTGCTCATCAAACACCCACCCGCACCGAGTCCAGCGCTTCGACCAACGCCCGAACGTCGGCTTCGTTGTTCCAGACGTGGGTGGAGACGCGGATGGAGTTGCCCCGCACCGAAACGCTGATGTGTTGGTCGGCGAGGGCCTGTTTCACGGTGTCCATGTCTAACCCGGCGGGTAACCGGACGCCCAGCAGGTGCGCGCTGCGCCAGTCGGCATCTTCCGTCCAGAAACCCAGTTGGCGCAGGGCCGTCGACGCCTGGGATGTGAGGTTGCCACAGTAGTCGGCAATGTTGGCGGTACCCCAATGAAGAAGCGACGTCAGGGCCGCGTTCAGCATCGGGAGCAGGATGAAATTGCTTTGTTCGCCCATGTTGTAGCGGGCCGCTTTGGGGCGGTACGCACGTTGGTAGTTGGCTAACGTGCCGAAGTTATCGCTCCCGACGCGGTTAATCCAGTTGGCCTCGAGAGAAGTGCCGTTGTCGAACGTTTCGCTGAAATACGCCAGCGACTGCCCGTACGGTCCGAGCATGTATTTATACGCCCCCACCACCAGGGCGTCAGGCTGAATCGTCTGCACATCGAACGGCATTACGCCCACCGACTGCGACCCATCCACGACCAGCCACGCACCCACCGCCCGTGTCCGTTTCCGCAGCGCAATCAGATCAAACCGGGTGCCGTCGGTCCAGTGGGCATGACTGACGACGACGAGCGCGGTTTGGGCCGAAATGGCGTCGAGCAGCCGTTCGTTCCAGCCTTGTCCCCGGTTCCCGGTCGTATCTGGTGGCGTGATGGTGCGGGTAACCAATCCGCGTTCGGCGCGGACTTCCTCCCACGCATACACATCGCTCGGGAACTCTTCATCGACCATCAGAATCTCCTGACCCGGTTGTAAGTCCGGTTTATGGGCGAGGTTTTTAGCGACCGTCGCCATGCCGTACGATACCGATGGAATTAGGGCGATGCGGGCCGGGTCGTTGGCGTTGATAAGTTCAGAGAACAACTGGCGGGTCTCGGCCGCTTCGGTGAAAAAGTCGGTGGGCGTCAGGCGTTGGGGCTGTGATTTGCGGAGGATGGCCTGCTGCCCGGCCAGCATGGCGGGCTTCAGGTTGGCCCCCATGGTGGAGGCATTGAGGTAATGAATGGCAGGCGGTAAATCGAACTGATCTTTCTGGCAGGTAAGCATCGGAGCGGAGATTTTGGACTAAAAATAAGCAAAAAGTACGATGCAGTCTTCTATCCGATATTTCGCCCTTTCTTCCCGAAAACCGGTTCCGTTCGGCTTAGGTCGTTACTTTTGCGCAACTTTTCGTTATGCTGCTTCATCTACATCGATTTCTACCGTTGATACTAAGCGGATTGCTTTTTCAGACGGCCACCGCGCAAACCCTGACCGTCTCGCCCACCGATTCGCTGATTCAGGTGGATGGCCTGCTTACTGAATCCGTCTGGCAGCGGGCTACCGTAGCGACCGACTTTACGCAAAACTTCCCTAATGACACCTTACCGGCCCTGAATCAGACGGAGGTGCGGATGACGTACGACCGGAATTACCTCTACATCGGTGTGATCTGTTACGATCAGACGCGCCGGAAAGCCTTCGTGGCCAGTTCGCTGAAACGGGATTTTCAGTGGGATTTTAATGACAATTTTTCGGTGTACATCGACCCCTTCGGCGACCGCATTAACGGCTTTACGTTCCAGATTACCCCGTTGGGCGTTGAGCGCGAGGGGCAGATGTACCAGGGCGAAAAAGTGGCACCGGAGTGGGATAACAAGTGGCGGTCGTCGGTGAAACTGTTTGCCGACCGGTGGCAGGGCGAGATGATGATTCCGCTGAAAAGCATCCGCTACAAGCAGAACGCCGGGTACTTCCTCATCAATTTTGTGCGGCACGACCTCAAAAACAACCAACGCACGGCCTGGCGACGGGTTCCGATTGCGTACTCGCCGTCGTCGCTGGCCTTTGCCGATACTGTCCGGTTTATGACGCCGTTGCCCGGTGCCGGTCCGAACATCTCGCTGATTCCGTACGTGAGCACCAACCTGACCGACGACCGCAATGAGGGTGGCACTCAAAAAATCGGCGGGGGCGTGGGCTTCGACGCCAAGATCGGGATTACGCCTTCGCTGAACTTAGACCTGACGGTGAACCCCGATTTTTCGCAGGTCGAAGTGGATCAGCAGGTGACTAATCTAAACCGGTTCGAGATCTATTATCCCGAACGGCGGCAGTTTTTTATCGAAAACCAGGACCTGTTCGCCAACTTCGGTTCGCAGCGGACGCGCCCGTTTTTCACCCGGCGCATCGGCATCAGCCGCGACACCACGACGGGCATTATCGTGCAGAATCCCATTCTGTACGGTGCCCGGCTGAGCGGAAAATTGGACAAAAACTGGCGGATTGGTCTACTGAACACCCAAACGGCTAATCAGGAATCGAAGGGTATTCTGGGTCAGAACTACACTGTTGGCGTGTTGCAGCGGCAAATTTTTGGCCGGTCGAATGTATCGGCGATTTTCGTGAACCGGCAGGGAGCCAACGACCCGGCCGAAACCCGGTTTACGCGGGTGATGGGGCTGGAATACAACCTGCAAACCAAAGACAACCGCTGGAGTGGCAAGGTC
>JBBQLG010000236.1:0-6202 GCA_038327655.1 Cytophagales bacterium
ACCCGCTCAACTTTGTCAACAACTTTTCGGAGGTATCTTCGGAACTGGTCATTGAACTGGAAACAGAGCGGGAACGGCCCAACCGCGACGAGGCATTGGAAACGGAACTGCTGGCCGATCTGAAACAGAATCTGGCTAAAATTACGCTGCATGGTGGGCGTGCGGCCAGTATTGTGCGGGGCATGTTGGAACACAGCCGCAGTAGCCCCGGCGAACGCCAACCCACCGACATTAATGCGCTGGCCGATGAGTATTTGCGGCTGAGTTACCACGGCCTTCGTCGGTCTGCCGTTTCGGAAATAGACAGGAATGGGGCCACGGGTCGATATCCCGCCACGTTTACCACCGATTTTGCGCCTGATCTACCCCTCGTCAATGTGGTGCCGCAAGACTTGGGTCGGGTGTTGCTAAACCTGTTCAACAATGCCTTTTATGCCGTTTCGGAGCGGGCTAAAAAAAGCGATGGCGATTATACGCCCATTGTCCATGTGGCTACTCAGTTGATTGATAACCAGTTGGTCATTAACGTAAAAGATAATGGTACGGGCATCTCAGACGCCGTGAAACAGAAGATATTTCAACCGTTTTTCACCACCAAACCCACTGGTCAGGGCACGGGCCTGGGCCTGTCGCTGAGCTATGATATTGTCACTAAAGGCCACGGCGGTACGCTCACGGTAACGAGCCTGGAAGGGGAGGGGACCGAGTTCACGGTGATGATAGCTGGCGGCGTGAACGAGATAAAGAACGAAAGCGCGCAGGTGGCATCCCACCGGGTGGAACGCCACCCGTTATGAAGTAGTTTTGCAACCTACCGTGAGCATTGTCTCTCAGGCACTTTTTCACGCTTTTGCTCTTTAACGAATGAAGTACTGGTTAATCAAATCGGAACCGGACAAGTACGGCTGGTCCCATTTCAACGAACAGGGCCGGGCCACCTGGGACGGCGTACGTAATTATCAGGCGCGTAATAACCTGGTTGCCATGCAGTTGGGCGACCAGGTGCTGTTTTACCACAGCGTATCCAGCCCGGCCGTGGTGGGCGTGGCCACGGTAGTTCGCGAAGCATATCCCGACCCAACTGCCCCCGTCGAACCCAATGGCAAGCCCACGCCCTGGTGCGTGGTAGAACTGGAACCGGCCCTGGCATTTGCCCAGCCCGTGCCGCTGTCGCGCATAAAAGCCGAACCAATGCTGGCCAATATGGGGCTTATTAAACAGTCGCGGTTGTCGGTGATGCCGGTGAAAGCCGATGAATTTGACCAGATTCTGGGGTGGGGAATGGAGGAAGGACGTTTGGCGTTAAACTCGCAACGGTAAACGCCCCTTATGCCACTGCTCCAACCCATTCTTGATTTAGTCGATCTAATCCATAAAAAAGGCATCCGTGACGTGGTGATTTCGCCGGGCTCCCGGTCGGCACCGCTCACATTGGCCGTGGCGCGGCATCCGGGTTTGACCGCCCGCGTGGTGCCCGACGAACGGTCGGCGGGGTTTACGGCCTTGGGTATGAGTCAGTTAAGTGGCCGACCGGTGGCCATTATCTGCACATCGGGGACGGCAGTGTATAATCTGAGCCCTGCCGTGGCAGAGGCGTATTTTCAGGAAGTGCCGCTGCTCTTGCTCACCGCCGACCGGCCTTCGGAATGGCTCTATCAGCAGGACGGACAGACCATTGCGCAGGACGGTATTTTTGGAAAGCACGTCAAACGCAGTTATCAACTCCCCGCTGACTATACCCATGCTGATGCTCGTTGGTTTATTGAACGGACTGCTAATGAGGCGATTAACCTTTGCACAGCCAATCCGCCGGGGCCGGTACATATCAACGTACCCCTGCGCGAACCGTTTTACCCCAGGCCCGATGAAGCGTTTGTATTTCAGGGCGGTAGGGTAGTGGAGACCCTCCCGGTTTCGCCGCAGTTGCCCTCTGAAGTGTGGCATAGCTTGCTGAATGAATGGGACGATACCGACCGCAAACTGGTTGCCGTTGGGCAGATGCCCTATTCGGGCGAACTGATTCGGTTGCTCACCCAATTGAGCCAGGAGATGCAGGTGCCGGTGATGGGCGAAATTATCAGTAATCTGGGTCGTAATGACTTGTTTATCAGTGGGTCCGATACGTTACTGGCGCAGAAAGACACGGCACTGCTGGAACGGCTGCGTCCGGAATTGCTCATCACCCTGGGCAACTCGTTCCTGGCGCGCAACCTGAAAACATACCTACGCAATTACCCGCCTACGCGTCACTGGCATATCCGCGCCACCACCGACCGGCTCATCGACCCGTTCCGGTCCATGACCACGCAGATTCCGATGGAGCCGATTTCGTTCCTGACCAAGTTGCTGGCCGACATTGACTATCAGCGCTTTAGACAGGGCGACGATGACAACGACGAAGAGAGTACGTACCTCACCAACTGGAAAACGGCCGACCGTGCGGCCCGCCGCCTGGTGGAAACGCACCTTGGCAAGGCCCCGTTGACAGACTGGTCGGCCACGCAATTGGTGCTGGAAGCCCTGCCCGAAGGTTCGCACGTGCAGTTGGGCAACAGTATGCCCGTTCGGTACGCCAATATGGTTGGGGTGGAAGCCCGCCAGCAGATTCATATCTGGGCTAACCGGGGTACAAGCGGCATCGACGGGTGCCTGAGTACCGCCGTTGGCGCGGCCCTGCGCACAGATGCTATCGTGACGCTGCTCATTGGCGACGTCGCTTTTTTCTACGACCGCAATGCGCTCTGGCAACCCAACCTGCCCAACAACCTGCGCGTGGTGTTGCTCAACAACGCCGGTGGCCACATTTTCCGCATCATCGACGGCTCATCGGCCCAGCCCGAACTGGAAACCTATTTCGAAACCCCCCACGACCTGACCGCCGAACGCACCGCCGCCGACCATCACTGCGATTACGTGGCCGTTGCGGATAAAAATGCTCTTTCTGATGCGCTAAGTAAGTTTTTCACCCCGTCAGAACGGCCCCGTATTCTGGAAATCAAAACGGATAAGTACGTAAATGCCGCTGATTTTGATGCGTACAAGCAGCACGCGTAGCCATGCGAGATTATTGACTAGCTTTGGTCGTGCCCTGAAAACCAATGCCCATCCAGTACAACCTATGAAAAAAATAGTATACCTCTCCCTAGTGCTATTGCTAGCTGGAGCCTGTAAACAAGCGTCTGATACCGGTGCAAAACGCGTTGTCCTGACGGGAATGGACGGGTCTAAAAAACCCGGAGATGACTTTTTTATGTACGCCAACCGCATCTGGTACGATACCGCCCGGATACCGGCTAGTCAAACGGGCGTAGGGTCTTATTCCTTTTTGAATTACCCGCAGCGTATACGGCTGCAAGGAATTCTGGACAGCCTTTCGGGGAGTACAAATCCATCAGGAAGCATCGAACAAAAGGTAGGCGATTTTTATGCGTCAGGGATGGACACCGCCGCTATTAACAAACGGGGTTATGACCCCATCAAGCCTGTACTTGCCCGCATCGATGCCGTGACTGATGTCCCTTCGTTGTTAACATTGGTGGCTGACGAACAAAAAGTGGGTGATGGCTCCATCATTGGCTTTAACGTCGGACCTGATGACAAACACAGTACGGTCAATATTGCGCAGTTTTATCAAACCGGTATTGGCTTGCCGGAACGCGATTATTATGTCAAGACCGATTCGTCAACGCTTGCGATTCAGCAGGGGTACAAAAAATACCTCACCACCTTGTTTGAATTGACAGGAACGGAGGCCGCTACCGCCCAGAAAGACGCAGACGTGGCCTATGCCATTGAAAAACAACTGGCCGCCGCCCACCGCACGAATATCGAACTCAGGGACGTAAAGGCGAACTACAATAAACTGGCCGTTGCTGCGCTGGCCAAAAAACAGCCTACCCTACACTGGGCAACGTTATTGACCGACTTAGGCGTAAAGGTCGATTCGGTCAACGTAGGCCAGCCTGCTTATTATGACAAGCTGAACACGCTGCTAACAGCAGTTCCCATCAGCGATTGGAAAGTCTATTTAAAAGCCAATGCGCTGACCAACTACGCCAATTTTCTGAGTCGGCCGTTTGTTGACGCGTCGTTTGCGTACACGAAAATTCTGACCGGACAGGCGGTTAAGAAATCACGCGCCGAAGAAATGACGCAGGCGGTTGATCGCTCGCTCGGGCAGGCACTGGCCCAGTTGTATGTAAAAAAATATTTCCCGGAAGATGCCAAAAAACGGATGGCTATACTGGTAGACAACCTCGAAAAAGCGTTTGAAGCACGCATCAACAAACTGGATTGGATGAGTGCGGCCACCAAGAAAAAGGCTAAAGAAAAACTGTACGCCTTCACCGAGAAAATCGGGTACCCAGATAAGTGGCGTGACTACTCGAAGGTGGACGTGAAACGGGATGCTTATTTTGAAAACCGGTTGTCGGCGCATAAAAATGACTACGATTATAGCCTGGCTAAAGTGGGACAGAAGGTCGACAGAACGGAATGGCTGACGACACCGCCCACGGTAACGGCCTATAACAATCCGCCGCTCAATGAAATCGTTTTCCCGGCTGGCATCTTACAGTCCCCTTATTTCGATGTGTATGCCGATGATGCGTTGAACTATGGCGGTATCGGGATGGTAATTGGGCACGAAATAACGCACTCGTTCGACGATCAGGGCGCGCAATATGATAAAGTGGGCAACGTGACAAACTGGTGGACAAAAGCGGATTATGCCAAATTCAACGCGAAAACCCAGCAGGTGATTGATCAATACAACCAGTTTACCGTGCTCGATTCCATGCACGTAAAAGGCGCCCTAACCGTAGGCGAAAACACGGCAGACATTGCCGGGGTTGCCATTGCTTACGATGCCTTTAAATTGACCAAACAAGGCAAAGACACGACGAAACTCGATGGCTTTACGCCCGATCAGCGGTTCTTTATCTCGATAGCCCGAATCTGGCGCGTAAAAACAACCGATGAGTTCATGCGCATGTACGTCAATACCAATCCGCATTCACCGGCAAGATGGCGTGTAAACGGACCGCTCATGAACTTTACGCCTTTCTACAACGCCTTTGCACTGCAGCCGGGCGATAAAATGTATAAACCCGAAGATAAACGGATAATCGTTTGGTAAGGGTTGGACCAAACGATAAGCTTGTGAACGCGGATGATTTTATGGCGTACAAGCAACCGTTATGAACGGCTGGAATCAAAAGCGTGTTACCTTGCCATCAAATGATTCTGGGGAGTTGCCCTATTGAATACCATGACAACCAGCCAATTCAGTCAGTTACCCCACGCGAAAGCCGATTCGATGGCCTTTCCGGTAAGCCCCCTGCAACTTATTGACCAGTCACGTCAGGGGTTGGCAGGCATCGAAACGGGGCGAATTGCCTGCCTGCTGGGCATAGCTGACAAGGAAATGGCTCCGTTGCTCAGTCAGTCCGTGGCTACCCTGCACCGTCAGGCTAAAGCTGGCCGACTCGATGCGGCCACTTCCGAACGGCTGCTTTTGCTGGAACGATTAGCCACCTATGGCGCGGCGGTCTTTCAGGATCAGGGCAAATTCAACCGTTGGCTTCGCCGCCCTCTACGGTTACTGGCTGACCGCTCCCCGCTCGACCTAATGAGCAGTTCAACCGGCGTACAGTTGGTCGAAGACATGTTGGGTCGGATTGAATACGGGGTATTTAGTTAATGTCCATCATCGCACCGGCGCTCCGACTGTACCGTATTCAGACAGATAGCCACCGGGAAACAATCCTGGATGGGATCGGCGCACAACTACGCGGGGGACGATGGAATAGCAAAGGCCGCCCGATGGTGTATACGGCCACCACCCCGGAGCTATGCTTTCTGGAATACATGGTCCATCTGGATGGCACCCCCCTGGCCGAATTACCCCCGCTGATTCTGTGTGAGATTACGGTGCCGGAAGGGTCAATCACCTATCTCACTGCCGACGAGTTGCCCCCCGGTTGGGATGATCCTTATGTTACCCCCGTGGGGCTACCTGATTTTGCCGCCCGGCAGTTTGCCCACCACCAGACGCTGGGGTTAGCCCTTCCGTCAGCCGTGGTGCCACTATCGCCCTCGCGCAATGTGCTTTTAAACCCGCTCCATCCCCAGCGAAGCGAATGCGCAATCCTATCAATTCGACGCTACCCGAGTGATCCCCGCTTACCCACCGCCGCGACTA
>JBBQLG010000237.1:0-5955 GCA_038327655.1 Cytophagales bacterium
ACGGAGCCTTTTGCCTGGGATAACTCGACAGCCATTCTCCTAAACGTCTCGTCGAATACACGTCTTTTTTTCATGGGTACTTTCGGATTTGCCCCCAAATGTGCCTAGAAACCGTCTCCAGTCAAATGTAGCAAGTCCATCCACCTGCTGAAGAACCCAGAACTTCTCGATGGTTAGGTTCTGAGTGGTTGAAAATAGGTGGGTCAGATAAGCGTACTCTAACCCAACCTGCGAGGCTAAGTAGTCTGACAGGGCCGTCTTGATACCCGCCAAATTTCCGCTGCGGATCAAATCGATAATCAGCACCCGAATCTGACTAGCGATCCGGGAATTGCGGTCCGTTAGCAGCTCAAGACCAATGACGTCCAATCTTTGCGCTACTGCTGCCAGGTCAAGGGAATTTGCTGCTACGGTAGCCCGTCCCAGTTCAACCTCCTGCACGGTATAGCCCAGCCCTTCGAGGGCGGTACGAACGGCCCATACGCACCGTTCGCACACCATGTTTTTAATCAACAGTTCTTGAATCACCATTACTTCCGGGACGTTTTTGGTCAAATTTCTTCTTGCACCGATCCGCAGCGGAGCATCTGGCTACCGTAGTAAGGATTCTGCACCACTTTTTTGTCACTCAGCCAGGAAGCGTTCTTCATGGGGCAGTAGTAAACGTAGACTTTGGTCGGCTTGGTAGCCCTGGTTACGGCTATCATACCCGTCGAGAGGGCAGCAAACTGTTCCCGTTGCGCCTCTACGCTGCCCAGGTGACTCAAACTAAGGGCGTTGGTTTTAGTTAAGGTGAGCGCTTTTTTGTCAGCGGCCGATAGACGAGCCATCGGAATCATGCTCAGGGCCTTAACTAATTCACCGGCTTTACTTTTAGCTTTAGCCGCGTCGTCGGCAACCAACGCATCTTTAACGCCATAGTAGGCCCTCAGTGCTGGAGCCGTAGCGTTGGCCGGGCTCGGCTGGGCTAATGAGGCTAGTGAGAAAAAACAGATGACCGGAATGGCCAGTAGGAATCGGATCGGTTTCATAAGTTGCTTAACTTGTTTTTATAGGGGAAAATTTTCGCCTAGGTCGGGACCTGCCAACGACTGGCAGGGTTCATTGAGGAATGGCCGCGTTAGTTGGGGCGGTGTGTTCGACTATCCAGTCCATTGTTGAAACAGTGG
Organism: Cytophagales bacterium; assembly: GCA_038327655.1. Classification (GTDB taxonomy): domain Bacteria; phylum Bacteroidota; class Bacteroidia; order Cytophagales; family Spirosomataceae; genus JBBQLG01. Next base: position 1,170 of record JBBQLG010000237.1, read on the forward strand.
ATGGCGCAGGCGCTGCTTTTGTAGCTGTCGTAAACGTTACCAATCTTGTTGCCTTTAACGTCGAAGATGTCACAGGTTTTATCGGCCTTATCCCGGAGGGTGAACAGTAGTTCACCCTCCGCGTTAGCATAGGTTCTGCCGTTTTTACCCATACGGCCCATTTTCTTGCCGGTTTTTGCGTCCACTAAGTTGCCCTGGCCATCCACGAAGGCAATTTTCTGGCCTTTCGCATCCATAATAAGCTGGTCTTTTGTGACTAATCCAACCGACGCTCCGCTATTGTCTTTAATCGTCCCGTTGCGGTCGATCGTAAAGGGTTGCTTGTAGTTAACGGTTTGAGCCATAACCGAAACCGTGGTTAGCAATAGGGCGGTTATCAAAACGAGCGGTATTGTTTTGAGGAATTTTTGCATGACAGTATATTGGAATGAGTTGAAAAAAATGAAGTAGGTGCCCCGTTGCGCTTGTCCTGATTCCTGAATGATCTCAATCAGGCTTACCGAGAAACGGACACACGGGCTTTTTGCCAACGGGGAAATGAGGCGTGAAGTCACCCCGACCTGGGTGTGTTTTACCACAGGACCGGTTAACTAAACCTGTGTTTCGGCAGGAAAAGTAGGTGGTAGATTGTCCAATAGGGGACATTAGCTCGACGGTCGGGGCATTGTGCCCCAGACTGTTCCGAAAGGACGCAGGTATCCCTTGCCTATACGATAGCCAGGGATACGGGTCAATAGTGGCTCAGATCAGCCAGGTACAAAGGAGAATTAGCCGTGAACGCCCGGATGAAAACAGCGGGTCGTCGGCGAGTGGATTGTGGCATGAGGCAAGCTCGGCGGGGAACAGAGCGGCCAGCAACCGGAAAAAGTGAACAGAGGGTAACCAGGTAAGCGTCGGAGAAGGCGTCTGGACGCCCTCGTCTACGGCGGTGCGGCTAACATCCACATGGGCGTGACGGAGCGATTCCTGGCAGCAGGGTGTGGCCTGAATACCGCTCCTGCCAGCTGATGATTCCGTGACCATTCCTGCGGGGCAATGCTTGGCGCAGGATTCCTGGCTCGTCAGGAGGCGAGTCTGCGTACGGCCTTGCATTGCACACCAGTGATCGATGACCCCAAAGCCCGTGCTGCTCACCAGCACCACTACGGCTAGCCAGCAACAGATCAATCGGGCACGGAGCGGGGTCTTCATCAAATGAACCTTTACGGCTACAAAAGTACTCGCTTATTTCTCAGTTGCAATTACAGAATTTGAAGCGTTCGTTACAAGATTGTCAGAATCGTGATTAAAAGCTAGGCAACGGTTAAACAGGATAAACTAACGAATGATATACCGGTTCTATCAACTCACTCTTAATCAATTATGGATATGGTACATCAAACGTATCAAAGCTGCATTGACGCCTGCCTGGCCTGCGCGGCCGAATGTGATCATTGGGTAGTTTTGCCGTTTCGTACCTAATTCGTCACTTGACTAAGCGGGCGGGGCGCACTGGCCTGGTAAGGGGAAAATTTAGCAGTAACTCCAGGTCAAAGGGAGCGTCCACAACAGCCGGGTCCGAGAAATCATATTCCCCCCCTAAGTTGATGTGATGCCAGGTGTGGGTCGAGGACCTAAGAATCGTTTTTAGTAACTCGTCCCGCTCCCCTTCCGTTGGACACTGGCGCAGCTTCTCCGACAAATACAGCAGGTTGTAGAAGTTGATCGCATTCATCAACACCATTTTACTGCCGGTCGCAATATCCTGCTCCCGCTGCGTTTGCCAGCCGAAGGCCTGGTTGTTGCCCAGCGTCACCGCACTGCTGAACTTGTTACTATGCTCCACTTTGGTCAGCACACCCTCCACACTGGCCCGCAGTTCAGGATCATCCACGTACCGGAGAATATAGTCGGTCTTGTAGAGTCGCCCCAGGTTTTTCAGCGCTCGGTAAAGCGGGTGCTGGCGGGCGTATGAATTGAGCCGCTTCAGAATAGTGGACGCCTGGGTATAGCCCAGTTTGATAGTCGCCACTAATCGCAGGATATTATCCCACTGTTCCATGAGGTGTTCCAAATCAATACGGGCGTCGGGCTCGATTTTATACCCGTACTCGGCGTAGGTAGCCACCGCATCGATGCTGTAGAGTCGCTGGCGGTGAATCGTCACAAAGCGCGGACGTAGTTCAACGTCGACCAGCCCGGTGAGGGCAAAATTTACTTCCGAAAAGCCATGCATATCCGTTGCGTAGGCATCGCTTTGGATCACGTTGCTGTGCAGGATCACATCCAGTACGTAGGGTGACTCGCGTTCCGCCGAATTAAAGGCCGTCGAATATATGAGCTGCCCGGCCTCGTCCAGACCGGAATACACGGTGATGCCTTCGCCGTTGCCGTGATATTTGAATGAAGCCGCAGCGCGTAGGGAGGGGACTGAGACGTCGTACTTCTGCCCGTCACTACCCGTATGAATGAAGTTCTCTTTCCGGCGAAATAAATCGGTTAGGGGCAAGACATTACTCTGGGCCACGATGCAGTCACTGGCTTCCCGCGTCATTTCAGGGGAGAAGTATTGGGTGGCCACCGTTTCCAGGGCGTGGGCGGACATGCGACGTGAGATCAGAGCCATTTTCCGGATACCGATGTTTTCGCCGTAGCCGATCAGAGCGGCCAGCAATAGCGGGGTGTCGGGCCGGGTCGGCTTGTGGGGCAGCCCCTGGTGCCGAAACCGACCCAGGAAGCCCGTGAGGGTCTCAATCTGTAGCAGGACATCGCGCAGGGAGATGACCCGACTGGCCGGGTACAGCAGATGGACCGCCGGGTTGTCGTCCCGCTCTTCCGCCCGGTAGCGATGCAGGTGCCAGCCCCCGTGCGCGTCGAAGTACACCTGCGCATTACGGGCCAGCCCGGCATTCGTGGCCGCAAACTGTTGGTTGAGTCGCTGGTTGAGAGCCAACAGCGTAGGGGCCGCCTGCTGGTAGTGCGTCAGGTTAGCCCGTTGCAGATACGCCTGCCGGTGCTGCTGCCACTGCGCCAGAGGAATCTGGTATTCTTCCACCGAACGGTGCTCATACGAGGATAACACCGTCAGTGACCCGTCACGCAGGGCATCCCGCACCGCCCGAAACAGAAAGACTTTGTAGAGCGAGACGCGCAGGCGTCCCGTCTCGGTGAAGACCTGCTGCCGCTCAATCAGATCCAGAAAGTCTGTGGATACCGCCGGGGAGGTGGTGATGTCCCCGGCCCGTTCCTGGAAATACAGCAGGACGTTCCATAAGGGTTTGTTTGGCGTATCCGGATCGAACGCCAGGACCTGGATAATAGCGGATACCCGAAGTTGTAGGCGGACCGATGCTTTCTCCAGAGCCACGTAGTAATCACTGCGTTCCTGAATCGGCTGATTGATGGTCGTTAGTTCTTCCACCCGCCGTTTATCGGTGAGCAAGCCTTCAGGGGTAATGCGCTTGCGGGCCAGCGAGTCCCGGATTTGCGCGACCTTCTGTTCGTCATCCAAATCCAGCTGGTCGATGATGGTCTCGATCTGAGTCAGCACGTCGATGTGGATGTCCGCGCGTCGACTCACCTTGCCCACTAAGCTAGCCGTGACATGCCGGCTTTGGTAATACTGCTCTTTGAGCCTCTGCTCGACATCGTTGAAGACCTGCACAACGGCCTTTTTCAGGGTTAGAATCAGGGCATCCCCCACACTCATATATTGATGAATGATGAAGGCCAGCAGCCGTAAATATCGTTCATGGATGCGCTCGGCAAGCCGAACGCTGCGGTTATCGATCACATACTGGGCGTAGTACTGAATCGTCTCATCAGCCAGTTCCAGCCGGGCAATGAGCGGGGCTACTGGCACGAAGAGCGGCTTCAATTGTCGAAATAACTCGACCCGTTCGGCAATATCTTTGGGCCGCATGGACTGACTGATGCGCTTGAGGTCGGTCAACGGATAGCGTCCGGCACGCTCCGGCGTTGTCGTGTTTTCCAGCAAGGCGTCTAACACCGCCCGGTCGCCGGGATCGAGGTGCTGCTCGATGATAGTCTGCAAATGGAGATCAAAGTCGTCGAGTGCTTCGGCTGTAATCTCACGCAGTGTATTGTAGGGGGGCGTTTCCACCCGTCGTTCCCGCAGGTAGCCGACTAAGGCATCCAGAATCAGCGCGGGCCGGGTTTGCAAGTGCGTGAGCCGACGCGCTTCCTGGCCTAACTCGAGCCGGTGGGCGTGGTCAAAGGCCGCGTAGCCTAACTGAGTCGGGATAACGGTACGATGGCGGTAAAGTGTCCGGTTGTGGGTGTACTCGTCCAACTGGATGTCTGCTTGGGCAAACTGTAGGTACTGGCTTACCCAGGCCACATCGGTCGACGAGAACCGGTCGGGCACAAAGAAGCGGATAACCACCGCACAGGCGGCCCTGCCGGAAGTAGCCCAGTTGCAGAACGAAGCCTACCTTGTTGGTGGGGGTACGAATCTCGGCCAGGTAGCTTTCCGCCCAGGCAGGCAGATCGAGAAAGATGCGTTGCTGGGTGCTGTCGAGTTGGGGAGGGGAGTCGAAGCGAATCCGATCATCGGCAGACAGATAGTCACGGCGGGCCATAGGAAAAGGCTAAGGGAGTTGGTCCAGAAAGCCACAAACCTTTCTGAACCCCAATGCTCACTCACACTAAGCGACGTGGATAACTCAAAAACAGGGCTCAAAAAGTAGGACCAATAATGATAGGTACTTTATCCTTGTGATACCAACTTTTTGAGCATTAATGAACAACGTTTTTGGGTATGCCCGTGTCTCTACGCTGGATCAGA
>JBBQLG010000238.1:0-5877 GCA_038327655.1 Cytophagales bacterium
GGAGTACCAGTTCATAATCACCATCCGGGACATCGAACTTAAACTGCTCGATACCCGTCCGTTGCGTCTGATAAATGGGGTCAAGATCGGTGCCAAGAATATTACGACTACCCCCGAATCCTACCCGTGCATTTTTCATCACGAACGGTTGACCGCCAATGTATCCCCAACTTCGGGACGTATAAGCCTGCTCCGGCAACCAGGTTCGGCCTGTTTTTTCATCAAAGAAGTACCGCGTGTCGCCTAAACTGATGTTTAGTTCATCAAACGGGAACTGCGGGCTTTTCAGATTTTTCGAGAGCAGACTGAACCGGATGTCAGCCTGATCGCTGATATCGGCGCCATTGGCAATTGCGGTCGCTACAACCCGGTTGAGGCCGTTGGCAAACGGGACAGTAAACTGGGCCATCCCCTGCTTGGTTTGGGCCGTACCAACCACTTTCCCGTTGACCGTAAGCGTAACGGTCGGCTGGTTGCTATAGACCACCAACGGCTGGGTAACGGTAACGGTCGGGCTATTATCCGTTTCGACAACCCCCGTGCGGTGGTTCCATTCCTTCGACCCGATCTGAATGTAGGGTGTTTTCAGCAGATTGGCTTTGTAAAACCGATACGGGTCTTTTTCCCGCCGGTCGTAGGTCAGGATGCCTTTGGGATTGATATTGGGCAGGGTTTCGGCCCGCACGGCAGTATTGAACTCGGCCAGGTTCCAGATCATACCGGCGGCTACAAAGGGCCGATCCATGATGGCTTTCAGGTATGCCTGGTGGAAGGCCATCGTATATTCCACCGATTTGTCGAACCGAACGGGCTTGTTGCTGTGTATCCGGTTGTCGGCATCGGCACCGTATTCAGTCACCAGCACCGGCTTGTCGGGCAGTTCTTTGTGGTGTTTATCTAAGAATTTGCCGAAGTCATCGAAGGTGCCGTAGTACCAGCCGTGATAGAGGTTCCAGCCCACGAGTTTGGGAATTTTCGTCAGCCCGACTTTAGTGTAGAGATCCCAGGCGTTATGATTCGGGATCAGCGTGTAGCGGGCCGGATCTTCCTGCCGGGCAATGTCTTCCAGTTCCTGAGCAAGCCCGGCTAAATGCCGGAGGTAGGTCTGCTGCCGGGTAGAGTCATTGGCGAACGGCAACCGGAGCAGCATCTCGTTCATATACGACCAGATAATGACACTGGGGTGATTATACGTCTGCCGAATCGTTTCGCGGTGTTGCTGCCGGGCATTGTTGCCAAAAGCTTCCGATTCAGAATAACCCATGATGGGGCTTTCCACAGAGGTCAGAATGCCAAGCCGGTCGCAGGTCTGCAGCACGGTGGGGTCTTGCGGGTAGTGGGCTACCCGCAAAAAATTGCCGCCCATTTCCTTGAGCAGTTCAACGTCGCGCACGTGCATCGCATTGGAGCGCGCGTTGCCCATACCCGGATAATCCTGGTGCCGACTGGTGCCAATCAGCTTGAGGGGTTTACCGTTGAGAAAAAAACCAGCGTTGGCATCGAACGTGTACCAGCGGAAACCGAGCGGGTTGGAGACCTCATCGAGCAGTTGATTCGTAGTTGCATCGGTAATGGTTGACACCACACGATAGAGGTAGGGATCGTCTGGCGACCACAGCCGTTGGTCCCTGATGGTTTTCAGTTGCTGCACAAAGTCGAGCTTCTGGTTGGGGTTGGCCATGTAGCTGCTCTTTTGTTCAGCCAGCAGGTTGCCCTCCTTCGAGAGGATACGATGGCTGACCAGCAGGTTTCGGAGGTTACTGCTCTCATTCACAAACGTGCCTTTTACGGCCACCACCGCACTGCTGTTGCTGACCTGTGGGGTGGTGATGAAAATACCGCTGGTGCCGTGGTTGTCGGCATCGAAGTGAACTCTGTCCAGCACGTTCAGATAAACATCCCGGTACAGTCCGCCGAAAATATTGAAATCGCCAAAGGTAGGCGGCAGGTCTTCGTTGGGGCTGTTGTTGACCCGAACCACGATTTCGTTGGCCGCATTCCCCTCCGCAGCAAAGTTCAGGGCCGTGCTGACCGGAATCGAAAAGAACGTATAGCCACCGAGGTGCCTGCCAACGGGTTTACGGTTCACAAACACGTCGGCGGTTTGCCCGGCTCCTTCAAAATAGAGGTAAACCGTTTTGTCGTTCCAACTGGCCGGCACGTAGAGCGTCTTTTTGTACCAGCCGTCGCCCCGGTAGTAGCCCGGCTCATCGTCGAGGACATCCTGGGTGTTCCAGGTGTGGGGAATAGACACCGTTTTCCAGCTATCCTGCGCTGTGAGTTTAGTGGTGTCGCCTTTGTAGAAAAGCCAGTCGCTATTGATGGTTGTGCTAATTCGTCCCTGCGCGTGTAGCCCAGCCATCGACAGTAGATTGACCAGACAAAATAGAAAGTGAGCTTTGTAGGACATTGATAATCAAAGGTTAAGAAACAGAGATGCGTTAGTTTAGTCGGCAAGATTTGAACCTGTTACTTGGCGATTTAGCCCTATAACTTCCCAATTGATCGCCACATGGCTAACTCCTCGCTGAATCGGTTATCAATGACCGCGCAGTTGGTATCAATCCGCATGGTGGGCCGGGTTTTGAGAGTATAAGCGGGCCATGCCGGGACATCTTTTGCCGCTGGTTTACCCGTGCGGGCAAAGGTGGTCCAGAGTTCAGCAAAGTGGTGAGAGGCCGTAAACCGTTCGGGGCGATTGCCGCCGAAGAAACTTTCTTTCGGTGTCGAACCGTCGCGGGGCGGCATTTCATTGTTGAACTTGAATGAGATATCCATGGCGTGGGGCGTACCCATCGGATAGTCAGTGCCGGGAACAGGCTTCTCAGATTTGTAGCCGAAATTGTAGAGGTAAACCGGTGCCCCGCCCTGTTGTGCCTTCTTTTCGGCAATGTCCACCGAGCCGAGGCCCATGATCGTGATGGAGGAAATGGCAACAAAAATGTCGGGTGCGGTCGCGTTGGGGGTTGCTTTCCGGTAGGCTTCAATAATCTTAGGGGTGTCGGCACCAAATTGTGTTTCCAGTCGCCTGGGTAATGTCTCAAACGTCAGTTTGGCAAATTCGGTGTCCTTGCGTTCCCAGGCGAAGAAGGTAAACTCGTCTTCGTTCCAGCCAACCAGCAGGGGCTTGTTGCGGGATATGGCAGGAGCCGTCGGGTCGAAGGGGTTATGGGGAAGTACAGTTCCATCAACAACCGGCGAAAAACCGCCCGCCCGACGTTCCATGAGGGGTTTCCGGTTGTTTTTTTCCTGAAAAGGCGGGGCAAACGGTAGCTTAGCCTGCATCGCCAGTAAATCAGCCGCCGATATATCCAGCAGTTTGCGCCAGTCTTTTGGAGCGATGTTCAACTCTCTGAGCAGCATGGCCGTCGTTTCGGCGGCTGTCTCTTTGGAAGCCATCCGAACGCCAGGCCCGCTCTCGATGGAAGCCTTGTTGAAGTAAGGAGCAGCCGACGGCATTGCATACAGACAGGACGTTTTGGCCCCGCCACCCGATTCGCCAAAAATCATCACATTGGCCGGGTCGCCCCCAAAACGAGCGATATTTTCATGGACCCATTTCAGTCCATCCACAATGTCGAGCATCCCCATATTGCCCGAACCGGCATACTCAGCCCCGGCAATTTCGTCCAGATACAGAAAGCCCAGCAGGCCCAGACGGTGATTGGTCTGCACGACGACGACATCGAAATTCCGGGCCAGATTTGACCCATCCTGACCACCTGCCGCACCGGAGCCGTTCACAAAACCACCGCCGTGACTGTAGAACATGACCGGACGCTTTCGATTATCATTGGCCGGTGTCCACACGTTCAGAAAGAGGCAATCTTCAGAAGGAGCAGGTTCGTTCCGGCGTGGCCCCTGCATGGCGGGTGCGCCAAAGGCCAGGGCATCCCGCACGCCCGTCCAGGGTTCGAGCGGAGCAGGCCGACGAAACCGCCGGTCGCCCGACGTTTTCCCCCCGTAGGGGATTCCTTTGAATAGGTTGACCCCGTCGGTACGCATACCCCTCAAGCGGCCGTAAGCGGTATCTGTCGTAACAAACTCATCGGCTTTGCCAGGCGACGAAAATCCAGGCAGAGGAAACGAAAGGGCTGCGGTCGTCAAGGACAGTTGCGCCAGAAAATGTCTGCGATCAATTAAGTTCATGGTTTCAGGAATATAGAATGCAGTAATTGGAAGACGTACCGTTCTAATCGACTAATCCTGATGGAGCACTGTGCTACCGTACTCTCAGGGTAGCTCGCAGAACTGTCGGCACTTTGTTGATTGCGGGGCCACCCCAATCGGTTTCGTCACCATTGAGGATGCGCGATGGCCTGAAAATTCCCTGTTCATACCGGCCTTCTTCCACTCTCATGTAGTGCCACGCTTTGCCGCTGTTGGTGCCAAGCGGCTTGAAATTGAACCGGCAGAGGGTGCCAATCAGGAGAAATTCATCTTCGCTCAGTAGCACAATCATGGCCTTGCAAAACGGACGAAGCGTATCTGTTTCTACTACCCCGGTTCGCCGAGGCGTACCAAATATGATTGTAGCCTGCCAGGCACCAAGCTCGATTGTCTGGTTGGCATGATCTTCGTGCTCGGCAACGGCTTTGATTTTTCCGTCGAAACTCCATTTGGCAAGTTCCCGCATCATTGGGGCCGCCATCGCATACTCCTGGCCAATGGCCGCGAGCCGGGTTTCGGTCTCCGTTTTTGTCTCACCACGGCCATTGTCGTCAATGCCAAACGGCGAAAAACCAATGCCGCCGTGTGCCAGCATCGGATAGAAATACCGGACATATCGTTCGCCCGAACCAATCTCCGGTATGAACAAGGCATTGTCTGGCCGGTCGTACAACTCAATTACTTTCAAGGCCTTTGCGCTTTCGGGGAGATAAATATCGGGTGCCAGCAGGTCAACCGCCGGGGCGCCTACTTTCCAGATAGGCAGGACATTGTCGGTGGCACCCCCACTTTCGTAACTCGACGCACTGGGGTTGGTAAGCGGGTTTCGCAAGGCGACGTTGACATACAATGGCAGGGTATTTACGGCCTTGCCCGCTGCGGCGACATAGCCGATGTACCGGGCAACGTGCCATGCCTGGAAATACTCATCCGCATCTTTCCCAAAAACGTCGGTCCAGGTCCCTGCGGCCACAACGGGTTTCTTCAAGGCGTTCAGCACAACCGGTTTAAGGAGTTCGGTCGGCACCTGACCAGCAAATAGTTGCTGGGCTTTTGCTGAATAATCGCGTACACTGCCGTAAGCTCCAGGCTCGTTCTGAACCTGCACCATCAGCACGGTGTGTTGCGGGTCCACCATTTTCAGGTGTTTCATCACCTCCGCAAACGCTTTGGCATCGGCCTCCATAGCTTCCCGCGAATGGGGCGAAGGCGAATCAATGGGTCGTCCGTCTTTGCTGACGATGTTATAATACGTTTTTGAGTCCATTTTCATCCACTCGGGCATGTAATGGCTGCTGCCGTTTTTCCAGGTGGCAAACCACAGCAGCACCAGACGAACCCGATGGGCCCGCGCCTGTTTCAAGAGCAGATCAACCAGCGAAAAATCGAACTTAGCGCGTTGTGCTTCAACCTGCTCCCAATAAATCGGCACTTCAAGCGTATTAGCGTGCATGACTCCGATGGCCGACCACACCTGCGGCATAAGCGCAGGCCACGCGCTGGAATTGTGGGCCTGACCTGCCAATAGCAGGAAAGGCTGCCCATCGACCAGTAGCGCATGTCGGCCATTTTTTTCGACGATGCGGGGAACATTTCCGTTTACCCCCTGCCCAGACGCGGAACCGCCCAATAGGTGCCCGACTGCCAAAACCATCAGGGTAATTATGCGCAATACCAGGCTACTCGTCTTCATGGTTATAGGGAACT
>JBBQLG010000239.1:0-5775 GCA_038327655.1 Cytophagales bacterium
AGTGTGCTGGTGATGGTGCCCACCCGCGAGTTGGCCATGCAGATCACGGAGGTGTTTCAAACGCTGGGGGCGCACCTGTCGCCGGGCGTGAACGCGGTTGCCGTGTACGGGGGCGTCTCCATCAGCCCCCAGATGCGGGCCGTTCACCGGGCGGATGTGCTGATTGCCACGCCGGGGCGGCTGCTGGATTTAGTACACCAAAACGCCGTGAAGCTGTCGGACGTGGAGATTCTGGTGCTGGACGAAGCCGACAAAATACTCGACCTGGGTTTTGCCGACGAGATGAACCGGGTGTTTGCCCTGCTGCCCGTCCGCCGTCAGTCGGTGCTATTCTCGGCCACCCTCGGCGACGCCATCGAGGGCATCCGGGCCAGTTTACTGCACAATCCGGTCAGGATCGAGGTACCGGAAGCGCCGGAAGACATCGACCAGATCAAACAGATTGCCTACCGCGTCGATGCCGAACAGAAAGGGCCGCTGCTACGCTACCTCATCAAATCGGGCAAGATGCAGCAAGTGCTGGTGTTCGTGTCCTCGACCCGAACGGCCGATAACCTGACGGTGAAACTGAACAAAAACGGTATTCAGGCAGCCGCCATTCACGGCGATAAGAGTCAGGGTGCCCGTACCGATGCGCTGGCGCAGTTCAAGGCGGGTAAGCTCACGGTATTAGTGGCAACCGATCTGATTGCCAGAGGCATCGACATTCAGTTACTTCCCCACGTCATTAATTTCGAACTGCCCCGGTCGCCCAAAGACTACGTCCACCGGATTGGCCGCACGGGCCGGGCCGAAGCCGCCGGTGAAGCCATTTCGCTCATCACGCCCGACGACGAACATCACTTCAAAATCATCCAGAAGAAAATGCGCAAACAGGTCGACATGCTTGATACCGACGACCTGAACCTGCTGGGGTATTGATCTGACCCATTTGGGGTCGGGCCACGGAGGCCGGGCCACAAATGGGATTCTAATTCACTTTTAACTTCGGCAGTTGCGGAACGCACTTACTTTTGACCCGATTCGCCAATGAATCCGTTCAGGACCCGTAAAACGATGCGCCGGTATTTTTCAGCAACAGGGAGTAAGCCCTTCTTATCCGTTCTTTTTTGTCTTTTCTTAACCGTTTCTGCCATTGCCCAACAGCCGGGTTCGCTCAAGCTGGCGGGTTCGGCCGGGTTTGCGCAGCCACCCTACGCGGGCGTTTCGGGCGGGTATCTGCTGGCTCTGGAGCCAAAAATCATCGTCACCCCCACCATCGACGTGGGCGTACGCATCGAAGCGGCTCAGCTTACGCGCAGTGTCATTTCTGACGGCAGCACCTTCACCACGAACTCCCGCTTCCTGAGTTCCTGCATTATCACCGGCAACTACTGGCTGTCGAAGGGGCGGTTCCGGTCGTTCGTCGGGCTGGGGGCCGGGCTGTATCACATTCCCGCCACAGACCGCGTTATTGTCGTTCACAACCAAAGCCCCGATGATATTCTGTTTCCAGTCATCGACCGGCTGGGGGGCATGGTTCGCTACGGCCTGAAAGTCGGGCATTATATCGCTTCCGTTGAATACAATCTGGTGACCCCCTCAACCGTGTACCGGTCAGTCACTCCCCTCAGTAGTCCCAACAGCTACCTGAGCATTAAGGTGGGTTACGAAATTGGTGGCTACAAGGCCAGGCCTGCGCCCAAAAAATAGAAACGTAAAGACGACTAAAGCGGCCCAGCACCGGCAAAGTGCATTAACTTGCCGTTAAAGTCATAAACACACCAAACAAGTTACCGGTGTATGCTGTATAGTTGTGTGATTATCAATTAGCTACAGCCATGACAACGGGTACACGATTTTTGGTGAGCAGCCTTGGCTGTTTATGGGTAGGCCTGACGATTATCTCCAGCTATGCGCAAACCCCTGCCCAACGGCTCGACCATTGGGTGACTAACAATACGCCCGAAAAAATCTACCTGCATACCGACAAGCCCTACTATGCCATTGGCGATACCATCTGGCTGTCGGCCTTTGCCGTTAATGGCGTTACGCACACCCCCACCGGTACCAGCCGGGTAGCGTATGCGCAACTGCTCGACGCCAATGGCGACCCCATCGCCCAACGAACCGTTCGGCTAACCGACGGGCGCGGGCAAACAGATATGGCCCTCTCCGACTCGCTGCCCGAAGGCGACTACCAGTTGGTCGCGTTCACGAACTGGATGCGCAACGCCCCGGAAGGCTTCTTTTTCCGTCAGAACATCCACCTGTGGCGTACCAACTCAACCGCCCGTCGCCAAACAACACCCCGGCAGCCCCTCGATCTGCAGTTTTTTCCCGAAGGCGGTCAGTTGGTGGCCGGGGTGCCCTGTCGGGTCGCGTTTAAAGTGCTCAACAGCCGGGGACAGTCGCTGGCTGTGGCCGGTACCGTCACCGACAACGGCGGCCAGTCTATTTCGGTCCCTTTTCGCACCACCCACAACGGTATGGGCCTTTTCTTCCTGACCCCCGAGACCGGTAAACAGTACATAGCCAAACTCCCTGACGGATCGACGTATGCACTGCCGGAAGTACAGGCGCAGGGTTACGGCTTCCAGGTCGACAACAATCCGGCGCAGCGGGCGGTACGCATAACGGTCTACAACCCTACGGCGACCACGGGCGATTCCAGAATTCTGGCGCACCTGCGCGGTCAGGTTTGCTTTGAGGCCGTAGTACCCAATGCCACCAAAGTCACGGCCCTGATTCCGTACGACAAGATCCCGGCGGACGGTCTGCTGACCCTGACCCTGTTCGACGGTCAGCAGCAACCCCGCTGCGAACGGTTGGTATTGATCAATCAGCACCGGCAACTGCGCATCAGCACCCGCTTCGACAAAGACCAGTATGGCCCCCGCGAGCCGGTAACGATGCAGATTGCCGTGACGGACAGTGCCGGGCAACCCGTTCCGGCCGACTTGTCCCTTTCCGTAACCGACGCGGTGCGGGTGGTTCAGTCCGATCCCTACGCCGATCACCTGCTGAGCAATCTGCTGCTTACGTCCGACCTGCCGGGTTATGTTGAACAACCGGCTTACTATTTCGATCCGAACGAACCCGATGCGGCCCGCGACGCCGACCTGTTGCTGATGACCCAGGGCTGGCGCCGGTTTGTGTGGCAGCAACCCGACACCAACCCCGTTTTTCACCGGGAAGCTGGCCTGACGCTGACCGGTAGGGTAGTACGGCTGAACCGGAATCCGTTGCCGACCGGGCAGGCCATGCTCTTGCTGTCGTCGGGCAACGACACCCGGTTTGCCAACGTAGCGGTGGACTCCGCCGGCCGGTTTGCCCTCACCGACGTAGACCTGCCGGGCGACATTACGGTGATGGCCAAAGGCCTGACCCAAAACGGCCGTCAAACGCGCAGTTGTGTGCTGGACCCGGTCCGACCGGTTCAGGTAGCGTATCAGGCACCGCCCGGTCAGACGGCACTTCCGGTGCCTGCGCTGTTTCTCCGCGCCGAGCAGGAACGCGCCCAGATGGCGGCTCAATACCGGTTTACGAGTGGAAAAACGCTGAAGGAAGTACAGGTGAAAGGGCAGCGCGGCACCCCTTACTGGATCGATTCACGCCGGGCCAAGCTGGGCGAACCGGATGCCGTGGCTAAACAGGGTTATACGCCCGCTAACACCTTCATGGATATTCTGCGGCAGTCGCAGGCGGGCAACCGGGCGTACACCAAACTCGTGACGAATTCGGCACCGGTTTACGTGTTTGTCGATGGCGTAAGCGTGGCCGAAGATCAGGGCTACAATTACACCGCCGACGACCAGCTTTTGGCGGCCCTGCTGCCCGACCAGATTGCCCAGATCGACATTATCAGCAACCCCGCCAAAATAGCCGTACTGGGCGGTACCGGCGTAGGGCAGTCGTTTGGCGGCAACATGCCCATGCTGATTAACATTCTGACCAAACGCGGTGATTATACCGGGGTCGGTACCAGCGGTTTATCGGTGCGGCAGGTACCGGGCTATGCACCCGTCCGGGAATTCTACGTACCTAAATATACGCCCGATGCGGTAGTCGACCCCAGGCAGCCCGACAGCCGCACCACGCTGTTCTGGGCACCCCGCCTGACCACGGATGCCAGCGGACACGCTACCGTTACGTTTCCCAACAACGACCACGCGACCCGGCTGCGGGCCACGGTTAACGGCATCAGTCCCGATGGCCGGGTCGGCAGCCTCCAGACTGAAACCCCGGAGCGGCAGTAGTCATCGGGTAAGGTCTACCGCTGAAACACGTCGGGATATTTACGGATGAAGTACACCGGGGTGCAGCTCCAGGCGTGGCAGTAGCTGTTGACGGGAAAGAATTTATAGGGCGAAAGGCGGTCGTTGGTGGGGTCGTAGACTTCCCAGAACGTATCGGCCCCTTTGGCAATCATCCCGCTCCAGTACGTGGTCAGGGCCTCTTTGGCTTCCTGCTGCAACCCGCAATACAACAGGGCTTCGATGTAATAATGGTATAGATAGGGCGCACCGGGCCGTACAGCGTCTTTGGTGCTGGCCACCGCTTTCAGGGCGCGTTGTCCCTCGGCGCGGGTCGCTACCCCACTCAGTACCATCCAGGCCTGCGATGCGTACGAAATCTGGTGGCTGGGGCCGCTCATAAACAGGCTGGTCTGCGGGTTGAGGAGTTGTTTCCGGGCTGCATCGGTCATGGTTTTAATCAGGCCGGGCAGTTGGGCGACTTCGTTCTCTTTACCCAATAACTTGGCCAGGTCGTAGGTTTGCTGCATCGAGAAGATAATGATCCCCTGCATCGACGCCTGCCGGTCCAGTTCGGGTTTCCAGTCAACAAACAGCCACCAGTAGGGTTTGTCTTTCGCCACGTTATCGAACAGGCCGTTTGGCAACAGCCGTTTAACCGGGTTTTCCATCTGCTTTTTCGCCAGCGGCCACAGGGCAAGAGCCGTTTCGCGGTCGCCGGACGCCACTAAATATTCTTTCAAGGCCACGTTGTACAGCAGCGAGTACTCGAACAGAAACGGGGCACCCCGTTGCGGATGCGGCTCCGGGGTCTCAAACACGTTGGAATTCAGGTAACCATCGTCACCGGTCAGGCCCGCCAGCAGGTACAGGCAGCGTTTGGTCAGGTCGTGGTTTTTGTACGATACGGCATTCGCCAGCGATTCGAGGTACAGATCCCCGATCCAGAGCCGCCGGTCCCGCTTGGGGCCGTCTTCGTACACCGTCTGCATGCACTCTTTCAGCGTGGTCAGCCCGATCTGATCAATTTTCGCCAGCATCGGCGGGGTAGTAGCGGCCAGCGGTTGGGGGATTGTCCGTACCGAGGTCGTAGCCCGGCAACTAATATCGGTCAGGTGTAAATCGAAGAACGCCGAAGCGCCGAGCAGATCCACTTTCACGTACCGAAACGACAATCGCCGGGGAATGGTCAGGGTGGCGGGCAATTCGGTGAGCGTCACCACCTCGTCCTGCAGCCACGCCCGGCTCAGGTCGCCGGTGTAGGGGTCAAAGGGGGTGGCCAGTTCGGCGGGGACTTCGCCAAACGTGAATTTCACCCGAACCGGCGCGTCGGGTGTGCCGCGCAGGGCTTTCATGGTGAAGGTGACGTAGCCGGTCATATGCTCGCCAAAATCCAGCACGGTGCCGGTTTTGGTTTTCAGCGACGCCTGGTAGAGCGAATCGACGGGGCCGGCATCAACCGTTTTCCAGCCCTGAAACGCGGCCGAATCAGCTACTAACCGAACCAGCTTCAGGGGGTGCTTCAGGGTCTCGACCAATT
>JBBQLG010000240.1:0-5599 GCA_038327655.1 Cytophagales bacterium
CGAATAAAGCGAACGCGGTCACGGTGGATGGCCAGCCGCTGGCGGGCTTCGAGTTGAGTCAGTTGCTCAACTGTTTCGGGAATCAATACGGCGTAGTTCATAGTCAAAAATACGTCATCCTAAATTTAATTTAGTATAAACAGGTTGTTCAGGGGTTCTATCTGTAATTGCGCCAATAACGAAAAAGCTCTGTCAACCGGCAGGGCTTTTTTGTTTACCCCAATCCCCTGAAGGGGCTTATTGGATTAGCTACCGGTAGCTAATCCAATAAGCCCCTTCAGGGGTTTGGGGTTCTACGTTTTAACTATTTCTTGTACATCACCGCATCTACGGCCTGCAATGTGCGTTTGACGTTTGGCAGGATGGCTTCGATGAGCGTGGGGGCGTAGGGAAGGGGTAAATCCATGCTGTTGACCCGAATCACCGGCGCATCCAAATAGTCAAACGCGTTCCGCTGAATGTTGTACGTCAGCTCCGACGAGATAGCCGCCAGTGGCCAGGCTTCTTCGACAATAACACACCGGTTGGTTTTCTTAACCGAATTAATGATTGTCGGGTAGTCGATGGGCCGAACTGAACGCAGGTCGATTACTTCAGCGGAGATGTTGTTTTTGGCCAGTTCGTCGGCGGCAGCTAAGGCTACTTTCATAATCTTGCCGAACGAGACGATGGTGACATCGTTGCCTTCGCGGACAACCTTCGCTGAGCCAATCGGAATCAGGTATTCTTCTTCCGGTACTTGCCCTTTATCGCCGTACATCAACTCCGATTCCATGAAAATAACCGGATCGTTGTCGCGGATGGCGGTTTTCAGCAAGCCTTTGGCGTCGTACGGATTCGAGGGAACGACCACTTTCAGACCCGGCGTATTGGCAAACCAGTTCTCGAAGTTCTGCGAGTGTTGACTCGACAGCATCCCGGCGTTACCCGTTGGGCCGCGAAAAACAATGGGGCAGGAGTACTGACCACCCGACATCGACATGATTTTGGCCGCCGAGTTGATGACCTGATCGATGGCAACGAGCGAGAAATTGAAAGTCATGAACTCGATAATAGGCCGCAGACCGTTGATGGCCGCCCCCACGCCGATGCCCGCAAAACCAAGCTCCGCAATGGGTGTATCAATCACGCGCTCCGGCCCGAACTCGTCGAGCAGACCCTGACTGACTTTGTAGGCTCCGTTGTATTCGGCTACTTCTTCGCCCATCAGGAACACGAGCGGGTCCCGGCGCATTTCTTCCGACAGAGCCTCCCGCAGGGCTTCACGGAACTGTATTTCTCTCATGGTCAGTGCGTTGTAATCATTTTTGTGTTAAAAACCGGCTTAGCCATCACGACTATAGCTCGGTTAACTATCGCCTAAAAGCTGCCAAAATTAGCTAATCCGGCGGGTTTCTGCAATCAAACGGGATAAGCCGTCTGCATCGCCGACCAGTCGGTTTGCCGGTATCGCCGGAATAGGTACCAGGCTACCGTCGCCATCACCGGTATCCCCACCCAAACGCCATAGGGAACGTAGGTCAGGCCAAAATGCAGCGCGCCGATAAAACCAAGAATGAACAGATTAGCAAACCCGCGTGTCGTTGCGTTATCCCGTACGGCATCCGGCGCAATAGAAAAAGGCAGGTAGCGGTTGTTGTTCAGGGCGGTTGCCAAAAGCATTACGAGCGAATTAAAGAACGCAAGCACGATGTCGTCCAGCGTCTGAATACCCCAGCGGAACAGTACGTAGGCCGATAGCAGGACGTAAAAAGGAATCATTAGTTTGATGAGCAGGGCTTTCGTTGCCCCGGCCAGTAGGGCACCCGGCTCACGAATGGGGGCACTGCCATAAATCCAGGCGGCTTTAAAATTGTCCGACATGCTCAGTTGATGGTGTGCCGTGGTGATGTAGAGCGATGCGAAATACAGCGCAAACAGGTAGAAGTTCGACGATTTGGAAAGGTTTCCCATGCCGCCGTTCAGCGACATAATCACAACGTAAGCCAGTCCGAAGCCCAACTGCGGGTATGTTTTCAGTTTAAACTTGCGGTCGCGGGCGGTTTGGTGCCAGACAAAACCAAACGCGGCTTTTTCCAGCGGACTGGTCGTCACCCAATCGCTAATCCGTTCGGCTAATGAACCGGCCGGTTGTGCAGCAATACGCGCCACCGGCTTCGTTGATCCCGCTTCAGCCTGATCGATACCGGCTAACCGCTGACTGAATACCGGACTCAGGAACCGGTTCATCACCCATAGCCCAACAAACGGTGCCGCCACTGCCAGCACCAACAGTCCTGCGTGTGGCCCATCGAAAACGGGTTTGATAACCATCTCCAGTGCACCGGCCATCCAGAAAGGGGGCAGCAGGTAGTGCCACCACTGCCACTCGAATACCTGTCTCAGTCCGTTGACGTCAACAAGTCGGGGCAGTAGTTGATAGCCGCCGTAGAAAACAATTGCCATCACGATCTGAAAATAATTGATGACCTCGCGCAGCCGCTCTTCGCTGATAAACTGCATCAGGACCAAATAAAAAACGTTGGTCAAAAACACCATCAGTAACGACGAAAGCAGGCTTAGCACCAGCATCAACAGCCCGGCTACAGCACCGAATTTGGCCGCTACAATCAAAACGCCCACCGCCACAATAGCCAGTGTAATCGTAAACAGGTAACTGGCAATGTGTACCAGCCGGGCCATCAATAGCGTTCGACTGTCGACGGGACGGGGTAAAACGATGGCATTGTCGGCCGAATCGAGAATGACGGAGGAGAAATCGCTGATGAGCGTCATGGCGCAAACGACCATCACGTAGGCGAAGAACAGGGCCAGCGGTAACGCAGCCGACTCGTTGGTTGGCGCGACCAGAAACATAACCGCAATCAGCCCGCCGATGAACGCATACATACCCAGCATTCGCACGAAAGCGTTGTTTCCAGCTTCGGCTTTTTTGTTAAGCGTACCCAGTGTAGCATAACTTCGCCGGTTATCGAGGGTTAACTTCACGGCTACAATGGCCCGCATCTGACCGTAATCGGTGCCGAATGCCCGGAACAGGGGCTGCATCCGGTCGAGCAAAAAGAGGATGGGCATCATCATAGCGTCGCCTTACGAGTTCAGGGTATGCACAAACTCACCCGCCACGGTACTTTGTCCTTCGGAGCCGGTCAGTTCGGCGAACAACTGTTCGAGCGATTCGGGCCGCTGATGCTGTAGTTCCGCAAAGGTACCGTCGGCAATGATCCGTCCCTGATTGATGATAATGATCCGGTCCGAAATCTTCTCGACTACGTCCATGATGTGCGAACTGTAGAAGATGGTTTTGCCGCTGTCGGCCAACTGCCGGATAATTTCTTTCATCAGTACTACCGCGTTGGCATCCAAACCCGACAGTGGTTCGTCCAAAAAAATGATGTCGGGATTGTGCAGCAGACCCGAAATGAGGAGCACTTTTTGCCGCATACCCTTCGAGAAGGTAGTCATCCGGGCATCGGCGTAGCTGTCGAGTTGAAACAACCGGAGCAATTCAAGTGCCTTTTTCTGGATCGCCGTTTTGTCGAGGCTATACAACTGACCGATAAAGTGCAGGTATTCGATTGGCGTGAGCAGGTCGTAGAGGGCGGCATTTTCGGGAACGTACCCAATCCGGCGTTTCACCTCCATCGACTGCGTTTTCACGTCGTAACCCAGCACAGATACCTCGCCGGTGTAATCGGGAGTCATGCCGATGAGGATTTTCAGCGTCGTCGATTTTCCCGCGCCGTTCGGCCCGATGTAGCCCACAACCTGCCCCGCCGATACCGTCAGATCGATGCCTTTCAGCACATGGGCAGAGCCGTAAAATTTCTGAAGATTTTGAATGTCGATAACGGGTGTACTCATGCATTCGGATGGTTTTTGCGCGATTTCTGCATGTACTGCCACACGAACAAACCAACTGTGATTGCCGCAAAAACGCCAATGCTTAGTAATTCGATCCAGTTGGTACGTTTACCATACTCAGACCAGTCATCTGATTCGATAACCGTGTGGTCGATACCGAAGAGCAATTTATACGTGAACTGGCCAATCAGAGCCACCAGAATACAGGCCCCGATAAAGCCAGTCATGCCGTACGCATGGTATCGTTTCCATTTGCTTCGTAAGCGCTCGATCATCGTTACAAAAAGTTTAGGTTAGGTGTCGAATTTACACAAAAAGTCCCATCTGATGCCTTACCAGATGGGACTTTTTGTAATTTAATGCCAAAAAGGGTTACTAAATGGTAACTTCAGCCGCGTCTACCAGTTCGTGTTTCAGTAAATATTCTGCGATCTGTACCGCATTGGTAGCGGCACCTTTGCGCAGGTTATCAGCCACAATCCACAGGTTCAGCGTATTAGCCTGACTTTCGTCGCGCCGAATGCGCCCTACGAACACCTCATCTTTCCCGTGGGCTGTTAGCGGCATAGGGTATATCTTGTTCGCCGGATCGTCCTGTACGACAACCCCTTCGGCATTTTGCAGAATAGATACAACTTCGGCCAGATCGAAATCGTTGGAAAATTCGATGTTTACGGCTTCGGAATGGCCACCGATGGTCGGAATCCGAACGGTTGTCGCTGTTACCCGGATCGACTCGTCGCCCATAATTTTGGTCGTTTCCTTCACCATCTTCATTTCCTCTTTTGTGTATCCGTTCTCTAAAAAAACGTCGATATGGGGCAACACGTTGAGGTCAATCGGGTGCGGATATACCTTTGCGACGCCTTCCCGACCTTCACGCTCCGCAAAAAGCTGATCCACGGCGGCTTTACCCGTGCCCGTTACGGACTGATAGGTCGAAACCACCACGCGTTTGATGCCGTAACGTTTGTGCAGCGGCTCCAGCACGACCACCATCTGAATGGTGGAGCAGTTGGGGTTGGCAATGATTTTATCGGCTTTCGTCAGCACGTGGGCATTTACCTCCGGCACCACTAATTTCTTGGTCGGGTCCATGCGCCAGGCCGACGAATTATCGACGACGGTAATGCCCGCTTCGGCAAATTTGGGAGCCAGTTCCAGCGAGGTGTTGCCCCCGGCGGAAAAAATGGCGATGGCGGGTTGGGCGGCAATCGCATCGTCGTAACTGACGATCGTCACGGGTTTACCCCTGAACGTGACCTGTTTACCCACTGACCGTTCCGAAGCAACGGGAATCAGTTCGGAAACGGGGAAGTTGCGTTCTTCCAACACCTTCAGGATTTCGCTACCAACCAAGCCGGTAGCCCCAACAACTGCGATTTTCATAATAATTTATACGATTGTTTTGAATTAAGGGCAAAATTACGGTAAAAGGTTGAGAGCCATGAGTTAAAACAGGTAAAATATCGGATGGTAATTATTGTACGATCATGTTGGATTGTTACAAAAATGCCCCAGCCTCATCGCTGAAGCTGGGGTATCTGATAACATGTGTGTCAGCTCTTATTCACCACCGAACAGGTAGCCGAGCGATACGCCGAAAGCGGTGTTTTTAAAGGCGGTGTTGGGGATGTTGATAATATTAGCCAATCCGGGTGAATAATAACTAGAGACCATCAGGCCGGATGTCAGTTCATAACCGGCTGATAAGTGTAGTCCAAAATCAAAACGT
>JBBQLG010000241.1:0-5552 GCA_038327655.1 Cytophagales bacterium
GATACGTCCGGTCTTTGTCGTCGATTTTACCATCGCCATTGATGTCAGCATACCGGAAACGACCCGGAGCCGCACCATCCTGTGTAGCAGCACCAGTCACCTCACCAGCATTCTGGAACAGGCCAATGACTTTGTAGCCGTAAAAAGACGAGATACCGTATCCTACCTGGTTCCGGATGGGGGCAATGCCCCGGTAGCTTGGGTTCACATTGGTCAGGTATTGTTGACCCGGACCCGCATCCGTGATTTTGTTGCTCAGGAAACCACCCGTCAGCGTTGCTTCATAATCCAGTCCGTTACCTACACGGCCCCGCGTAGTAATCAGCAGGTCGATCCCTTTGTTCGTCATCTTGGCGGCATTCACCGATGGTACAGAGGCATACGAGCCAGCCTCGGCCGTTACAGCCAGCGGAATCAGGAGGTCCTTGGTATCTTTCTGCCACAAATCGAGCGACACCTCAAACC
The DNA here is from genome assembly GCA_038327655.1 of Cytophagales bacterium. GTDB lineage: Bacteria > Bacteroidota > Bacteroidia > Cytophagales > Spirosomataceae > JBBQLG01. The sequence goes on from JBBQLG010000241.1 coordinate 466, forward strand.
GGTTGTTTAGGAATGCCGCGTCAATACCGAGGTTTTGCGTAACACTGGTTTCCCACTTGGAAGCCGTATTGCCAATTCGCTGGCGATAATACCCATCGGCTACGCTGGAGTTGGTGCCGTTGATGTCGTACGCCGAGTTACCCAGGCTGGCACCGTAAAGGCTGTACTGGTTGTTGGGGTCTACGTTGTTCGAGTTACCCACCGTACCATAGCCCAACCGGAGTTTCAGATCCGTAATGGCGGGAACGTTCTTCATAAACGGTTCAGCCGACACGCGCCAGGCGGCCGAGAAGGCCGGGAACACACCGTACCGGTTTGCCGAGCCAAAGCGCGACGAGCCATCCCGACGAACGACTGCTGCCAGGTAGTATTTCTCGTTGTAATTGTACTTGGCCTGCGCAAACAGCGAATAAAAATTAACGCCCTTGAACTGACCGCTGTTCGTCTGCCGCGACCCAACGTTGGTAATGTTGATGTAATTCAGGTCCGTAGAGAACGGGTTCTGACCGGACGAGTTCAGGCCACGACCTGCCCCTGTGTTCAGGGCTTCCTGACCTACGATTACGTCGACACCATGTACGCCGAACTTCCTTTTGTAATTGGCGGTGTTCGTCAGTGTATACGCCAGGAAGTAGTTAGAGCCTTCACCGTAGCCGAAGGCGGAGTTGTTCTCCGAGTTTTCGTACTGCAAACGGCTGTAGTACCGGTACGAGCCACCACTGTACTGACCACCAATGCTACTGCGCAGGGTCAGGTTCGGAATGGGATCGTATTCCAGATAAGCATTACCAAAGCCGTTGGCACTGTAGCTGCGGTCATTAGCCTGACCGTCCCGGTTGGCTACCGGGTTACGCGGGTTGTTAAAGCCTTTGGCCGCCGTACCGGCATAGCCACCGAACTCGTCATAAACCGGGATGATCGACGGCATACGGAACGCCTGCAGGATATCATTTTCATCCTGGGCTACGCCTGTCCCCCTTCCATTCTGTCCGTCACCGCTCCCCGTCAGGCCAAGCGTTTGCCCATAGGTAAACTGCAGGTTTTCGCCGAAACGCAGGTTTTTCAGGATGTCGAATTCCGTATTTACCCGGAACGCGTACCGCTTGTTACTGGTATTGTTCAAAATACCCTGCTGATCCTGTGCGCTGAGGCCTACATAGTAACGGCTGCTTTCGGTACCACCCGAAAAACCAAACGAATGCCGTTGGATGGGGGCGACGTGAGTAATGGCTTTATACCAGTCCGTACCTTCTTTGTTGGCCCGAACCACCTGATAGATTGGCCCCGCGTTTGGGTCGATGTTATACTTCAGTTTCGCAGCGGCTAAATCAACACTGCCAATGACACCCGACGCTCCACCAACATTGATGTAATCCGGAATGACCGGCGTAGGACCCGTTCCGAACTGTGGATGACTGAATAGTGGTGGTTTACCCGACTGGAAAGCATCGTTTTTAGCCGCATTCCAGGTCCAGGTAGCAAAATCGGTCGGATTCAGCAATTTCTGACCCGTACCCGGATCCGTAGCACCATACAAACCGTCGTACGTAACAGTCAGTTTGCGGGCGCTACGCTGACCTTTTTTGGTCGTGATGACGATAACGCCGGAAGCAGCCCGTGCACCATAGATCGACGAAGACGCGGCATCTTTCAGTACCGTCGTATTCTCAATGTCGCCTGGGTTCAGGAAACTGATGTCACCCACGGGTACGCCATCTACCACGTACAGCGGCTGGTTACCACCGAACGAGCCAAAGCCCCGCACCCGAATCTGACTGGCCGTGCCTGGTTGTCCGTTGGTGATTACCGTCACCCCCGCTACCCGTCCCTGCAGTTGCTGCTCAACGTTGGAAGATGGTGTTGCGGTTAAGTCACGTGCTCTTACGGTAGAGACAGCTCCCGTTGTCTCGCGCTTGTTGTCGGTCGTATAACCCGTTACAACTACTTCGTTCAGCGTGGAAGCTTCTTCGTCTAAGTTTGCATTTACGGTGGACTGATTACCGACGGCCACTTCTTTTGATTTGTAGCCAATCGCCGAGATAATAATAACGTCAGCATCACTTTTCAGGGCCAGCGCATAACTACCGGTGGCATCGGTTGTGGTACCCGTTGTAGTGCCCTTCAGGACAACGTTTGCACCGGGAATAGCGCCGTCTGGACCGGTAACGCGGCCCGTTACCCGGCGGCCCTGTGCGGATGCATCCATGCTCCAAAAGAGCGTAAACGCGCACAGCAGGGCGGTTTGGACTAACTGGTAGATCTTTGTGTTCATAATGGTTCAGGCATTTTTAGATTGTTAAACCGTTACAATTTTATGTAGGATTACTTATACTTCAAAGGAAACCGGGTAAAATTACGCATCATAAAAAAAAAATATCTGTTTAAGAGTATATCTACCATACCTCTTTCTTTTAAGGCCCTTTCCGTCAAGAGCTTCCAATTAACACCGGAATCGCTTTTCGGACGTGCATATCCGTATAACTACGGGCATTTTCTGGATTTCTACTTAGTTAGTATGGTACGCAGAGTCTTCTCTACAAAGTGGTACTATTCGATCAGAATGCAGTTTTAGCAACCATTCGCCGACTAATTTTAGCATTCCATACAGTCCTGTGTCCTATATTTTCAGGTTTCTTTTAAAGGCCCAGGAGCCTCGAACGGTGAGTGCCAGGCATAAAAAAAGGGAACACAAATGTGTTCCCTTTTTTTATGCCTGTATGTCCTTAATAACCCTGTAGATCGGCTCAGTAGCCCGGATTTTGGGTCAATATGGTTTTACCCTGCAGGTCAATCTGGGTCTGTGGCAACGGCAGGTATTCATTTTTACTGGCTGTAAAAATGGCCCCGCTGTAGGCATTGGACAGCTTCGTCTTCTCATACGCAATAAAGGTGTTCAGCGTTGGTGCGGCAATCCCCCAGCGCACGAGGTCGAAGAAGCGGTGACCTTCACCCGACAGTTCCAGCTTACGCTCGAATCGAACCGTTGAGCGGGCTGCTTCTTTCGACGCGAAAGCCGTAGCCGGATACGGGCTGATCATGTAGTTGGCCGCTGGTTTACCGTCCGTCGTTGTTACAAACCCCGCGGGGTTGGCAGCCCGGGTCCGTACCTGGTTAACGTAACTCATGGCGGTCATCAGACTTCCTACTTCTACTTCGGCTTCAGCCGCCATCAGCAACACATCGGCGTAGCGCATCAGTACTACATTGGTACCGGCCCATCCTTTTGTCCAGTTAGACACGTCGGCCACTTTAGATTGTTGAGCCAGATAAAAAACGTACTTTTTGGTAGAATATGGGCCACCGAACGCCTGATTACGCGTCCAGGCACTGGTAAACAAACCATAGTCTAAATAGGGGATACCCCGGCGACCAACGGAATGGTCAAGACGCGGGTCAACCGTGCGTGTGTCGGGCGTAAAGGCATCACCGGGCAGCAGCCCCTGGTCTGTCTTCAGTTCGTTGGTGCCGTTATCATACGCTCCATTGGTCTGCGCGATGTCGAGGGGTAAACCGGTGGCATCCGTACGGAACGAGTTGGCCAGGTCGAAGCTGGGTTTAAAGAAATCGCAGCAAGTAGCACCGATGCCGGCACTGTAGGGATAATTCAGGTTCAAATCGCCCGAAGCGGCATCCGAGCTACCGGCATTCGCTACGTTCTGGGTCGAGAAAATAGCTTCGGCACTGTTTTCATTGGCCGAATTGAATACCTGCGCGTACTGGGGCACCAAGCTAAATTTTTGCCCGTTGGTCGTTTTTCCGTTGGCAATAATCAAGTCGTACAATGCCTTCGCTTCCGTGTACTTCTTCTCATACATGTAGGTCCGGGCCAGATAGGCAGCCGCAGCCCATTTGTTGGCGCGTCCGGCCTGCGCCTGTGTTTCGGGCAGGTTGGTGTACGCGTACATAAAATCAGCTTCGATTTTTGGGTAGATGTCAACGTTGTTTGGTACGGTTGTAATACCCGAGCCGTAATCAACGGATTCATCGACGTACGGAACCATGTTGAAGGTCCGCTTCAGATCGAAGTAGTAAAGACCTCTCAAAAAACGGGCCTCACCCGAAACCTGCTGTTTAATCGCATCGGTAACGGTTGCATCAGACTGGGGGAGCGTACGAAGCACCGAATTGGCCCGGCTAACGCCTTCGTACAGGGCCTGCCAACGATAGTTTACTTCGGCACTGGCAGCAGCAACCTGGTAGGTTTCAAACGGGGTAATGGCGTTAAAGTCGGCCGGGTCGGAGCCTTTGTTGGCATCGCCCCCCATGATGCTGCCATAGACCCAGTTGGTTGGACTGGCGGTTTGTGAGTACCCCCGGCCGTTTAGCTGCGCGTAGGCACCGATCAGCAGCCCCTGTAATCCACTGCTTGTTGTTAAAAGCGTACTAACCAACTGACCGGTTGGGGCCACGTTCAGGAACGAGTCTTTGCAGGCTAATGAGCCGACGGTCAAAAGCAGTGTTAAGCCCACCCCTTTTGCGATTGTATTTTTCATGGTATGTTGTTTTTCAGAAGAGTTTACTCGGGAATTTTTGGTGAGCCGACCCATTTGGACCGGCTCACCTGATTTACAGTTAGAAACCAATGCTCAGACCGGCATTGTAGCTCCGCGTGATGGGGTAGTTACCCACGTCGATACCAAAGTTCTGGTCAACCGCACCACCAACACCCGGATCAAGGCCTTTGTAGCCCGTCACGGTAAAGACGTTGTTGGCCGCAATAGACAACCGGACCCGGCCCAGGCCTACTTTACTCAGCAGGGCAGCCGGCAGCGTGTAACCCAGGGTGATGTTCTGCATCCGCAGGTACGAGCCATTTTCTACGTAGAACGAACTGGGCACCTGGTTGGTACTGAAATTCGATACGTCCTCGAAAATAGGCTGCGACGTATTGGTATGCGTTGGCGTCCAGGAATCTTTCACCCGTGAACTGATAGCAGCACCCGAAAACGACGGATAGAAATCGGTGAACCACTTCGACAGATTAAAGACTTTACCACCCAGCGACGTGTACAGATACGTGGCCAGATCGAACCCTTTGTAGTTGAAGCGCAAATTGACCCCACCCGTGAATTTCGGAACCGGACTAC
>JBBQLG010000242.1:0-5503 GCA_038327655.1 Cytophagales bacterium
CGATGCCCGGCAAAAGGCCGACGACATGCTGGCCGATGCCCGCAAGCGGTCAGCGGTGATGGTACAGGATGCCGAAAATCAGGCCCGTTTCATCAAAGACAATATCATCAACGACCTCAAATCGACCGAACACGATCTGAAAGCCCTGGAGCGGTATAAAGATAATCTGGTGAATCAGATCCGAACGCTGGCCACCAACGCCAACGAAAGCGTCGACCGGTTTGAGCAGAAATTCGCCCGGCAGTCGATTCAGGGAAAAATCAATGAAGTGACAGCCGAGGTAGATGCCCTGCAAACCCCACCAGCCGGAGAAGTTCCAGCCCCACAGCCCGACACCGAAACGGCGAACGTGGTTGCGCTCCCGGCCGATGCCGAAGTACCCGCCGAAACGCCCACCATTCTGGATACGGTCAGTGAATCGCAGGCTCCGGAACCAGCCGATGAGCACCCGACCGAACCCGTAGCGCGGCTCGTCGAGACGGACCCGACTGTTCCGGCGGCTCCCGTGACCGACTCATCGGAAGACATGCCCCCCCTCAGCGACGAAGACGACGAGTTACCAACGGTTGCCAACGTATCGGAGTCGATTATGGCCGGGGTTCGGCACGCCGTCGAGCACCAGACTGACGGCCATTCACCCGAACCAAACGGCCAGGCTGCAACTCCCGCTACCGTGTCGGAAACGGACGAGAAGAAAGAAGGCGGATCGTTTTTCGATCAGATTTAATGGGGACGATTACCTTAGAAGGTCTCGAATTTTTCGCCTACCACGGTTTTTTCGACGAGGAACAGCGGATCGGCAATAAATACTCGGTGGATATTACGGTCACGGCGGACCTGTCGGAAGCCGCCCGGCGCGACCGGCTGAGTGCGACTGTCGACTACGGCGAACTCTACAAGATTACGCTCGGCGTGATGCAGCGCAAAGCCCGGCTGCTGGAACACATCGCCCTGAGCATTATCGAAGACATCCGGGGTCAATACCCGGACCTGGAAACGGTAGAGGTCAGCGTTTCTAAATTCAATCCGCCCATCGGAGGGGTCTGCCACCGGGCGAAAATCACGATGAAAGGGTAAGTATTTAGTAATTAGTGGTTCGTGACGGTCGGCCGTTCGTAATTTGTCATTCTGAGGCACGAAGGATCTTAGTAGCCAATCTCTAAGATCCTTCGTGCCTCAGGATGACAAACTACAAACGGCATCTCGTTACAGGCACTAACTCCTTAAACCGCCTGTGTCAGTGCCTGGAACGAGATACCCATGTGCGAATTGTCGTACACGCACTCGCCGTTCTGAATCAGCAACACCTGGGGCGACTGATGGTCCACGCCGAAGGTATCCGCCACGACACGGGACAAGGCCCGGTTTTCCAGTAAATCCAGATAATACGGTTTAATGCCAGCGGCATCGGTCCAGTTGCGCTCCATGCGGCTCAGGGCCATTGCACTGATGGAGCAAGTCGTGCTGTGCTTAAAAATCAGGACCGGCTGCGTGGCCGATTCTTCCCTGATGGTGTCGAGTTGAGTATCGCTGGTTAGTTTATTCCAGTTCATTGCGGTTGGATTAGATAACTTTGGGCCAAAATGGCAACGTGTCGAAATTGATTTACTTAACGGGTATTTATGGCTACCAGTTCCTGATTTGGCTGGTTTCGCCGGTCAATGCCAAAGCCAGACAATGGATTGCCGGTCGGCGAAACTGGGTACCGAACCTCAAGGCTTTGCTTCACGGGAACACATCGCCGGTAGTCTGGTTCCATGCCGCATCGCTCGGCGAGTTTGAGCAGGGTCGACCGGTGATGGAATCGTTTCGGGCACAGTATCCAGGGTATAAAATCCTGCTGACCTTTTTTTCCCCCTCCGGCTATGAAGTACGTAAACAGTACGCCGGGGCCGATTTCATCGTTTACCTGCCCATCGACACACCCGCCAATGCCCGGCAATTCGTGTCTATTGTAAAGCCGCAACTGGCGTTTTTCATCAAGTACGAGTTCTGGCACTTTTACCTCCATGCGTTGCAGGCCGCTCGTATTCCGGCGCTTTCCTTCTCGGCTATTTTTCGACCCAATCAGGTGTATTTTCGGTGGTATGGTAGTTTTTATCGCCACATTCTGCGCCGGTTCAACCATATATTGGTGCAGAATCAGGAGTCGGTTGACTTGCTGAAGTCAATTGGTATTCAGCCCGTTACCATTGCGGGCGATACGCGGTTCGACCGGGTCGCGCAGGTAGCAGCCGCCCGGAAAGACATTCCGATGGCAGCCACCTTCAAACACGACAAACCGTTGCTGGTGATTGGCAGTGCATGGCCCGCCGATATGGACGTTCTGATTCCATTTCTGAATGGATTCAGGAAACCCCTTAAAGTGATTATCGCCCCCCACGAAATTCACGATGCTGATATTAACCGCTGGGTGAGTCAGTTTACCAAACCATCCGTTCGCTACTCAACGTTGGCCAACGGAATCAGTAAACAGCCAGCCGAGTCATTTAATCAGTTGATTATTGATAACGTCGGGATGCTTTCGTCGCTGTATCAATATGGTGAGTTCGCCTACATTGGCGGGGCGTTCGGGAAGGGGCTGCACAACACACTCGAAGCCGCTACATTCGGCGTACCCTTGTTTTTTGGATCAAATTACAGCCGGTTTCAGGAAGCGGTCGATCTGGTTGCCGAAGGGGCAGCCTTTCCGATAAACAACACCGGCGAACTGGCTACGGCCTTCCAACGGCTCTACGAAGACCCTGCATTACGGACGCAAACGGGGCAAATCAGCCGCGACTACGTTCACCGGAACATTGGCGCAACAGCCGCCGTTATGAACGTTGTAAAGAAATTAGTGCAAACCCGCTGAGCGCAGTATTTTTCGTTCGCACATTCAATCATTCAGCAATTGAGTCAAGGCTTAGTTATCCGCTCGACCGGTTCGTGGTACGACGTTCGTAATGAAGACGGACACATTTACCGCGCCCGATTGAAAGGGAAATTCAAAATAAAAGGGTTGAAAGTAACCAACCCCATTGCCGTGGGCGACCGGGTACAGTTCGAGGTGGAAGACGAAGCCGAAAACACGGCAATCATCTCCGACATCGACCCGCGTGAGAACTACATCATCCGGCAGTCGGTGCATAAAACGGCGCACGGCCATATTCTGGCGGCCAACCTCGATCAGGCGGTGATGATTATCACGCTGGCGTTTCCCCGCACGTCGATGGGCTTCGTAGATCGTTTTTTAGTTACCGCCGAGTCGTTCCGCATTCCCACGACGCTGGTCTTCAACAAATCGGATTTGCTGGGCGAAACCGGACTGGCGTTTCAGCAGGAAGTCGTCGACCTGTACGAGCATATTGGGTACAACTGTTTAGTTACGTCGGCTACCGAGGGGGCAGGCATCGAAGCGTTCCGTCACCTGCTCGACCATAAAGTAACCCTGCTGGCCGGGCATTCGGGGGTGGGTAAATCGTCACTGGTAAATGCCGTTGCGCCCGGTCTGGATTTGCGGACGACGGAGGTCTCCACGTTTGCCAACAAAGGCGTTCACACCACTACGTTCGCGGAGATGTTTGAATTGACGCCCGGTACGTTCATCATCGACACGCCGGGCATCAAAGAACTGGGCCTGATGGATACCAGCAAAGTGGAGATTGGGCATTATTTCCCCGAAATGCGGGAGCGGCTCAACCAGTGCCGCTACGCCAACTGTCTGCACCTCAACGAGCCGGGATGTGCCATAAAAGACGCCGTTGAAGCCGGTGAAATTGCCGAAAGCCGCTATTCGAGCTACCAGAGCATGATGGATGGTGGCGATAACCGGCGTTGATGAATACTGTTATTTAACAGCAATGCCCTTAACCGCATCGGTGGTTAAGGGCATTGCTATCTATCAATAATGATTAAGCTGTCAAAGCGGCCAGCAAGTCGGCCTGGGTGATTATGTGGACCTGCTCGGACTCGTCGCGGACCAGCAGGGCTTTATTATCGCGGTCGATGAGTGACGAAAGCGCGTCGACAGTGTTGTCTAACCCCACGAATTTGAAGGGCTTATCCATCACGTCGCCAACGGGGCGGTCCTTGATCGTGGGGTCTTCGATGAGTTTGTTAAGAATGGTCGAATCGTTGAGACTGCCCACGATATGCCCTGCCCCGTCCGTAACCGGCAACTGCGAAATCCCCTGTCGGCTCAGTACCTGAATCGCCTGACTGACCGTTACGTCGGTGCCAATCGTGGTCAGTCCCGAACGGCCGATATGACCGTTACCGTTGCGGGCATGAATGATGTCGCGGGCCGTCGAGAACTCACGGGCTTCCAGAAAGCCGTGGTCTTTCATCCAGATATCGTTGTAAATTTTGCCAAGGTAGCGCGTACCGTGGTCGGGCAACAGAATCACCATTACGTCGTCTTCCTTCAGGTGTTCACGGGCGTATTCGAGGGCACCGTGCGCGGCTGTCCCGCACGACCAGCCAATGAATAATCCCTCCTCCTTAGCCAGCCGACGGGCCATGATGGCGGCATCTTTGTCGGTCACCTTAATGAACTGATCGATGAGGTCGAAGTCCACGTTCTTGGGCAGAATGTCTTCGCCGATCCCCTCCGTCATGTAGGGATAGACTTCGTTCTCGTCGAAAATACCCGTTTCCTTGTATTTCTTGAACACCGAACCGTACGTGTCCAGCCCCACGGTGATGACGTTCGGGTTCTGCTCTTTCAGGAATTTAGCCGTGCCACTGATGGTACCACCCGTACCAACGCCAGCCGCAAAGTGCGTAATGCGTCCGTCGGTGTCGCGCCAGATTTCGGGGCCGGTTCCCTCGTAGTGAGCCGCCGTATTGGACAGGTTGTCGTACTGATTGGGATAAAATGAGTTCGGGATTTCCTGATTCAGGCGTTTCGAAACGGAATAGTACGAACGCGGATCGTCGGGCGGGACGTTGGTGGGACATACGAACACGTCGGCACCCACCGCCCGCAGGATGTCGCTTTTCTCCTTCGACTGCTTATCCGACATGGTGAAGATGCACTTGTAGCCTTTGGCAATGGCCGCCAACGCGAGGCCCATGCCCGTGTTGCCGCTCGTACCTTCGATGATGGTGCCGCCGGGTTTGAGCAGGCCCGCTTTTTCGGCATCTTCAATCATCCGCACGGCAATGCGGTCTTTCACCGAGTTGCCGGGGTTAAAATACTCAACTTTGGCCAGCACCGTGCCTTTAATGCCCTTCGTAACCCTGTTCAATTTAATCAGGGGCGTATTGCCAATGGTATCAATAATCGATTCGTAGTATTTCATGACGTGGGGTTGGTTTGTGGTTTGTGGTTTTTGGTTTTTGTCATGGCACCGGCCACCCGGCCTGAAGCATGAAGGATCTTATACTAAATTAAATTTAGGATGACGTATTTTTGACTATGAACTACGCCGTATTGATTCCCGAAACAGTTGAGCAACTGACTCAACTCGAAGCCCGCCAGCGGCTGGCCATCCACCGTGACCGCGTTCGCTTTATTCGG
>JBBQLG010000243.1:0-5471 GCA_038327655.1 Cytophagales bacterium
TCGTTGAGCTGGAGTTTTTCCATGGCATCGCGCAGGTCCTCGAACTCGCTGGTTTCGACGGGGTAAATACCGGCAAAAACCATTGGCTTGACTTCCGAGAACCCCTGAATGGCTACTGTTGCCGGGCGGTCAAGCGTCGTAATGGTATCGCCTACTTTGACCTCTTTGGCCACTTTGATACCCGAAATCAGGTAGCCTACGTCGCCACACTCGATTACGTCTTTGGGTACCTGCGTCAGGCTCAGCGTGCCGACTTCGTCGGCGTTGTATTCTTTGCCGGTGTTCATAAACTTAACGCGGTCGCCCTTGCGGATGCGGCCGTTCATAACCCGGAAAATAACTTCGATACCCCGGTAGGAGTTGAAATGAGAGTCAAAAATCAGGGCCTGCAACGCACCGTCGGGGTCACCGACGGGAGCCGGAATCCGATTGACGATGGCATGAAGAATGGCTTCGATGCCGATGCCTTCTTTGCCGCTGGCAGGAATGATATCGTCGCGGTCGCAGCCGATCAGTTCCTCCATTTCGTCTTTCACCTCTTCGGGCATAGCACCCGGCAGGTCAATTTTATTCAGTACCGGGATAATCACCAGATCGTGACCCATCGCCAGATACAGGTTCGAAATCGTCTGCGCTTCGATTCCCTGCGCGGCATCCACGAGCAGCAGTGCCCCTTCGCAGGCGGCAATGGAACGCGACACTTCGTAGGAGAAATCGACGTGACCCGGCGTGTCGATCAGGTTCAGGGTATACACCTCGCCGTTGTAGGTGTAATTCATCTGGATGGCGTGGCTCTTTATAGTAATGCCCCGTTCCCGTTCCAGGTCCATGTCATCGAGCAGTTGAGCCTGCATGTCGCGGGCACCCACGGTCTTGGTGAATTCGAGGAGTCGGTCGGCGAGGGTACTTTTGCCGTGGTCAATGTGGGCAATGATGCAAAAATTGCGAATATTCTTCACGTTCAGCAGGCGGTTACAAGCTATCTAAGTAACCACAAAAATAGGCAAAAAAGTCCGTAGTCTCTCCCTGCGACCTACAGAGCAGCCCTTAACGAGTACTATAGTCGTGGGAGAGCGGTTGAAGGAGTTTGATAACCGTTCCAATTTATTCCAATGGGAAAATCCGGGCAGGCACAAAAAAACAGCGCCGACCCCAGTTGGAATCGGCGTGTAAGAATTACACTTCATCAACAAACTAAACTCGTTTCGGCAACCCTGAAGGGCAATGATACCGGTTTTATATGCTGTAGGAGGGGGACTCGAACCACCCACGGTGCGGTTAGCCTTAGTACAACTCTGGTGGTCAACCCCAGTCGCTTTTGAGGGCGGCATTATACTATGTTTGTTCCGTGATCACCACCCCCGAGACAGGAGGGCACGTCTGCCAATTTCGACACCCTACAATGTGTGTTTCAATGCGCTGAGTTTATCTATCGTTTGACCCCGTTCGACTTACTCAACAAGACAAAGGTAGGGCTATAGGCTTATTCATTGCAAATTTTTTATAAATCTTTCTAAATATTTATCGTTCATTCAAAATTTTGGTATTTTTGTTGATACACTTCAAAAATATAGTACTCAAAATGGAGAAAAATTTGGAAATTGATAATGTCGATCTGAAAATCCTGAGTTTACTGATGCAGGATGCCAACATGGCCTACACCGAAATTGGCAAACGGATTTTCGTATCGGGCGGCACCGTTCACGTACGCATGAAAAAAATGGAGCAGATGGGCATCGTCCGCGGCTCGCAATTAGTGATCGACCATACCAAGCTCGGCTGGGACATCAGCGCGTTTCTGGGCATCTACCTCGACAAAAGCTCCCTTTACGAAGAAGTAGCGCGTGAACTGATGACCATTCCTGAAGTCGTGAACATCCACTATACCACCGGCATCTACAGCATCTTCGCCAAAATCGTCTGCCGCGATACCACCCACCTGCGCGAAGTGTTACACGACAAAATTCAGAAAGTAGGCGGTATTCAGCGCACTGAGACGTTTATTTCGCTCGAAGAAAGCGTAAACCGCCCCATTCCGTTCGGCGTCAGTGTCGAATTGGACCCTGCCTGAAACTTTATCCTATTTGTCAATTCGGGCCGGAACGTACATGCGGAGCCTGTTGTTAAAATACTACCAGCGTACGGCCAGTTCCGACGCCCCAACCGACTATGAGCAAGGAAATCGAACTGTTAGAGCGCATTACCAACTCCGACTATAAATACGGGTTTGAAACTATTATCGAAGCCGACGAAGCCCCCAAAGGCCTCGACGAAAGCACAGTACGGTTTATTTCGGCTAAGAAAAATGAACCCGAATGGTTGCTGGAGTGGCGATTGAAGGCATTTCGGCTGTGGCAGACCATGGAGGAACCCCATTGGCCCAACGTCAAATACCCCAAGATCAATTATCAGGACATCATCTATTACTCGGCCCCAAAGCAGCAGAAAACGGTAGGCAGTCTCGATGAGATCGACCCTGAACTACGCCGGACATTCGAGAAGTTGGGTATTTCGCTCAACGAGCAGAAACGTCTGGCGGGTGTGGTTGATCTTCCGACCGACCGGCCCGGTATCGCGGTTGATGCCGTGATCGACTCGGTTTCCATTGCCACGACGTTTAAAAAAGACTTAGCCAAGCGCGGCATTATTTTTTCGTCGATTTCGGAAGCCGTTCACGAGCATCCCGAACTGATCCAGAAATACCTCGGCTCGGTGATTCCGGCCAAAGACAATTATTTCGCGGCCCTGAACGCGGCCGTTTTCTCCGACGGATCGTTCTGCTACATCCCAAAAGGGGTGCGCTGCCCGATGGAACTGTCGACGTATTTCCGCATCAACGCGGCCGGTACGGGTCAGTTCGAGCGGACGCTGATCGTGGCCGACGAAGGCTCGTACGTGAGCTATCTCGAAGGCTGTACGGCTCCCATGCGCGACGAAAACCAGCTCCACGCGGCCTGCGTTGAACTGATTGCGATGGCCGACGCGGAGATCAAGTATTCGACGGTGCAGAACTGGTATCCGGGCGATAAAGAAGGCAAAGGCGGAGTGTATAACTTCGTGACCAAGCGCGGTATCTGCGACGGGGCCAACGCCAAAATTTCCTGGACGCAGGTGGAAACGGGTTCGGCTATTACGTGGAAGTACCCATCGGTGATTCTGAAAGGTGATAATTCCATTGGTGAGTTTTATTCGGTGGCGGTTACGAACAACTACCAACAGGCCGACACGGGCACCAAAATGGTCCACATTGGCAAGAATACCAAAAGCCGGATCGTATCGAAAGGTATCTCGGCGGGTAAAAGCCAAAACTCGTACCGGGGATTGGTAGAAGTCATGAAACGGGCCGACAATGCCCGGAATTTCTCGCAGTGTGACTCCCTCCTGCTTGGCGACAAATGCGGTGCCCATACATTCCCATACATTGAGGTAAACAACCCGACAGCAACCGTTGAGCACGAAGCGACGACCTCAAAAATTGGCGAAGATCAGTTGTTTTACTGCAATCAGCGGGGTATTCCAACGGAGCAGGCGGTTGCGTTAATCATTAATGGCTATGCCAAAGAAGTGCTGAATCAACTGCCCATGGAATTCGCCGTCGAAGCGCAGAAGCTACTGGAAATCAGCCTGGAAGGCTCAGTAGGTTGATCTGCAAACGGATTAGTACTGTTACTTTTAGCCTCCTTACCACCCGGTCTGGGGGCTTTTTTATATAGATCGTGGAATACACAAAGTATGTCTGTTTAAAAGTTTGGTTTCGGGTAGAAATTGAAAAAGAGACAAAGGGTTTGCAGTGCTTGGATGAACAGCATGTGCTGTTCAAAGCTGATTCAATTGAGGACGCTCAAGAACAACTCAAATCGTATGCTGAATTTATTGCCGAGCCCTGGAAGAACATCAACAAAAAGTGGGTCCGCTGGCAACTGGAACAGATTCTTGATTCGTATGAAACGGTACTGCCCGGAGTCGCTGATTTCGGGGAAGTTGGCGCAATGGAGGTATTTTCGAAATACAGGTACCGTCGGCGGAGGCCGGATGATTATTGGGATGGGACGTGGTAAGGTTAACTATTTTTTCAAAAATGCCCCGGTTTTTGGCCAGGGCATTTTAATTTGCCCGCGACCAAAATCAGCGGCCGACATCATTGAAAGCGAACCATTCCATACGTGAACATCCCGCAGATAATGCGTTTCCTATGCTTCAGCGAGTGATTTACGAAAGCTGAGCAACACGCCCCACACATCCATTACGAACCGGTTTTCGCGCTGCATGGTCTCAAAAAACGCCAGCGCTTCGGCATGAGACAACCGCCCGACGGTTTGGGCAATGTCCAGCAGCACGGCAAAAACATCGTCGGCCATTTTGGCGTCACCGCAGACGTAGTAGTGGCAATCCGGCTGCGAGAGCACTTCCCACAAATCTTCACTCTGCCGCCCAATAAGGTGCTGCACGTAAAGCGTTTCCTCGCCCATCCGCGAGAAAGCAACATCCAGTTGCGTCAATACCCCGGCATCACGCCACGATTCGAGTTCCTGCTGGTACAGGTAATCATTCAGGTTGCGGCAACCGAAGTAAAGCCGGGCGTGGCCGAGTTGCAGGGGTACGTCGGACGTTGGGTGGCCGTTGGCAATATGTCCGGCGTGGAGGGCTTTCAACTGCACTTCGCGGTGTTGCAGAAAGCCAACCAACGGCGACAGGCCGGTGCCGGGTCCGACCATGAGCATCGGGGCTTTGGGATCGCGGGGCGGGCGGAAGTTTGAGGTTTGCACACTAATTCGAACAGTGGCCCCTTCTTCGGGATTCAGACCGGCCAAGTAATTGGAACACAATCCCTGCCGCGTCTGGCCAGAGTCGGTTGTTATCTGCACTACGCCAATGGTAGCGTGAATCGCACCCGGATACACTAAGGAACAGGAAGAAATGGAATAAAACCGAGGCTTCTGTTTGGGTAACAACTCGATCAGCCGGGCGAAGGAGATACGGGCCGATGGAAAAGCATCCAGCAGATCAACTACCGTGACAAACGTATCGACAAGGTACTTTTTCAGTGCCTGGCAGGTTTCGTCGTGTTCGCCCCGGCTCAGGGTTTCGGACCAGATGGACAGCAGTTCAGTATCGGCGGGGTCGGTGGCTGTTTCCAGCAGACTATCAATCAACTCCTCAAAGGGTTCCCGCAACGCCAGATCGACGGTTTCGGTCAATAACTGCCAGACACCTGTCGGTTCGGGGTAGGGATGGTCGCCGGGCACAACACTGCCCGCCCGGCCAACCAGCAGGGTAACAAACCAGGCCGCCGGATCAAGCCCGAGCCGGTGGCACAGGCGGTGTACCAGCGCCGGGGGATTGTGCGGATAAACGGCTACGTGATCGCCGGTTTCGTAGACTAAATCCGTCTGACTGATATCGAACGCCATAAACCGGGTCGAGCGGCTGCCTACGATCACTTCTTTCAGCAGTTCTCGATTAGCCGTAAC
>JBBQLG010000244.1:0-5436 GCA_038327655.1 Cytophagales bacterium
TGACCAATGCGGCTACCGAAGGCCTCAATAACGTGATTCGTTATGTAAAACGGATTAGCTACGGCATTCCTAACTTTGAGCATTTGAGATTGAGAGTACTGGCTCAGGCCATATAACCACAAGAATTGTCAGAGTACCAAATTAATAAGCATATAGTAGTCGGGCGGAGTGGGGTATGTATAGCTTACAATCTCAAACCATTGTTCCATTCCCGAAAAATCCGGTTTGGGATAATTGCCCGGTCCCGGCTTAAATTTCAATACCTGTTCGTCTGTGGTTCGCTCGTTTTCCTTGCCCATTTCCCACTCGCCGAACGAGTTTCGATGGAAATAATAGACGGCATTGGTAACATGCATTCGTGAGATGGTTCCGTTGCTTAATCGGCTTGTTGTAAAATCAACTTTAACCGGATAGCAGGCGTAAGTACCCCCGATCTGAAACGTTTTCTGCATCAGCCCGGCTATTCGTACCGGACTGTCGAACGTAACCGTACACTCTTCCTCGGCTTTGCAATCGTGCGTCCACCAGTCTTTAAAATAGGCTTTTACTTCGGCTTCGGTTGGTGCGCGGTTGCCGGCAGGCGTAGCGGGAGCATTGTTGGCCGCAGCGACCGGGCGGGCGGGCGCAGGGCCACCGGCATACGCCATCATCGCCGTTTCTTCCTGAACGACGTTGCCCAGTGTGAGCCGGTTACCCATGCGGAGCTGGCCATTGTTCATCACCGCCATGAACGCCGACTGCCAGACCGACTTATCACTGGGCGAGGTCATCGGGCCACTCAGTTGCATCACCCCATTGACGTTGATGGTGCCAGCCAGCGGACCGGCACCTTCCAGCCCGTCGGAGTCGCGCAGGTAAGCCTGTACGCTGCCATCGGTCCCGATCCGGCGAATATCGAGGGTTGCTTTGCCGTAATTTTTGCCGGTTTTATTATACGCCTGCCCCTGATACTGGCCGACGTTGAAGCCTTTGTAGCCTTGGGCTATAGTGCTTGTGCTCACGCAAAACGCGAGTAGACAAAGCACCGTGATGGGTAGATTCGTTCGTTCCGTTAACATCGTAGTCAAGATTGAAATGAATGGTTAATACGCTATTTTCTGATCGGTCGACTGGCCGTTTCTCCAGTGGTTGGCGCGGTCGATTGACCGGAACAAAAGTCCGCTTTGCCAACCTGTTGTCCATACGTCATTTGCCGTATTTTAGCCAGCCTCCCCTTAAGACGCACTACTTGGTGAATTGACGCCGACAGCGAATCAACAATACGTACCGGGACTTTTAAAAGAGGATCGTATTAGGCAGTTTTCATGGAGTACAATTCACAAAAGCCTTTTCGTGAAAGTAGATTCAACCGGTAGACGTTGATTTTGGAGAATATTGCTTTATAAATCGGTCTGTTTGGCAAAATTTTCTAATTTTAGGATTGCTTATCTATTCGGTAACTGCTTCTTAATCAGATACTATTTAGTCGTAGTTTTGTCTTATAAACCAACCATAACCATGTCAACTAACCTTACCCGTCGGGACTGGCTGCGGGCCAGCGGATTACTCACAGCAGGCCTGAGCGTGGGCCGCTGGAACGTGGCGCAGGCCGCTACATCGACCCAACTCGTCAATACGCCGTTCGTAAATGAGTTCGCGGCCTTGGCGCCCCCCGATATGCCCAAGCTCCGGGCGCGGTTGTTTGCCAACGAAAACCCCCTCGGCATTGCCCAGAGTGCCAAAGACGCCATCATGAAAGCGGCCGAAATTGGTAACCGCTATGCCTGGACGGAGTTTGGCCCGATGAAGCAGCTTATCAGCGAGAAAGAAGGCGTTAAACCGGCCAACATTTTGATGTCGCCCGGTTCGTCGGACATGCTGCTGGCAGCCGCCGAGCATTTTGCCAAAGGCGGTGGCACCATCCTGACCTGCCGCCCAACCTACGACGACCTGCTCGAAAAAACGACCAAGTTCGGCGCGACGGTAAAAGCCATTCCGCTCACCAAAGACTACAAGTACGACCTGCCCGCGCTGAAAGCCGCCCTCACGCCCGACGTGAAACTGGTATACATCGTGAACCCCAACAACCCGACCGGCACCATCCTGTCGCCCGCCGAGCTGGAAGCGTTCTGCCGCGAAATCGCGCCTAAAGTGCCGGTGTTCATCGACGAAGCCTACATCGACTTTCTGGCACCCGCCGACCGGCCAATGTTGGGTAAATTGGTTGCCGAGGGTATGAACGTGATTCAGGCCCGGACCTTCTCCAAAATTCATGGCTTTGCGGGTCTTCGGTTAGGGTACGCCATTGCGCAGCCCGAAATGCTGAAAACCCTGCATCAATACATCGGTGCGGAAGGCGACGTCAGCATTACGACGCTGATGGCCGGTATTGCCAGCTACAAAGACATCGCATGGCAGGACCATTGCCGCGCCGAAAACGCCAAAGCACGGGATTACACCATGAAAGCCCTGACCGATATGGGCTACGAGGTGATCCCGTCGTACGCCAACTTCATGCTGTTCCCGATCAAAATGAAGACCAAAGCGTTCACCGAGCAGATGTTTGGGCAGGGCATTGGTATTCAGACCCGCGACATCAGCGGGCAGCCCTTCTGCCGTGTCAGCATCGGTACGATGGATGAGATGGCCATTTTCATGGATGGATTCAAAAAGATAGTGGGGTAAAAAGGAAGAGGGAGGAGTACTCCTCCTTTCTTCCTTCTTTTTCTATGACGCGACGCGATTTTATTAACCAAACCAGTGCCGGATACGCCGGGTTGTCGGCCTGGGGTTTGCTGCCGGCCGCCCCCGCATCGGCGTTCAACCTGCCTGCCAATGGTATGGTCGACGGGAAAAGCCGCAAAGTGCTAATCCTCGGTGCGGGGCTGGCGGGTATGGCAACAGCCTACGAACTCGGTAAGCTCGGTTACGACTGCACCGTACTCGAAGCCCGCAGCCGCTCTGGTGGCCGCGTCTGGACAATCCGGGGGGGCACCACCGAAACGGAAATAGGCGGGTTGGGGCAAACGTCGAGATTCGAGAATGGCTTGTACTTTAATGGCGGAGCGGCCCGGATTCCGCACCATCACCAACTGACGCTCCAGTACTGCCGGGAGTTGGGCGTACCGCTGGAGATGTTCAACGGCAATAACGAAGCCGCTTACCTCTTTAACGAGGGGGGCACGGGACCGCTGGCCAACAAGCGGATGCGCATCAAGGAGTACCACAACGATATGCGCGGCTACACCACCGAACTGCTGGCCAAAGCATTGGATCAGAACGCCCTGGATCAGCAACTGACGAAGGAGGACGTGGAAAAGCTGGTCGACTTCCTCAAAAACGAAGGCGACCTGAACGCGGCTCACCTCTACAAAGGCACCAACCGACGCGGCTACAAAACCGATGCCGCACCGGGAGCCGGTCCAACCCCCGGTGAGATGACCGACCCCTATGGCCTGACTGATTTGCTGCGTTCCGGTTTCATGCAGCCCGTTTTTTACAACGTCGGCGATTATGTGTACGAGCAGCAGACCACGCTGATGCAACCCGTTGGGGGCATGGATGCCATTCCGAAGGCGCTGGAGAAAAAGCTGGCCGGTAAAATCCTGTTCAACGCGCCGGTAAAGGAACTGCGCAAGACCGAAACCGGCGTCCGGGTCGTCTACGAAAAAGACGGTAAATCCGTTGAAGCCACCGCCGAATTCTGCGTCTGTACATTGCCATTGCCCATTCTGAAAAAATTGGACGGCGACTTATCCGGCACGGTGAAACGCGCGGCTGACTTTGTCCCATACATCAAAACCGGCAAGATCGGCCTGCAATTCAAACGGCGATTCTGGGAAGAAGACGATTATATCTACGGCGGTATTTCGCGCACCAACCTCGACATTAACCAGATCTGGTACCCGTCGTTCGGCTTTCAGGGCAAGAAAGGCGTCCTGATTGGCTACTACAATTTCTACAGCCGGGCCGAAGCCGTGGGGGCGTTACCGGTGGCCGAGCGGGAGAAACTAGCGTTAAGTCAGGGCGTAAAGATTCACCCGCAGTACCCGGCTGAGTTCGAGAATTCGTTTTCACTGGCCTGGCAGCGGATTCCCTACAGCGAAGGCGGCTGGGCTACATACGACGAATCGACGCGCCGAAAATACTACCCGGCCCTGCTCGAACCCGACGGCAATATTTACTTTGCCGGTGAACACACCACCTACCTGACCGCCTGGATGGCCGGGGCCTTCACCTCCGCCCGCCGAACCGTCGAAGCGTTGCATGCCCGCGTGGGGCAATACACAAAAAAGTAAAAATGGCCTCTCGATTAGTCGAAGTCACAGCAAGAATTATGAAAAAGCACCTGATTCCCGTTCTCTGTTTTATCGTTGCCGCCGTGCTCACGCAGTTCATGGCGCAGCGCGTGTGGGCCCAGGCCGCCGAACCCACCGGCATGACCGCCGAACAGGCCAAAGCCGTGAAAGCCATCAAGATTGGTAACATCGAGAAGGACACCTATTTCAAAGCGGACGGTTTTATTCTGGACCGCTACGAAGAGCGTCCCGCCTACGTGTTCAATTACACCGACGGCATTACGCGCAAAATTTACCTCTACAAGGTGTTCGATGCCGCATCGACCAAAGAACTTGGGTTAGCCGCATTTTACGTCAACGGGAAGACCAACGAGACGAAAGCGTTCGTGATTCCCGGTACCAACGGCGACCGTAAAGCGTGGGATGCCTACATCGACGACCTGAAATACGTCGGTGAAAAAGAGCCGGGTCTGATGTCGACGCTGACGTTTGTGCTGTCGCGGGAGATGGCCACGCTGCTGTCGGGTAGTACAACAAAGACCGACGAGGGTGGAGCGAAAAAGAAGGAGGAGTACAACTTCTGCTTTGCGGCAGACGCTCCCGTAACCATGGCCGATGGTTCCACGAAAGCCATCAGCGAAGTCGTTACGGGTGATCTGGTGAAAAGCTACGACGCGGCTGCCAGAACCCTCGTAACGACGTCGGTGACGCGAGTGGATGTTCATCAGACGTTGACCGATACGTTTGCCCTGACTGGCGTTTGGGTTGTTCCGGCGGAAGAAAATACGGCTGGTCTGGGTATGCTGACGGCTCCAATGCTGTTCGAAGCGACGGCAAACCATCCGGTGTTAACGACGCAGGGTCGTAAGGCGTTGGGCGATGTGAAAGCGGGCGAAACCCTGTATCATTACGAAGCAGGTGCTGCGTCGGTAGCGGCCTACCGGGTCGTGCGCATCGAAAAAGCGATTCGTTCGGTAAAGACGGTTTATAATCTGGCTACCTCAACGGGTAATTATCTGGTTGGCGAAACGGTCGTGCTGGATAAGTAAGCTGTCGTTTAAGGGCCAGGTCTTGTTGCGATAATGGCATTTTTTTGTCATCCTGAGCGGTCCGCCGGTGCGGCACGAAGGATCTTAGCGATTAAGTAACCAAGATCCTT
>JBBQLG010000245.1:0-5392 GCA_038327655.1 Cytophagales bacterium
GTATCGAGCGTGTATGGGCTAATGGGACCACCGGAACAGTCGGCCTATTCGACGGCGAAGTTTGGGGTACGCGGATTTACGGAAGTGCTACGAAATGAACTCAAAGGCAGTGGCGTACGGGTATCGACGGTCTTTCCGGGCGGGGTGAAAACCAACATCGCCAACAGTGCCCGCGTCACGACCGATCATACGGACGAAGAAAAGAAAGCGGCACTCAAGCGATTCAGTGATTCTGCCCTGACCACCCCGGAGCAGGCCGCCCGCACGATTCTGTCCGGCATTCGCCACAACCGAACCCGGATTCTGGTTGGTCCCGACGCCCACGCGTTCGATTTCCTGACGCGGTTGATGCCAGTCCGTTATGCCAATCTGGTAATGCCGTTGTTAACACGGGCTATGAATGGAAAAACATAGTCTCAACGCTCACCGATTCAAAAAATACTCCCGAAAACCGGCTGATTCTTCCAGTTCCGTAGCTACGTAGCCCGCAAAGAATTTGTCGCCCACCTGATGCTTCAGCACTGAAATCCCCACGTCAATTAAGCGTAATCCCTGATTGGTGAGCAGAATATTATCGTACCGGTCACCGGGCAGATCCGCCGGACGCAGCAAATCGCGGTGAACGAATCCGGCCTGATGCAACTGCCGGAGTTCATCGTCAAACACATCGACCCATAGTTCACGCCGTTCGACTTCGTGCGCCCGGAAATCAATCGGATAAATACGCTCCATCACCAGCATATCGGCGTTCACCTCTTGATGCCGGTCGAGCCGAATGAACCGGACAACCAAGTCGTTTACCTGATTGGCAAACCGCATTTTCTCGCTTTCGGAGCCAATATCCGAGCGGGTATCGTCCGTGAACAGCTTACCCACTTCCGTCTCGGACAGAGCAACAACAGCATTATTGGCACCGTACGACAACTGACGCGGATACTTGTGGGGCATGGGCTAAATAGTTAAAAATGCCCGGCCGCTACCGCATCGACGCCTTTCTGCGACAAGGCCCGAACACCGGCCAGTAATCCGGCAAACCGGGGGTCGGTGGTCAGGCCTTTCTGGTAACGCCCGTAAATCTGTTGCATCACGACCGAGTTTTTGAACAGGCCGAACACGTAATAATACAGCAGGTTCGCTACATCGCGGCCACTGCCCTCGGCGTAGCGGCTGGCAAATTCCTGCCGGGTGAGGTTACCGGGCAAATGCGTCAGGTTGAACGACTTCAGAAAATCACCATCGCCCGCTTCGGCCCAGTACGACAGTGCCGTTCCCACGTCCATCAACGGGTCACCAACGGTACACATTTCCCAATCCAGCACGGCTCGAATATCGCTCAGGCCATCGCCATTCAGAACGACGTTATCGTACTTGAAATCATTGTGGAGCAGCGTCGGCGGGTTTTCGGCAGGCAGATTTTCGGTTAAGTAACGGGCTAAGTGGTCCATACTCGGCACATCATCCGTCTGCGCGGTCTGGTAGCGTTTATGCCAGCCGTCGACCTGCCGACGAATGTAGCCGTCGGGCTTACCGAGCGTTTCCAGACCCGCTGCCCGAATGTCCAGGGCGTGCAGTTCAACCAGCGTGTCCACTAACGCTTCGGACAATCGACGCAGCGTTTCGGGCGGTAAATCCAGTTTTGGGGCCATGTTTGCCCGCAAAATCACACCCGGCACCCGCTCCATGACGTAAAACGGCGAACCCAATGCGGTTTCGTCAGCGCAGAAAACAACCGGATCAGGAATTTTACGGTAACCGGCCGCTTTTAACAGCGACAGCACCCGAAATTCGCGGCTCATGTCGTGTCCACCTTTGATGTCTTTGGCACCCACCGGTGGCCGACGCAGGACGTATTCCCGCTCCGGGGTCACCAGCAGGTACGTCAGGTTCGAATACCCACCGGGGAATTGTCGGATGTCGGTGATTGGGCCGAAGGCACCGGTTTGGTCGTTGAGGTACGTTTGCAGGGCGTCGCGGTCCAGTTCCTCACCAGGGCGGACGGGATTAGCCGTGTCGGGTTTCAGGATCATCCAATAAGTGTTACTGGTCTTTGCGGTGGGGAATCAGGGTCCAGCTTTTCGTACCGGCGGCATGTTCGTTGATGATCTCGGCCGCTGTCGTTTCTAAATTTTCTGCATTTGTCGTGAAGAACAGACTACGCGGATGGGCATCCGACGGGTTAAGCTGTAGTTCAAAATATTCGTTGTGATGCTCAATGGCGTGTTTTTCAACGAGTTGGTAAGCGGCCATACGGACTGTTGTTTTTAGATGATGAATACCGTTAAGACATAACCGGATTGCGGGCCGGTGTTCCCGAAAAAATAGCAATGGCGTGCCGTTCAGCCCGCCGTTAACCCACCATCCATCTGAATTGCCTGTCCGGTGCAGAAGGCATTGTCGTCGGCACAAAGCCACAGAATAGCCTGAGCGATTTCTTCGGGCTCACCAAAACGGCCAATGGGGATGATCCGGCGCATCCGTTCTTCCATTTCGGGTGCAGTATTCACCAAATCCTGCACCATCGCCGAGTGCGTGTACACCGGGCAAACGGCATTGACACGGATGTTTTTCTTCACGTATTCGAGTGCCGCCGTTTTGGTCAGCCCGATTACGCCGTGTTTGGCCGCGCTGTAGGGGCCGTCCATCGGCATCCCGCGTACCCCGGCAATGGACGACAGATTTACGATTTTACCGCCCCCCTGCACCAGCATTTGCCGGATTTCGGCCTGCATGCAATAAAAAACACCGCTCAGGTTTACAGCGATCATCTGGTTCCAGTCGTCCATCGTCTGATCGGCAAAGCGGGCGAATTTCCCACCGATACCAGCGTTGTTAATGCCAATATCCAACCGACCATACGTCGCTACTGTCTGTTGCACTGCGGTTTCAACCTGCGCCGGGTCAGCCACGTTACAGGTGATGAAGGTAGCGTCTCCCCCTGCTTCGCGGATAAGTTGAACGGTCTCATTACCCGCCGTTTCGTTCACGTCCGAAACGACTACCCGCGCCCCGGCTTTTGTAAACGCTAGTGCCGTAGCCCGACCAATACCGGCACCGGCGCCGGTAATAAAAGCAACCTGATTGACAAAATTTTGCATCCTATATGAGTTAGCTTGTGAACAAACTTACGCCAAAAAGCTATTTTTCTGAGAATAAATAGAACTACGTTAAGCCCGGCAGGCGCGATTAGTGTGAGTATCGGGCAACAAAAACGCTTTTATCGAATGTCGATTTTTGTCGTACTTTAGTCCACGCGCACAACCTGTTAACCCAACATTTCTCCCATGAAAATTATTGTAGCCCTGTTATTTCTGTTCACGACGACCGCATTTGCCCAAACACCTGCTGCCGAGGAAGCGGCCGTTAAGCTGGTCATCACCCAACTATTCGAGGGTATGAAACGGGCCGACTCGACCGCCCTAAAACCGCTTTTCCTGACCGGAGCTACTTTACAAACCGTTGCCAAGACTAAGTCCGGCGATGTTTCAGTGAAAGCCGATCCGATTACCGGGTTTATAAAATCGGTTGGATCGGCAAAACCCGGTGCCCTGGATGAGCGGCTATCCGGCATGACCGCGCACATCGACGGCGAGTTAGCTATGGTCTGGACGCCCTACACGTTCTACTACAATCAGCAGAAAAGTCACTGCGGGGCCAATGCGTTTACGCTCGTACGCGTAGCCGGACGCTGGCAAATCCAGAATATAATCGACACCCGCCAACGGGAAAACTGCCCGGAGTAAGGAGTTGGTGGTTTGTAGTTGGTGATTCGTCGTTTCCCGATAGGCAACTACGAACCACCAACTACAAACTTTTTACTCAAAACCCCAAACCGGAAGACGTTTCTCCAGAAAGGCAGCCATACCCTCTTTGGCATCGGGGGTTTGCTGAATCTGCTGAAACTGTTCGTACAGGAAGGCCTGTTGCGCGTCGCGGGGCAGGCTTTTTAGTTGCTGATAGGCCCGTAAACCAAATTGCAGGGCCGTTGGCGACACCCGTTTCAGGTCATCGGTAAGGGCCGTTATCGTCTGGTCCAGCGCATCGGCGGGGACAACTTCTGTCACTAAGCCAACCACCAACGCATCGGCGGCCGAGAGCATTTTACCGCGAAGACATAAATCGAGCGCAGTACGGGCGGGCATGATGTCGAGCAGAACAGCCAGTACCTGAAACGGAAACAGACCGCGCTTCACTTCGGGCAGACTAAAGGTGGCCGTTTCGGCAGCGACTACGTAGGTTGCCCCGCCCACCAGTAAAAAACCCCCGGCATACACCGGTCCCTGCACCCGCGCAATACACGGCTTTTCCAGTCCTGCCATCAACGCACCCAATCGCACGGGTCCGGCGGGTTCGGGCACCGTAGCCACTTCCTCAGAGTCGACCGATAGCGCCCGCAAATCCATTCCGGCGCAGAACGTATCACCCGAAGCGGCCAGCACCACCATCCAGACTGTTTTTTCGTGGTGCGCGTAGTTCATAGCAAACGCCAGTTCGTTGAGCAGCGTCGGGTTGAGGGCGTTCTTCTTCTCCGGCCGGTTGAGCGTAATAGTCAACACATGGTCGTGGAGAGCGATCAGCAGGTGCCGGAAAAGGTGCATCCGGCAATCGACGGTTTGTTCGGCGGTGTAAAGCATTTGTAGTCAGTAAGCCAGAGAATAAATCAGTGAACGTACCAACACTACATAGTGAAGCAGGTACGTTGCTTCTGTAAAAAGAAATATAGGATCAACTCTACCTTACCTGTTATGAAATCTAAACTGTTACTTCTCCTTTTTCTGGTAACCCGGAGTGCTTTGGCAACGCATTTACTGGGCGGCTACATTCAGGTTCAGCAAACGTTGACCACAGCCCAGCAATATACGATCAGGGTTATCGTGTTCATGGATGAAGCCAACGGTCAGGTAGCCGGTCAACAGACGTCCACAGTACAAGTTTGTTTCGGCGATGGCAGTAGTGGTGCAGCGCAACGTACAGAGCGGGCACTTTTACCGGGCAAACCGAACGTTTCACGAAACGTCTATACGACTGGCCATACCTATGCCGGTCCGGGCACGTACACGGCACTTTGCCTGATTGCCAACCGCACCGACGGATTAACGAACATACCTTCATCGGGCATTCCGTTTGGTCTTTCTACCACGTTTTCGACTAACCAGACGAACACCACACCCACCTTATCATTTTCAGATTCAGACACAGCCTATGTCTTTCAGAAACTAACGTTACAGGTTCGGACAACCGATGCAGAAGGAGACAGCTTATACTAAATTAAACTGGTGATGACGTATCGACAATGTAAGGATAAGCAGCTAACTGACACACTTTTTGCGGCTGTTCAAAGTACGTCTCCAGCACCGCTTCCACACAATCCTGAGCCGCTTCTAACGTCTCAAAC
>JBBQLG010000246.1:0-5088 GCA_038327655.1 Cytophagales bacterium
TTTTTTTTTTTTTATCATTGTTGTCTCTCAAATACCTTCCCTCTCTAACCCCGAACCACAAAACTCACCCCTTTTTCACTCAACAAACTCAGCTAATTGGCTGATGCTCTTTCCGAAGTAAATCGTTCACCGTCTTCACCGGGTTAAACGTGATCAGCGGCACTTCCACGAAAATCGTGTTCCAGTCCGCC
This sequence comes from Cytophagales bacterium, assembly GCA_038327655.1. Classification (GTDB taxonomy): domain Bacteria; phylum Bacteroidota; class Bacteroidia; order Cytophagales; family Spirosomataceae; genus JBBQLG01. The sequence goes on from JBBQLG010000246.1 coordinate 192, forward strand.
ATCGCGCCATTCCAGAGGCCGGGCAACTCCTGCGCTTTCAACGCCTTGCCGTCTTTCGACTTCTCGGTAACGAAACCCGTTTGCGGATCGCGGAAGCCGGGCAGGTTGTATTTTTCGCCGTTCCGGTTTTTCAGGCCGCACAATACGTCGACCGGGTTAAAGTGCGTCGCCTGCTCGAAAATGGCTTTCTGATCGGCATCCGTCATGTCGATTTGGGCAGATTCGACGACCTGCAGCGATACCGACCCGTCGTGGTTTTTCGCCCAAAACGGGCCACCGCCCGGCTCACCCACGTTGGGCACCATGCCGCAAACGCGAATCGGCCGGTCGAGTTTCTGGCGGTAATAAGCCAATTTTTCTCCTTTTGACGCTGACATCAGGCTATCTGGAGGCAGGGTAAATACCGTCCGGCGCAAGAACTCGTCGGTTTCGGCTAAGTACCCATCGCTGACATCGTCGCCGGAGTCAAGCAGTTCCTGTAGGCGGAACAACTGCCGCTGCGCATCTAACAAAACCGTTGCCAGCACTTTTTTGTACGTTACCGTTGGTTCTTTAATGGCATCGGGCACGACGTTGTCGATGTTTTTGATAAACACCAGATCCGCGTCGATGTCGTTGAGGTTTTCGATCAGCGCACCGTGGCCCGCCGGGCGGAATAGCAGCGTATCGTCGGCATTACGGAACGGCGTATTGTCCATATTGACCGAAATGGTGTCCGTCGCTTTTTTCTGCTCCGAAAACGTGATGTCGTACGCCACCATCTGCGTTTCCTGATAATGCGGCAGCACCTCATACACCAACGTCTCGAACCGGTCGCGGTGTTCGGGCGAGACCGTAAAATGCAGTCGAACTAACCCGCCCGAATTGGCATATTCAGCCCCTTCGACCAGATGCTCTTCGGCCGGCGTTCTCACTCTGTCGGGATACGTATGAAATTTCAGTAAGCCTTTTGGGAGGGAGCCATAGTCTAATCCCTCTTCGGTCAGTAGAAAGGTCAATACTGTTTTCCGGTCGTTGGTCGAAATCGCTTGTTCTAAATTCTGTCCTTTCTCCGCCATCGCGGCTTTCAGGTCACTGTAGAAAGCGAAATCGTGAATCCGCTCGAAAAACCCATCGACTGATTTGTCCGATTTACCGTCCAGCGCGGCAAACAGCGACTTGAACATCCGCGTGGCGGCCCCGGATGCCGGTACAAACTTGACGATGGAGTGATCGCCGGCCACCTGATCGAACTGCCGCACGTATTGGGCAACCTGCTCGTCGGGCACCCGGATGATCCCATCACCAACGGTGGCGGCTTTGATGACGTGGAGGTATGGAAAGCCATTGACAAAGTGCTGAATCTGCTGGTCAATCAAATCGAGCGTTGCGCCCTGCAACAGAATCTGGTCCTGATCTTTTTCAGTGAACATCGGTTAAGGGAGTGTTTTGTGTACCGGTATGGACGGCAAATACGGACATTCAACCCGTTGGCGCAACCCTGCCCCCGAAAACTTAACAAACGCACCTATACCACCAGCGCAGCCAGCCATTCGTCTTCTTTTTGGCGCATTACCGCCACTTCGTCGTCCGATTTGTCGCCGTAGCCGCAGAGGTGCAACAGACCATGCGCCAACACCCGGTGCATCTCGGCGGTAAATGACGTTTGTTGAAGGCGCCAGTTTTCGTCTACCCGATCTACGCTGATGAAAATATCGCCCTCAATCACGCCCTCGTCGTCGGAGGTATCGAAGGTGATAATGTCCGTGTAATAATCGTGATTCAGGTGTTCGCGGTTGATTTGGAGCAGGTACTCGTCCGAGCAAAAAATATAATTCAACTCCCGCACGGCAACGCCCTCACGCTTAGCCTGAGCCGTAAGCCACTGCTTGAGCACTGTTTTCTGCGGAAGTTTATACGGAGTGTCTTCGTTGAAAAACCGAATCATTGCGGAATGATTTTAAGTTTGGCGAAGCTCAGCAGCAGCGTCTTTTCGCCGGCCTGCTCGAACTGAATAATTGCCTTCCGCTCGGCTCCATTGATCTCTACAGACTTCACGTTGCCGAACCCAAACTTCGCGTGTTCGACTTTCATGCCGGCTACTAACCCGGCGGTGTCGCTCGGCTTAAAATCAGCGGAGGGTGTGTGGGCAACGGCGGGCTGTGGTTGGCTGCGGGCCGTTTTTTGCGCTAATGTTCGTACAAACGCCATGGAGCCACCCGATGGCGTCTCGCGTTCGGGGCGTTCCTGCGTGGTCGAGTCCCGGCCCGAATCGAGCCGCTGTCGACCCATTTTGAGGTATTTCTGATCCATTTCCAGCAGGAAACGGCTCGGCTCGCACACCTTCAGTCGACCGTAATGGTAGCGGGTTTCGGCGTATGACATCGTCAACCGTTTCTCGGCGCGGGTGATGGCGACGTAAAACAACCGACGTTCTTCTTCGAGGTCGTTGCGGCTTTCGAGCATCATCTGACTCGGGAACAGGTCTTCTTCCAGCCCAACGATGTGAACATTGCGAAACTCCAGTCCCTTGGCCGCGTGAATGGTCATCAGCGTCACCTTGTCGTTGTCGTCCTCGTCCTCCTTCGTATCGGCGGTGGTGAGCAGCGAGACCGATTGCAGGAACGAACTCAGGCTTTTATCATCGTTATCGGGATTATCGACAAACTCCTTGATGGCGTTCAGTAATTCCTGCACGTTCTCGTACCGCGCCAAACCCTCGACCGTTTTGTCTTCGTGCAGTTCTTTCAGCAGCCCCGATGTTTTGGCAATGTGGGAGGCTACTTCAAACGCATCCTTCTTGTCTAACAGCAGTTTATAGCTCTTAATCAGGTCCGAAAAGCCTTCGATGGCGAAGCCCGACCGGCCCGCGACGTACTTGGTAATGTTGCTGACGACATCCCAAACCGACACCTCATTCTCGGACGCGACCACGGCAATCTTAGCCACTGTTGTGTCGCCGATGCCGCGTTTGGGCATGTTAATGATGCGCTTGAAGGCTTCTTCGTCCTGTTGATTGACCGTAAAACGCAGGTACCCGATCAGGTCTTTGATTTCCTTGCGCTGGTAGAACGACAGGCCACCGATGATGCGGTATTTGATGCTCAGTTTCCGCAGGGCTTCCTCAAATGACCGTGATTGGGCGTTGGTACGGTACAGAATCGCAAAGTCGTTGTTGGCCAGCGACTCGTTCATTTTGGCCTCAAAAATCGCCGACGCCACCAACCGGCCTTCTTCATTATCCGACGATGCTTTTACTACGTCGATCAGCGGGCCGTCTTCATTGTCGGTGAAAACGCTTTTCTCCAACTGGTTTTTGTTACGGGCGATGATGGAGTTGGCCGCGTGAACAATCGTTTTGGTCGAGCGGTAATTCTGCTCCAGCTTCACGATTTTGACGTTCTCCAGACCGTAATCACGCTGAAAATTCAGGATGTTTTCGATGTTGGCTCCCCGGAAGGCATAGATACTCTGGGCATCGTCGCCCACGACGCAGATGTTCTGGTGAACGGCCGCCAGCTTGCGGGTGATGAGGTACTGCGACACGTTGGTATCCTGAAACTCATCGACCAGTACGTGCTGAAACTTGTGCTGATACTTGTGCAGGATGTCCAGATGATCGCGGAATAACACGTTGGTATTGAACAGCAGATCATCGAAATCCATTGCGTTGGCCTGAAAGCAGCGCAGGGTGTATTGCTTGTAAAGTCGGCCAATTTCGGGCATTTTGGCCGCTACATCGTCGGCCTGAATAATGGGATTCGCGAGGTAATCGTCCGGGCCAACGAGCCGGTTCTTCGCGCCCGAAATCCGCCCGAACACATTGTTGGCGCGGTACACTTTATCGTCCAGACCCATCTCCTTGATAATGCTGCGCAGGAGTGATTTGGAGTCGTCGGTATCGTAGATGGAGAAGTTACTGGTGTAGCCAATGGCTTTGGCTTCGATGCGCAGAATCTTGGCAAACACCGAGTGAAAAGTACCCATCCAGATGTTGCGGGCTTCGGTGCCGATCACCTTTTCGATCCGGTTGCGCATCTCCCCGGCGGCCTTGTTGGTAAACGTCAGCGACAGAATGCGGAAGGGATCAACGCCCTGTCCGATGAGGTGCGCAATGCGGTAGGTCAGCACCCGCGTTTTGCCCGAACCGGCTCCGGCGATAATCATCAGCGGGCCGTTGGCGTGCATTACGGCCTCCCGTTGTGGGTCGTTCAAACCCGATATGTAATCAATCATGTACGGTCGTTTCTATCCCTCTATAACAACCAAAACTACGAAAAAATTTGGTGTGGGCGGGGATAGAACCGGTAGCAAACCATAGCTGAATCGGCTACCTTTAGACTGTAAAAAAACAGGAGAACAGTATGCTAACAACGGCTTCATCCATCGAATCACTGCCAACTAATCTGCAAACCGTTGATGAGTTTGAGCAGTGGCAGCATAGTACTGAGGGCAGCTATGAGTTTGTCCGTGGACGTATTATACCTAAACCTGCCATGAAACAAGAAGAGATTTTTATTGCTAAGTTTTTGACCCGGCTGTTCACAAAGTCTGATGCTTATCAACGTGGGGATGAATTAATGCCTGAAACCGACTCATACGTCGATAACGCACGTAAGCGTGTACCGGATTTGGCTTATTTTACAGATGAGCAACTAACCTCTATTCGTCAGGGCATACGAGTCAAAACTCATTTCGCCGTCGAGATTCTGTCTGATTCGGAGTCGCACCAAGATGTGCTGGACAAATTACAGGACTACTTCGATGGTGGTGCACAATTGGTTTGGTACATCGTGCCGAAGCAGCAGAAAATCTATGTCTACACCTCGTCGGACGAGTCGAAAGCTTATAAGGGAGCCGACGTTATCTCGGCCGCGCCGGTCGTGCCGGATTTCCAGTTTGTGGTGGCCGATTTGTT
>JBBQLG010000247.1:0-5040 GCA_038327655.1 Cytophagales bacterium
TGGAGGGTGTCTTTGCTGACATCGATGCCCACACAATAGCGCAGAAAAGAGAGCATACAAAAGGGGGTGAAAGGGTGAACAAACTGGCCTGACTACTTTTCTAACCCTGGCACATGGATAGCAGATCGGGGAAGTAAAACCGCGTCTATGGGTACTGTTGGGGCTTTATGAAAAGTGACGGGGTGGCCAGCGGTACCAGCGAGATCAAGATCACGGGGGTATCTGTGCGGCGGACGGGCGATACTGGTCACCCTCGTCAGGTTTTTGGGGCAAAAATTGTACTTTTCCGCACAGCTTCCACCGAATTCAAAGATATGAGCGGCGGACCGTAACCCTGGAAAATCACATTTGCGGCGGTTTCATGCGCAAAATTGTCCTGCTATTGACTAGTGATGGTGTTTTGGTTACACGACCACAAATCGACCCGATAGGCCTGATATGTCCAAATTCAGCAACAAACAGGCTGAATTTTACAAGCAAGTTGGCAAACGCCCTCTGTAGCATTGTCTGTTATCTCATCGAATACGTTTGCGAATAAAGAGACCCCGCTCCCTAACCAACTCGTCCTTCCGATGAGCCAAGGAGACGATTAAGCCTACGATGATAACCAGGACAACTGCCAATGACGTTGTCAGCCTTCGGATTCGGGGCATGGTCTGTGCCCGGTGCATTAATAGCGAGACTGTTTTTATGACTTTAATTGCCTGGGTTATAATTTTTGCAGTCCGGGAGATAATCTGCAAAATTCTGTAAGGAAACGGGTCTAATCTTAAACAACGGGGCTTTCACAACGGGTATGCCTTCCGGTTGGCTTTACAGGCATCCTAACTGAATAAAAAACAAATGAGAATGACTTGGGTTTTTCCGGACTGGTTACTGTGGGGTTGGTTTATAACTACGGCCCTTTCCGTAGCGTATGTTACCTACGATTTGGTAATGAACACCCCCGAAATGAAGGTAATGAAGTGGGGCTGGTTCCTGGTAACGCTGTATATGGGCCCCGTTGCTTTGCTTATTTATTGGATTTCCTGCCGGGAGCCTTCCCCTGGTACGCATTCGAAATTCATTGTTCCACTTTGGAAACAATCGGTTGGCTCGACGATTCACTGCGTGGCAGGCGACGCGTCTGGTATCATTCTGGCGATTATTATTACCCGTTTGCTGAATTTACCAATGGGTTGGGATATAGTCGTAGAGTATGTAACCGGCTTTGCTTTTGGTCTGCTTATTTTCCAGGCCTTGTTTGCAAAAGATATGCTTGGCGGAAGCTACGCTCAGGCGGTACGTAAGACGTTCCTGCCTGAGTTCATGTCAATGAATGTAATGATGGCCGGGATGGTTTCGGTGATGGTTATCCTGATGATGCGGGTGGCGGGGGCAATGGAACCCACCTCGGCCAGTTTCTGGATTGTTATGTCCTTCGCCACGTTGACAGGGGGAATGCTGGCTTACCCCGTGAACTGGTGGTTAGTCAAAAATAAACTTAAACACGGCATGGGTACTGAAAAAGCCTTAGGGAAAGGTGGCGTAGCGTTACCGCATACGTTGGACGCCGACATGAGTAATGGTATGACGGCAGGGGTGGCTCATACAAATAAGCTACAGAAGAAAATGACCGGTATGGACAGTAGCGAGGGGTCCGAAACCGCTACGACGGCAAGCAAATGGCTGCTCACCGGCATTAGTTTAGCTATGCTGTCCATTGGAGTCGCACTCGCGGTTGAATACGGTGGCTTGTCATTCACGTCAAAACCTGTCCCTGTGAAAAGTAGTGCCCCTGTAATGCACGCTATGTAAAAGGGTGTTTTTATACCGATTGCCGAATTTGATAAGTATGGCAGCTACGAAAGATGGCGTGGAAATACGAATACGCGGTATGGTGTGCGCCCGCTGCATCGATGTCGTGCGGGCGGAGTTAAGCCGTCTGAACTTTGAAGTGATGGCTGTTTCTTTGGGGCAGGTCACCATTAGTGGCTCACTGAATGAGAACGACCTGAACCGGATTGACCAGGCTTTGACCAGTCAGGGTTTCAGTCTGATTCAGGATCATAAACAAACCACGCATCAGCGGGCCAAAACTTTTTTAGATGCTTATTTTGAGCAGGCCGATGTGAGCGCGTCCAGAACCCGGCTGTCGGTTCAGCTTCAGCAGGCCCTGGGCCTTGATTACGATACCATCAGTAGCCATTTTGCCAAAGCGGAAGGGATGACGGTAGAAAAATATAGCATCAACCGACGCCTTGATAAGGTTCGGGAGTTACTGGTCTATACGGATCAATCACTTACCGACATTGCTTACCATACCGGTTTTAGCAGTGCCTCCCATCTTTCCAACCAGTTCAAAAGCCTGACGGGCCTGTCGCCTTCGTACTACCGGGGCATCCGGCGGGATAAACAAACGCTGGCTATGTCGCCCGTTTAATCTTACAAGTCCGTCCGGGGATTGTGTACGATATACTCCTTTCCCGATGCCGACCTTTGTCCTATAAATTGAGCGAACGATGGTCACGACTAGGGCTACACCAGATAAAAAGACCCCATCAACTGGGGCGGGTTCCGTTACGAAACTAAGCCGCCAAACATTTCCGGTTCTGGAGATGACCTGTGCCGCCTGCGCAGTGAGTGTCGAGTCGATGCTGGGCTATACACCCGGCGTTCAGAAAGCAACGGTCAACTACGCCAACCAGTCGGCAACGGTCGATTATGACCCCTCCGTTATTACCCCCGCCGGTATGCAGCAGGTCTTGCAGGGTATCGGCTACGATTTGGTGGTCGATGTCGAGAACCCACAGGAAGTACAACAGCAAGCGCAGCAGCGGCACTACGAAGCCCTGAAGACCCGTACGATCTGGGCGGTTATCCTCTCGCTGCCAGTGGTGCTGGTTGGGATGTTTTTCATGACCCGGACCCGCGCCGGCGGCCCGGACGGACCGTATCCATACGCCAATTACCTGATGATGGCCTTATCGGCACCGGTGGTATTCTGGCTGGGCCGGTCGTATTTTATCAATGCCGCCAGGCAGGCACGGCACGGTAAAGCCAATATGGATACACTGGTGGCCCTATCGACGGGTATCGCTTTTCTGTTCAGTGCGTTCACCACCCTGTACCCTCAGTTCTGGACGAGCCGGGGCCTGGAACCCCACGTGTATTTCGAGGCCGCTGCGGTGGTGATTGCCTTTATTTCGCTGGGTAAACTGCTGGAAGAGCGGGCAAAGTCCAACACCTCGTCCGCCCTGAAAAAGCTGATGGGGTTGCAACCCAAAACGGTTCGGGTGGCCGATGGCGATACCGAGCGCGACCTGCCGATTGCTCAGGTACGGATCGGTCAGGTCATTATTGTCCGGCCGGGCGAGAAAATCCCCGTCGATGGCGCGGTCGAGTCGGGCGAGTCGTTCGTGGACGAGAGCATGATTTCGGGTGAGCCGGTGCCAGTGGCCAAAGCTACTGGCGAACCGGTCTTTGCCGGGACCATCAATCAGAAAGGCTCATTTCGGTTTGTGGCCCAGCAGGTAGGCAGTCAAACCCTGCTGGCGCAAATTATCCGGGCCGTGCAGGACGCGCAGGGTAGCAAAGCCCCGGTACAGAAGCTGGTCGATAAAATTGCGGGTATTTTCGTGCCGGTGGTTATGGGCATAGCCCTCCTGACGTTTGCGGTCTGGATGCTGTTCGGGGGTGAAAATGCGTTCACTCACGCGCTGTTGACCTCGGTTACGGTGCTGGTCATTGCCTGCCCCTGTGCGCTGGGACTGGCTACGCCTACCGCCATCATGGTCGGCGTAGGTAAAGGGGCCGAAAACAGCATCCTTATTAAGGATGCCGAGAGTCTCGAACTCGGCTATAAGGTCAATGCGGTGGTGCTGGACAAGACGGGTACCATTACCGAAGGTAAACCCACCGTTACAGACCTCGCCTGGCTGGTTGCGAATGCCGACGTACCCGCCTTACAGCCCGTGCTGTACGCCCTGGCAGCGCAGTCGGAACACCCGCTGGCCGATGCCGTTGTGACCCACCTGAAAGCAACCGGTGTGGCTGGCGTTCCGCTTAGTGGTTTCGAGAGTCTGACGGGCCGGGGCGTTTCGGGATGGTACGAAAACAAACCGTATCTCATCGGTAATGCCCGGCTACTGAGCGAACGCGGCCTGGCGGTACCGACCGATGTACAGCAGCAGGCAACGAGTTGGCAGCAACAGGCCAAAACGGTCGTGTATTTCGCTGACGACCAGCGCATACTGGCTCTGCTGGCCATTGCTGACCCCGTGAAAGCGACTTCCCAACAGGCCATCGAGACGCTCAAAAAACGCGGTATTACGGTGTATATGCTGACGGGCGACAACGCCCAGACCGCCCAGGCCGTTGCACAGGCGGTGGGACTCACCGACTACCGGGCCGAGGTGATGCCTGCTGACAAAGCACAATTCGTGAGCGAATTACAGCAGCAGGGCAAGGTTGTGGCCATGGTTGGCGACGGCATTAACGATGCGCAGGCCCTGGCGCAGGCTGACGTCAGCATTGCGATGGGACACGGATCGGACATTGCCATGGATGTAGCCCGGATGACGCTCATCACCTCCGATTTAAACAGCGTTCCCAAGGCGTTACACCTCTCCAAGCGCACGGTACAGACCATCCGGCAAAACCTGTTCTGGGCCTTTATTTACAACCTCATCGGCATTCCGATTGCCGCCGGACTGCTATACCCGATCAACGGTTTTTTGCTCAATCCGATGATTGCCGGGGCTGCCATGGCCCTTAGTTCGGTGTCAGTTGTCAGCAATAGTCTGCGGCTGCGGGCGGCTAAATTGTGAACGGCCCGGCACCGCTGAAACCGGCAGGACATTACCAGTAAAAACGTTCTAAACAAAACCAGTAAAATCATGGAAACCTTAAATTTCAAAACCAACATCAAGTGTGGCGGCTGCATCGCCACCGTCACCCCGTTTCTCAACGATATTGAGCAAGTGGACGGCTGGAACGTGGACACCAGCAGCCCGGACAAAATCCTGACCGTGCAGACGACAGACACCCGCGTTGGCGAAG
>JBBQLG010000248.1:0-5028 GCA_038327655.1 Cytophagales bacterium
GGTAGTCCTAAACTTGTAATGACAGGTTGTAACGAGTCACTATAAACTTAATTGCGTTGACATGACGATCCAGTTTTTTAGAGAACGATAGACTCAAACGAACTAAACGGGAGCAACGTTGCCGCAGGGTACAGAAAAACCGTTCAACGTGATTGGTATCCTTTTTCCGCTTGCTAAACCGATGTTGATCCCCCGGAATAATTTGTTTGTAGGCCGCCCAATCATCACTATGAAAAGTGGCTGCCCGCCGGTAACGGTCGGGAATCACTTGCCATAATCCCAACGCGCCGTCTGCGCTCCGGTCGCCGATGAAGAGGGCAATTATCTGGCGGCTGGCGCGATCTAAAGCGACCCAAAGCCATTGTTTATTGGCTTTCCAGCCGACAAAACTCCATAACTCATCGAGTTCAGAATCGACTCTACCTAATTCTATGTCAGACTTTTCACTTACGGAACAAGCCAAATCATGCGGCACCTCCCCGTATAACTCGTCCATGTAGGTGTAAAGTTGATGGGCCTTGATTTCCATCACTCTACAGATCGCTTCGAGTGAGATTCGCTCGGCCAGCAGAAGTTCAATTCTTCGTTTACAGACATTCGATACTGGCTCGTAAGTACGCATTTGGACAAATTGGCGGCCACAGGGTTTGCACTTGAGTCGGGCTTTGCCGTAATAAGTAGACCCGTTTTTAACTAAGTTTGTCGAGCCGCAGGCTGGGCAGTTGTGTTGTTGAAACATGAGACGTGGTAGTGAGTTTGGCGACCCAAAACTACGGCCCAACTGCGGCCTTTAAATCAGCATCATTACTTTTTCAGGACTACCTCTGGGCGAAATTCTGATCGACCACGCCTTTTGCGAGCAGAAAGCCGCGTCGTCCTGTATTTCGCTCATCGTGTCGTATTCCGAGAAGGAAAAACTGGTGGAAGTGCTCACCCCGGTCGTGGCCGAGGAGTGGGGCCATTTTCAGCGGGTGCTGAAAGAACTCAGAAAACGCAATATTCCACTGGGACGGCAGCGCCGAGACGAATACGTAAATGAATTGCAAAAGAAGATGCGTAAACCCGGCGACCGCAACGAGATGCTGATGGAAAAACTCCTGCTCAACGCCCTGATCGAAGCCCGGAGCTGTGAACGGTTCAAGCTGTTGTCGGAACACATCGCCGACGAGAGCCTGCAAAAATTCTACCGTGAACTGATGATTTCTGAAGCCGGGCACTACCGCAATTTCATCGAATTGGCCGAGGAATACATGCCCGTCGCCCGCGTCCGGCAACGCTGGAAAGAAGTGCTGGAACTCGAAGCGCAGATCATGCAGACCCTCGACGTACGCGCCGACCGGATGCACTGAATGTAGTGAGAAGTGACCTTTTTTTGTTACTTTTGGTTAGCAACCTGTAGAACAGTCAGCAACATGGACGCACCCATTTTCCCCTGGATTAAAGACGACGTAGCGATTGAAATCATCGGCAAAATGATCGCCGAGCAGGTCGCGCAGTTAAATAATCTGCTGAACGACTGCGCCATTGCTGGTTTTAGATCGACAGATGAGTACGTTCTGACCCATCCTGACTATGTGGCGTACATGCAGCGAATTCGTGAACTGAATGAAGAGATTAATCAGATTTATCGGGGTGATAATATGGCAGCCATCCATCAGCGGGTTGAGAAAACATACGCGCCTTACCTGAAAGGAAAATACAGTCATGCGTACGTGAAACTGTAACGGTATCTTAGCTTATCAACTTCGCGATCCTTGGTACCTGAACATCTTATACTTCCGGATGAGTTAGAGCAACTCAAGCCAATCGTTTCTGCCATCTTCCTTACCAAAAATGCATACACTGTTGAGCCAACCGGTATACTGCTGGGTGGTCAGCCGGCATCTGGTAAAACAGGTTTAATTCGATTTATTCAGCAACAAAATCGGGATAAAGCATTTGTTGTTATTAACGGTGATGCTCTGCGTTCCTACCATCCCCGGAGCGAAGCTATTCTATCCTACTACGGGTTGGATGCACCAAAATACACCCAACCCTTTTCTAACGCGCTGGTAGAATGGTTGAAGGCAGAATGTATCCGGTTGCGGTACAACTTCATTATTGAGGGCACTATGCGCACCCTCGCCGTGATTGAACAAACGGCGAAAAGCCTGAAACAAGCTGATTTTAGTGTTGAAGGACACGTTTTGGCCGTAGCACGGGAGGATAGTTTGTTGGGCGTATGTCAACGGTTTGAAGACGACCTGAGGCAGACCGGTGTGGGCCGCATGTCGCCGATTGCTACGCACGATGAAGCTTACGAACGGATACCCGTCAATCTGACTACGGCAATCCGGGGGCAGTGTTTTAATCGGGTGGTCATCTATACGCGGGCGGGTGAGGGACAAGTAAGGCTACTTTACACCATCGACACTAAACTGTCGGGTAGCCTGACGGATGTTGTACCATTATTTGCTTCGGCGCGGCAACCAATGTTCGATCAGACATTCTACTATCAGCAATGGCAGGCAATCGCTGAACTCGCCCGTCGGCGGGGCGAAACCAATGCTGATTATCTTGGGCAGATCGACGCGTTCGTTCGTCAGTTTGCCCCCTAATTTTTCACCTGCCGAATGACGTTTCTCGAACAGACTGCTCAACATATTTTCAGTATTCACGGACCAAGCCTCGATGATGTCTGGGTTATTTTGCCCACGCGCCGGGCAGTGTCCGTTTTTCAGCAGCACCTCGCCACCCAGACCGACGTGCCGTTTCTGGCCCCGCACACGCTGGCCGTCGATGATTTTATTACGCAGGCCGCCGGGGTGCAACTCATCGACCCGGTCAGTTTACTGTTCGAGTTGTACCACGTGTTTCGGGAGATCGACGATAAACTGAGTTTCGAGCAGTTTGTGGGGTGGGCGCAGGTGCTGCTTAACGATTTCGACCGGGTGGACCAGTATTTAGTCGATCCGCATGACCTGTTCACCTACGTCACGGCCGCCAAATCCATCGAACGCTGGAACCTGGACTTGCCGCCCGGTGCCAAAGCCATCACCGAAACCAGCTTCACGACCAAGTACTTCCGGCTGTTCGAGAACCTGTACACTGCCTACATCGCCCTCCGCGACAGGCTTTTGGCGCAGGGCCTGGCCTACCGGGGCATGGCCTACCGACTCTTAGCCGATAACATCGAAACGCTGGTGCGGGACAATCCGGCGTATGAACGCGTGTATTTTGTGGGGTTTAACGCGCTCAGCAAAGCCGAAGAACACATCATCAATACCCTGCTGGATGCGCAGAAAGCCGATGTTTTGTGGGATTTCGACCGGTACTACCTCAACGACCCGCACCAGGAAGCCGGTCTGTTTCTGCGCCGGTACCGCGAACTGGGCTGGCCGGGCCTGCGCATTGAACCCGGTCCCAAACAGACATTTGCCGCCGACCGTACTCAACTGACCCGTTCCGAAAAGACGATTCGCGTGGTGGGCGTACCCACGGCCAGTTTACAGGCTAAAGTTGCCGGGCAGTTGTACGCGGACTGGCAGGGGTTGGATGGCATTTCGGAACAGATGCCATATCTCCAAGATATGGTATCCGTTCCGAAACTACCCCCCAAACGCACTGCCATTGTGCTGGCCGACGAGTCGTTGCTGGTGCCGGTGCTGTATTCGCTCGATCCTTCGGTGCGGGACCTGAACGTGACCATGGGCCTGTCGCTGCGGCAGTCGCTGCTGTTCACGCTCATCGACGCCCTGTTCGAGATGCAGCAGACGCGGGCCGAATTCCGGGCTAAAGACGGGCGGGATGTGAAGATTCCGAAGTTTCACCACCGGCAGGTCGTTAAAGTGCTCAACCACCCGTTTGTGCAGCAGTATGCCCGGATCAAAAACCTGCAGTCCCCGCCGGACGAACGCGGGGAGGTGCGTCCGTTGCTGGGCTGGATTCAGGAAGAGATCGTTACGCGGCAGAAGGTGTACGTGGAGAAAAAGGAAATGCACGCCTTTGCTGGCAACGACCCGCTCCTGAAAACGCTGTTCAAACGCTGGAACATGGCCAAACCGCTGTCGGCCATCCGGGTGCTGTACGACCTCATCGACCACCTCCGCGACGTGTATAAAACGCAGCAGGATGCCATCGAAATCGAGTACCTGTACCTGTTTTACAGCCTGCTCAAACAACTCGAAACCACCCTGGAGCGGCAAACCGAAACCGTAACGGTGGGCAGTTTTCGCACGTTTCTCAACGAACTGATCCGCCAAACCAGCATTCCGTTTACCAGCGAAGGCAACAGTCAGCTACAGGTGATGGGGATGCTCGAAACACGGGCGCTGGATTTCGACCGGGTGATTGTGCTGTCGGCCAACGAGGGGATTCTGCCGCAGGGCCGGAAACTGAACTCGCTGATTCCCTTCGACATCGCGCTCGAAAAGGGCCTGCCAACCTACCGCGAACAGGAATCCGTGATGGCCTACCACTTTTACCGCCTGTTGCAACGGGCCAGCGAAATCGTGCTGATTCATACCACTTCACCCGACGCCTACGGCATGGCCAAAGGTGAACCAAGCCGGTTTATCCGCCAGATCGAGCACGAACTGCTACCGGCGTCAAAAGGAAACATTACGCTGAGCCGCCCGGTCGTGCGGTTCGGTGATGCCCTGCGACCGGCCGGATTGTCGGAATTATCGGTACCCAAAACCGACTCCATCCGGCGGGCCATGCGCGAGATGCTCACCGGAAAAGGCCTGTACCCAACCGCCCTGAATCAGTTTGTGAGTTGCTCGATGCGGTTTTATTTTGGCCGGATCGTTAAAATCAGCGAGCAGGAAGACGTGGAGGAGAGCATGGGCGCGGCCGATTTCGGGAACTGGCTGCACCACACCCTCGAAGCGCTGGATCAGGATTACCGGATGAAGGGTCTGCCCGTGACGGCGGCCGTAGTGGAGCAGTTGCTGAAAGAAAAATACACCGAAGTGATTCGCGGGCAGCAGGCCGATACGGGTCACAACATGCTGCTGTATCACATGGGTCAGACGCTAATGCAGCAGT
>JBBQLG010000249.1:0-4821 GCA_038327655.1 Cytophagales bacterium
TTCTTATATAAACAGACGCATCATTAGGTTAACCAATACTATCGCTAACTTGGTAAACACGGCTTAAATGAGGTAGCTTCCCGCTGACAAGATGCACGTCCCGAATGCGGGGTTTTCAGCCCAACTGGCAAAGGGTGAAAAGGTGCAACTTGCTGGCTCAATCAGAGTGATTTACTCACCATCAGCCCTTTAGGTAGTTGGGTGATTTTTCAATCTATATGAATCAAAACTTTGAAGTGAATTCTGACAAGCGTATTGAGGTGAAAAATGATACTTGGATGCCTTTTCTTTGCTTCCTGATAACTGTATCATTTACTATCAGGCTCTACTTTTACGATAAAACCTGAATACTTTCAGCCTTAACAAATTACACCAGGAATAGCACCATGCCGTTCGAGGCTCAAACTAAGGGATAGCACTGTCCGGCAAAACCCGACCACCTCAGACTTCCAAAAGTGTCTCTTTTCACAGCGGCCAACTTCTGTCGGCAGCATTACTCCCACTTTGCGTAATATCGACGTTGTACTTCCACAAAAAGTTTGATGGCGATTCTACCGCCTACATTGATCCATTAAGGGCAGGGGAAGGTGTGTTGCTCTACGCACTGCCCTATCAGTAATCGCTCCGAATTAGTCACCGGCTTTTTCCGACATCCAGGCATAACTTTCCCCGTAAAACGGTATGATTTGACCAGGGTCGGTGGCGTCGGAAACCGGCAGATACGCGCCCTGCCAGTCGGGTCTGTTCAACCACGTGCCTGATGTAAGCGCAGTGGCCGTACTGAAATCAATGGGCTGGCGGCTGTTGTAGCCGGAGAGGTAGAAATACGGTTCCACACTAACGACATCGGCAATGGCGTATCCTGCCCAGATGGCGGCTTTCTCCTGACCTGCTTCATCAGGAATTACATAATAGACCCCCGTATCGAAATGGTGCGGCCAGATGCGGATGTCACTCATCCGGCCGCTCCGTTCGTTAAGGGTAATCAACTGTTGATGCGCAACCGTCCGCCAGTTGGCCCATTCGGTGAGTCCTGCCGGGCGAACGTAGGGCGTTCCGGGCGGAACAGGAGCCGTTTCCAACTGATAGCTGAGTGGTTTTGTCGTATCGAAACCCCACTCATGCAGCACGGTTTGCCACCAGGCCGCAGCCTCATCCGGGGTTTTTCCTTCGGCCATGAACGAAGTCACGGGCCGATCGTTTTCGTCCAGAAATCGCAGGCTGAACGTCGGCAGATCGATCACTAACCGAAGATGTTGTCCATTGTGGGCAAACGCACGGCCTTCGAGCCGGTGCCGGTCAGCGTTCCAGTCGATGTTGGCCTGGCTGTCGTCGGCCTGGGCGGGCAGCAGGTTCGTGCCGGTCAAAGCAATCAGTTGCGCCAGACTGTGTAGCATGCGGTCGGCTTCGTTCAGGTGGTTCGTTAGTGGGTTCATGCGGCCAGATTTTAGGAATGATTGAATGCGATTAACAGGTGATACCGGCGTAGGCAATGCCCGTCAGCCGGTGCATGTCATAACTAAACGTACTCAGGTCATTGGGCGTAAAATCGCTCAGTCGACTGTGTCCGCAGGCCCGCGCCAGTACGCTCATTAACTCCGTTGAGGCCTGGAAGAAATTATGCAGTTGTTTGGCCGACTGGTCAATTTTTAGCCGTGCCCGCAGGTCATCGCGCTGCGTGGAAATGCCCACCGGGAAATTGTTGGTGTGGCAGGCCCGCATCCCCAGGCAGCCGATGGCCTGCAACGCCGAGTTGGACACGGCAATGGCATCGGCTCCCAGAGCGAGTGCTTTCACAAAATCGGCCGGTACCCGCAGCCCGCCCGTAATCACCAGCGTTACGTCGCGAACCCCCAGATTGTTGAGGTGCCGCCTTGCCCGCGCCAGAGCCGGAATCGTGGGTACGTTAATATGGTCGCGGAGAATGGTCGGGGCCGCGCCGGTGCCGCCCCCGCGTCCGTCGAGAATGATGTAGTCAGCAGATGCTTCGAGCGCAAAGTCGATGTCCGCTTCGACGTGGCTGGCGGCAATTTTGAAGCCCACCGGAATACCGCCCGTTTTTTCGCGCACCTGATCCGCAAAAGTCCGAAAGTCACCGGTAGTCCGCAAGTGGCGAAAGGTAGCGGGGCTGATGGCATCCTCACCCGGCTGCAACCCGCGCACGGCGGCAATTTCGGCCGATACCTTGTGGCCGGGCAGGTGGCCCCCGGTACCGGTTTTTGCGCCCTGTCCGCCTTTGAAATGGAACGCCTGCACCGCCATGACTTTCTCCCAGCCGAAGCCGAACTGCGCCGAGGCCAGTTCCAGAAAATACCGGCTGTTGGCCCGTTGTTCATCGGGCAGCATCCCGCCCTCTCCCGAACAGATGGCCGTACCGGCCAACTCGGCTCCTTTGGCTAAAGCTATTTTGGCTTCGCGCGACAGCGCACCGAACGACATATCGGCCACAAACAGCGGAATGGACAGCCGCAGTGGCTTTTTGGCGCGGGGACCAATGATGACGCTCGTATAAACCCGGTCTTCATCGAGCAGCGGTTTAGTGGCCAACTGGGCGGGCAGGATTTGAATATCGTCCCAGCGGGGCAGCGTATTTCGGTCCACACCCATCGCATCAACGGCCCCGTGATGACCCACTTTGGTAAGGCCGTGCTGCGCCAGGTGTTTGATGTAGCCGGTGTACGGTTCAATGGGGTCTGGATGCGTATCGGCGTAGTCGCCTAAGTATTCGCTCGTACGGAAAGGCTGGGGATGTTCGCGGGCAAAGCGGTCCAGTTCTACCCGGTTCACGTTCACCTGATTATCAGCAATGAAAGCCGAAAACTTGGGCAGGACTTCGTCATTGTTGTATTCGCTCACACCGGTATCTACCCGAAAATCCCAGCCGTGCAGCCCGCAAATCAGGTTTGGCCCCACCACCGACCCGTCGGCCAGCAGGGCACCCCGGTGCGGACAACGGCCATAAAATACCGATACGTCATCGTCGTACCGGATAACCACCAGGTCGATGTTGCCAACTTTAGCGTGAACGGGCTGGCGGTCGGGCAGGGTGTCGAACGGCGCAATGGGTACCGCTATCAGCGGCTGATGTTGAGTTTCCATAAATGATTTTATCTATGCTGGTTTTACGCGGGATAAATGCTTTTTGAAGCGGGACGGGGAGTATTTTTAGTGACACATGGCGATGCTGCCTTGCAAGTCAGGCAGCAACGGCATCACCCTGATGGGTGCCTGAACGCGCAGCACCAGCCAGTTATCGACCTGTTCGAGCTGGCCCCGGAGTTGCACACCCTTCCCGATGTAAGCAAGCAGTTGGTCATTAATCGGCTCACCGTTGGCCCCAATCAGCAGGTAACCATTGCGCAGGCCCCGCTGGTTGTTCACGTACAGCAGCGGGGGAACGCCCCCGGCAATGCACCGCACAGCGCAGGAACGGTGCGGCCGACCATCGCCGGGTTTCATCACGCCCAAAAAACACTTCGGGTCAGTGATCTCGCCTTGTAGCCTGACCAATCCGAGGGGTCTTGACACCGGAACTGCCGGTTGCGTGGCGGGCGTCGAAACGCTCAATAGGGCGTCGGCCTGTTCGGTTAGTTCGAGCACCGCTTTGCCTTCATGATAGAGGAGCGTTCCCCGGACGTTCAGGTTTTTTCCGGTTAACGGCCCATGCTTCTTTTCCCACCCATTCAACGTCGAATCGGCCCCGTGTTTGCCGAGACCAATGAGCAGAATCCGCTTGAAAAGTGGGGGTGAACCGGGGGTGGATTTCACCGGCACCCGCAAAAACGGCACAGGCTGGCGAATCAGTTGCCCCTCGAGGGTGGTAAGCTGACCATACTCGAACATGGCGTCCGAAAAGCCGCGCTGCTGCCACACCAACAGGGTCGCGAGCAGGGGAATCAGCACAAACAGGCCGATAACCACCCGGCGGACGGGTCTCGCAAACGTTGGCGACGCTTTATCCTGCCAGCCAATGTAAAAATCAGGTTTATTTTTCACGAGTTGCGGGTTGTTTGCGGGATGAGTGCCGGAATCTGGGCGGTGCCGGGCGGATGCGGGGTCGGATTTACCCAGACCCGGTCGCCAATGCAGCGCACGGCGTAGGTTTCCAGCTTTTCTTTGAACGGCGGGGGCGACTGACCGTTTTCGGGCAGGTACTGGTAGCCGTGCCAGGGACAGGTGATGCAGCCGTCGATGATTTTGCCCTCGCCGAGCGGCCCGTTCTGGTGACGGCACAGGTTGCTCACCGCCGAAAGTTTATCCCCATACCGGAACAGGGCGATATTTTCACCGTGGATGAGCAGCGTTTTGGCCCGGTTGTCGGGAATGTCCTTCACCGCACAAACGGCTACAAACCCGTCGGTGGGTGGGGTCGTGGCATATCGTTCGGATGTTTGACCCCGGAAAGCGGCCAGCAGGTGCAGCCCCGTTATGGTGAACAGGCCTGCGCCCACGATCCCGGCATAAACCGGCGACGTTTCCTGTTGCAAAATGCCCAGTGCCACATGCAGTACAATCAACCCGTATGCTCCGTAAACAGCCATGTGCAGGGTTTTCCAGACGCGGGGACTCAGGTTTTTAAGCCAGAAATCGTGACTCGTCGCGGCCATCAGAAACAGAATCAGCAGGGCTGCAAACCCCAGCGGCTGAAACGGAAACTGCGAAAATTGCCCGTACTCCCGCTCCGAACTGAACAGCGACACGAGCGGATCGACGTTGCCCAGGGCGTGAAACTGGATAATGCTAAACACGCCATGGGCAACAGCGACACGAGCGGGAGTACGGGCAATTTTCG
Source organism: Cytophagales bacterium (assembly GCA_038327655.1). Lineage (GTDB taxonomy): Bacteria > Bacteroidota > Bacteroidia > Cytophagales > Spirosomataceae > JBBQLG01. The sequence goes on from JBBQLG010000249.1 coordinate 4,793, forward strand.
CAGTTTCCGTTTCAGCCGCTGGGGTTTGC
>JBBQLG010000250.1:0-4675 GCA_038327655.1 Cytophagales bacterium
CGAATAAAGCGAACGCGGTCACGGTGGATGGCCAGCCGCTGGCGGGCTTCGAGTTGAGTCAGTTGCTCAACTGTTTCGGGAATCAATACGGCGTAGTTCATAGTCAAAAATACGTCATCCTAAATTTAATTTAGTATAAACGAACCGGTACAGAGCAACCCTGACGATTACTTTCCGGTATTAACGGGAAAATAACACAGCGTTATTCGCCAAACCAAACCGGGTAGTTTTATGAAAACGTTTTCGCCCACCTGTCGGGTGCTGGTAGCGGGTAGCTGCCACACGTATGCCTACGGTATTCCCTTCGAGCGGGGGTTTGTGCAGCGCACCTTAGCCAATATTGACCGGGTAGAGCAGCCGGTACGGGCAGATTATTATACACCCCTGAAAATCAACCAGTTCGTTCGGCTCATCCAGCGTGACCCCGCCCTGCTCGACAACTATGACCTCATTGTACTCCAGTTCGGCCACTTTGAATTATTGAGCCGCTCCTTTGGTCACCTTTTTCAGACCGACACGGGTGTAAATGCCGGTATTTATGGGGCGTACAATGCCATTATGGACGTGCAGACAACTCCGTCCGACGTGAACAGTATGCACACCCGCCTGCCCAACAAGTGCGGCCCCATTGCCGACAACCGCAGGGCTAACGGCAGCCAGTCGGTCGGGCAGCACCTGCGGGCGTGGCTGGCGGCCACCTGTGTATACGGCATTCCATTTCCGTATTTGCGGCAGGTAGCCCGGCAGTGGCATGCGCTGCTGGATTTGCTGGCGGAACACCGCGACCGCATCGTGCTGGTCAGTCCCCTGCCCACCGCCGACCCGATCACCAACTCCCTGCGGGCGTGGGGACGGCGGTGGCTCCGGCGGGAAGCAGGTCGGCGATATCTGTCGATCATCGACCCGGCCAAAGAACTGCGGACGGATGGGGCATGTCTGCTCGCCGACGGATTTCACCTCAACAGCCGGGGCCATTTTCTGGTGTATCAGGCGCTGCGCACGGCCGTACCGGTACAGATGCTGACTAATGCGGCAGCAACTGAAGCCTGACGCACCGGACGCTACTGCTTCATGCCTGGCAGCGGATAGGAGAATTCATACGTCCCCGACCCGACATCCATTACGACCCGATTTGCTTCCTGACGCACATTTCGCGCATCGCCGACATTCGCAATGGGTTTACCACTTTCCGTCACGCGGCTCCTGTCGGCATCGGGCAGGCGAATCGTAGCCGTGGTATTCGCCGGTATTTTGACGCGGACGGTCAGGGTGCGGCCGGTACGCTCCCAGCCCGACTGAATATCCCCGTAGGCTGAGTTGTACCCCGATTTGGCGTAGGTGAGCCGCTCCGTTAGCTGGGGTTGAATCAGAATGTGTTTGTAGCCCGGCTTCCCGATTTCGATGCCGGCCGCGACCCGGTACATCCAGTCGCCGATGGCCCCATACGCGTAGTGGTTGAAGGAGTTCATCCCCTCGTCCTGAAAGGTACTGTCCGGTTTCTGACCGTCCCACCGCTCCCAGATCGTCGTCGCGCCCATCTTCACGGGGTACAGCCACGACGGGTACGATTCCTGCAGCAACAGATCATACCCAACGCTGGTATAGCCGTTTTCCGACAGCACGTGGCAGAGATAGGGTGTTCCCAGGAAACCGGTCGAGAGGTGATTTTTCCGGCTCTTGATGTCGTCGACTAAGTGTTTGGCCGCCATTGGACGCAGGTCGTCGGGTACCAGCCCGATCATCAGGGCCAGCACGTACGCCGTCTGCGAATCCGACGCGACCCGGCCCGACGGCGTGACGTATTCCTGCATGAACGCCGTGCGGATTTGCCCGAACAGGGTTTGGTACATGGCTGCATCGTCGGTTTTGCCCAGCGCAAGAGCCGCCTGTTGCAGCAGTTTGGTAGAATACGCGTAAAAAGCCGTAGCGATCAAATCTCCGTTCGTGTAGCCGTCCGGCGCGGGGTGGTCGTTCACCTGCGGATGGTAAAACAGCCAGTCGCCGAACACCGACCCGTTTTTCCAGATCGCATCCGGACCGGCTTTGCGGTGTATGTACTCGACCCACGCTTTCATGCCGGGGTACTGCTGGGCCAGCAAACGTTTGTCGCCGTAGACCTGGTACATCGTCCAGGGAGCCACCACCGCTACGTCGCCCCAGCCCGCCGAGCCACTCACCGCCGAGTCCGGTTTGGTGGGCAGATCAATAACGTTCGGTATCACAAACGGAACCACGCCATTGGCCCGCTGATCGGCGCTGACATCGCGCAGCCACTTCGTAAAAAACGAGGCCACGTCCATATTATACGCGGCTGTGCGGCAAAACACCTGCGCATCGCCGGTCCAGCCGAGCCGTTCGTCGCGCTGGGGGCAGTCGGTGGGTACGTCGACAAAATTACCCTTCTGGCCCCACAGAATGTTGTGCTGCAACTGATTCACGAGCGGATTGGAACAGGCAAACGAGCCGGTCGGCGTCATGGCAGAATGGACAACAACACCCGTCAGGTTATCGGCGGTGGGTAATTTACCCTCGGCCATGCCGGGAAAACCGTCGATGGCCACGTAACGGAAGCCCATGAAGGTAAAGCAGGGTTCGTACGTTTCGGGGGCGTTGGCGTTGCTGCCTTTCAGGGTATAGGTCAGCGTAACTTTGGCCGCCCGCAGGTTGCCGATGTAGAAATTACCTTTTTTGTCCAGCACCTCGCCGTGGCGCAGCGTAACAGTCGTGTTGGCCGGACCGCTGACCGTCAGCCGCATCCAGCCGACCATGTTCTGCCCCATATCGGCCACAACGGTGCCGCCCGGCGTCCGAAAAATACGCACGGGCTTGATGGTTTCGATCTTCTGCACCGGCACACTCTCCGACGCAATCAGGTTGGTATTGGGGTATACGGCCGTCTTGACCGCTGTCCATTTGTTATCATTATACCCCGACATATCCCAGCTCATTTGCTCGCGCCGGGCGTCGTAGGTTTCGCCGTTGTAGATGTCGTTCATGCGAATGGGTCCATCCTTCGAGGTTTTCCAGCTCCCGTCCGACACCAGCCACTCGTCAGTGCCATCGGCGTAGGTGACGTGCAACTGGCAGAGCAGACCGATCTTTTTGCCGTAGAAGGCCCAGTTGTTGTCGAAGCCAATCGTACCCCGGAACCAGCCTTCGCCCAGCAACGCCCCCAGCGCGTTGGCACCGGGTTTGAGTTGCGCCGTTACGTCGTACACCTGGTATTGCAACCGCTTGGGAAATACCGTCCAGCCGGGCGTCAGTACATCGTCGCCCACTTTTTTGCCGTTCAGGTGCAGTTCGTAGAGGCCGTGACTGGTAACGTACACGCGGGCGGAGGCCACCTTGCCTTTTACCTGAAATTCTTTACGTAGTGCGGCTGCCGGCCCGTAGCGTTTCACCGCACTGTCGGCTTCCGGCTCGATCCAGGTAGCCCGCCAGTTCGCCGGGGTCAGCAAACCGGTTTCCCAGTAGGCCGGATCACTCCAGGCCCCCTCTTTGCCGGTGGCATCCCAGACTTTCACGCGCCAGTAATACCGCTGCCCCGGTTGCAGGGCAGGTCCGGCGTAATCCTGCAAAACAGATGCGTCGGACGTGACTTTCCCGGATGACCAGACCAACCCGGACCCGGCGACTTTCGGCGACGTAGCCACGTCGATCTGATACGCCGACTGACTGATATTCCGGCCCGGTCCGGTCAGTTTCCAGCTAAACCGGGGCGTTGGCTCGTCTAACCCAATGGGATTCGTGCGGTGTTCGCAGGTCAGGTCAATCACGCGGACCTGCGCCAGTCCGGGCAGGGCAATAAGCAGGAAGAGTAGGCATGTTTTCACGGCAGCAGCGGGGTTTTGGGGGCAGGAAAGAGTTTATGTGAGCGGAATTGGGCAACAACCGGACGATTTGATACATAAAGGAGTACAGCCGCTCGCTGTACTCCTTTATGTCGGTAGTATTGCGGGATTTATTCAGGCCCATGATCAGCAGAAATTTAGATCACAAAAACAGGCTCCGGTAGTACACACTCATTCCGGACAGAAATAGGTGTGAGATCGCGGCTGTTGTTGGCCTGAGTAACGATTTGCCAACGGTTTACTCGGTTTGGCCCATTTATTGATCGCATTTACATATTTTGCAACGTTATCAACACCTCACCAGATCAAGCTACATGAGACACTTATTTACCCTTCTCTTTGCCATTGCTGTCTGCCTCCAATCGGCTCATGCCCAGTCCACCCGCAAGCTACCGTATCCCATCATCTTCGTTCATGGTTTAGGGGGTAATGACGAGAGTTGGTATGACTTTGCTGAGTTTCTGCGAGACAAGCAAGGCCTTACGGCTTATACATTATACTACGTGGATGCAAATGGCAAAAAGACAGGTAGAGGAAGAGCAGGCACTGAAAGTCGATTAACATTCAATCTAAACGCTGATAATAATCTATACTCATCGGACGCTAATACTGACTACGTTGATAAGGTGGATGAGAGCAAATTAGGTAGCAATGATATTTATATCATTAATTTCGGTCTTGAAACTAGTGGTCTGTAACTTTAATTGGCAGAATCAATTGTTGTACTATTCTCCGAATTGATCCTCACGTAATGCCGTTTAAGCTTCTTCCTGGCTTGTGGCGTGTCAAACAACCAGTTGATTTTAACTCCTTCCCTATTACGC
>JBBQLG010000251.1:0-4508 GCA_038327655.1 Cytophagales bacterium
ATGCCGCCAAAGTGAAACAACGCGTCAAACGTGTCATCGGCAAAGGGCAGATAAGTGCCGTTGGCCAGCAGAAAATGCACATCGACGTCCTGCGGCTGAATTTTCTCCGTCGCGAGTCGCAGCATGTTCGGCGACAGGTCCGACAGAACAGCCGTGCCACCGGGGGCCACCTGCTCCACAATCAGGGCTGAGTCTTTGCCGGTTCCCGCGCCCACTTCGATCACCGTCATGCCGGGTTTTAGCGCCATCAGGCTAATCATAAACTGACGGGTGGCCGCTTCGTCGGAGCCATTCAGCGTCTCGAACACCCACGATACACCCCGGTCGTAGCGCAGGTACGCCTGATCGTATAGGAACTGTTCGCGGGCGTCTTCGGCCAATAACTCTTTGGGATACAGCATATTGACGATCCCGCCATCCAGCACGTCGTAGGTAGTACCGTCGGGAGCCGTCAGGACTTTATGGTCGTCGGAAATCGTCAGCGAGGCACCGGTTTCGGGCGAGCGTAACGTCTGTAAAAATGCGTCTTGTGTCATGCAGAAAAGGTACTATAGTGTATGGCAGGTGCTGATTAAACGGGCTGATTCAGGCGTTTGGCCATGCTGTCGTGCATCTGCACCAGCGTTTGTTTCAGGTCGTAGCTCCAGTTCCAGCCGGGGTAATGCGCCTTAAACTTGCTCAGGTCGCTGATGTACCAGATGTGGTCGCCGACGCGGTTCGTTTCGGAGTAGCTGAAACTCATTTTGTTGCCCGAAATTTCTTCGCAGAGCGCAATGCCTTCCAGCATCGAACAGTTGGCGTGTCGCCCACCACCCGCATTGTATACTTCGCCGGGGCGCGGGTTCTGGTAGAAATGCCAGAACATGTTTACGAGGTCATAGCTGTGAATGTTGTCGCGAACCTGCTTGCCTTTGTAGCCGAAAATAGTATAGTGGTTCCCGGTGATGGCACATTTCATGAGATACGCCAGAAAACCATGCAACTGCGCCCCGGAGTGGTTCGGGCCGGTCAGGCAACCGCCCCGGAAGACAGCCGTTTTCATGCCGAAATACCGGCCGTATTCCTGTACCAGCACATCGGCTGCTACCTTAGAGGCCCCAAAAAGTGAGTGTTTCGTATGGTCGATACTCAGGTTTTCGTCGATTCCATTGGTAAAATATGGGTGGCTTTCGTCAATTTCCCAGCGGGTTTCGGTCTCTACCAACGGCAGGAAGTTCGGGTTATCGCCGTAGACTTTATTGGTCGACGTGAAAATGAACACGGCTTCGGGGCAGTGCTGACGCGTCATTTCGAGCATATTCAGCGTGCCATTGGCGTTGATGCTGAAGTCGGTAAAGGGTTCGCGGGCGGCCCAGTCGTGGCTGGGTTGTGCAGCCGCGTGAAGGACTAATTTAATGTCGTTGCCAAACTCGCTGAAAATCGCTTCCAGTTCCGGCACGTTCCGAATGTCGGCCACACGGTGCTGGTAGTTGGGAAACGTTTCCTGAATGCGGTCGCGGTTCCAATCGGTCGATCCGTCGGCACCGAAGAAATACTGCCGCATGTTATTATCAATACCGACGACAAGGTCAAATTTATCGGCAAAAAAGGCGACGGCTTCACTGCCGATGAGACCGGCCGATCCGGTGACGATTGCAACGCTCATGATATGGAGGCTGGTTTAAATATGGATTTTATAAAAATAATACTACTATTATTCTAAATCACCCGTAAAATAACGCAAAATAATTATACCAGGGGCTACCACTCGCTTAACGAGCCGGGTAAACGCCAAAAAGCGACGCATCGGCCTACAGTCGGGTCGATGCGTCGCTTCGGGTAATCTGCAAACAGTAACGGCACTTAAGCACCTTCGCCAATGGTACCGGCACCAAACAGCTTTTCGCGAATTTTTTGCGTGCGTTCCTCCAGGGCCGGATTGGGCGCGTATTTATAATTTGACTGTACAGCGGCCGAGTCCTTACCGCGACCGTACACGTTTTCGTCGCCGGCGTTGTATTTCACATTGTAATCTCCGGCGCGGTAATCGGCCTGGCGAATCGTATTATATTTCTGATAATCGCAGGAAGCCAGCGATAGCATCGCCAGTACCACCAAACCTTTACCAAGTGTATGTTTCATAGCTGTTTGATCTCGAATTGATTTGGCAAAGGTACATCCCAAAATACATTTCTGGAAACCCTGTCTTCAGGATTATTAACGGAGAATGCACGATTGAGGTTTTGGTGGAGTAACGATTTTTAACGCGCCCTATGTCCTGAATCCCCCAAAGGGCGGGGCGATACCGGTGTGGTGCCCACGAGTCTACATTCATTTGCTCGATAAACCGGCCCGAAACCCAAAATAACAATAAATAAAAGTAGATTTGTTTAACTGACCACCGGCCCTTTGCGGTATCGCCAACGTATGCATTCTTTCTTACCTTATCGGTTTAACCGGCTGGCTGTCAGCATAGCCACAACGGTCTTTGCGCTGTCCGTGTGGTCATCGTGCCACCGGTCGGCCAACCTGCCCGCCGATCTGCTCGCTGTGGCCAATCGGTTACCCTCAACAGTCGATTATAACCTGCACGTCAAGCCCATTCTGTCGGATCGCTGCTTTGCCTGCCACGGTCCCGATCAGGCTAAACAGAAGGCCGGTCTGCGGCTCGACACGCCCGAAGGGGCCTACGATGCGCTGACCGAGAGCGGCAAACACCCCATCGTGCCGGGCGATCTGGACGATAGCGAAGTATTTCACCGCATCGTCAGCACCGACCCGGACGTGATGATGCCCACGCCTGAATCGAACCTGACCCTAACGGCGGAAGAAAAGGCAATTATTGCCCGCTGGATCGAGCAGGGGGCCAAATACAAGCCACACTGGTCGCTGGTAGCCCCCGTCGCCGATCAGATCCCGGACGTGAAAGAAACTGCCTGGCCGAAGAACGACATTGACCGGTTCGTGCTGAGCAAATTAGAAGCAAAAGGGCTGAAACACGCGCCCGAAGCCGATAAGGCCACCCTGCTCCGGCGCGTCTCGCTGGACCTGACCGGTTTGCCGCCCACCCCCGCCGAAGTCGATGCGTTTCTGGCCGACAACAGCCCGAATGCTTACGAAAAAGTGGTGAACCGGCTCCTGTCCAGCCCCCACTATGGCGAGCGGCAGGCGGCCGAATGGCTCGACGTGGCCCGCTACGCCGATACGCACGGCTATCAGGACGATGGAATGCGTACCGTCTGGCCCTACCGCGACTGGGTTATCAAGGCCTTCAACCAGAACCTCCCCTACTCGACTTTTATTACCTGGCAATTGGCGGGCGATTTGTTGCCGACCAAAAACCGAATGGACCCCGCCAATCGCGACCGGCTGGTAGCAACGGCGTTCAACCGAAACCATCAGCAAAGCCAGGAGGGCGGCATCGTAGACGAAGAATACCGCGTCGAATACGTGTCGGACCGGGCCAATACGTTTGGGAAAGCGATGCTGGGTTTGACGGTGGAGTGTGCCCGCTGCCACGACCACAAATACGACCCCATCAGCCAGAAAGATTATTACTCGCTGTTCGCGTTCTTCAACAATAACAACGATCAGGGGCAGATTCCCTACAATGGCGAACCCTCGCCCACCATCACTTTGCCCGACCCGGATATTGACGCAAAACTGGCCTTTATCCGGCAGAAACTGACACCCATTGAGCAGCAGCTAAACCCCAACGAACCGGACTATCAGCAGCGTTTCGGGCAGTGGTTAGCCAAAGCCGAACAGCAACCGACCGCGCCGACTCCCTCCGGTCTGATCGCGCAGTACACCTTCGACGAGGCCGACCGGGGCGATATAAAGGCATATCTAACAGCCGAGCGGGAAAAGTACAAACGCAACGAAGCCAAACGCAAAAAAGAGGAGGCCGCTAAAAAAGTAGACCCGAAAAATCTTGAGAAAAAGCCCGAAAAGAAGCCAGTTGCCAAACGAAAGACGAAGGCAGAACTCGCGAAAGACCCACGGAACGCCTTCTGGAATCAGGTGAACGACACCCTGCCCGCCCGGCTTGGTGGTGACTCCGACAAATACCCCTATTCGGTGGCGGGTCGGTTTGGCCAGGCGCGGTTTCTGCCCGGCGACAGTAATATTGAATTGCCGTTCGATTTGGGCGTATTTGAACAGAATCAGCCCTTCACGGTGAGTAGCTGGCTGAATCTGACTGAATCCGGCATGGACGCTACGTTGCTGGGTCGTACGGCGGGTCCGTTCGATGGCTACCGGGGCTATCAGCTCGACCTGCTGCCCGACGGTCGATTGAAACTGAGTCTCAGCCACGTCCGGCCCGATAACATGCTGCACATTGAATCGGTCGGTAAAATCCCGGTGAAGCAGTGGTTTCAGGTGGCCTTCACTTACAACGGCACCGGCCGGGCGGAGGGTCTGACGCTCTACCTGAACGGCAAGCCCATGCCGACGCGGATCATCACCGACAACCTGCAACACAGCATCATCAACGGCAAAGACAAGTCGCACTGGACGCAGTACCC
>JBBQLG010000252.1:0-4413 GCA_038327655.1 Cytophagales bacterium
AACTGCTCCGAAATGCGGGCGGGTTCGGTCCAAGCGGTGTTTTTTGCATCCAACTCGATATTGGCCGGGCGGGCGGTGTAGGGCGTCAGGTCGGCGGTGTTGGTGAAACAAGCGAACATCGGTGTGGCAGCCGCGTCGTACTGACTCATTGGCGGCATACCCAAAATTAATTCAATCGTGCGAAGCATTCCCGACGTTGAGTACATTGTGTGTTCGACGTGTTTGCGCTTCGTGTAGGGGCTGATGACGAACGCGGGCGACCGGTGCGCATCTACGTGGTCGGGACCGTTTTGGGCATCGTCTTCCAACACAAACACCGCCGATTCTTTCCAGATGGCACTTTTCGACAGGTACTCCACAAACTCACCTAGGGCCAGATCGTTATCGGCCATGCAGGCAGCCGGGGTCAGGGCACCCACGCGGGCACCACTTGTGTGGTCGTTGCCGAGCCGGATGCTGCTGAACTGCGGCACGGCGTTACGGGCAATGAGCGAGTCGAGTTCTTTTTTCCAGACCGCCACCCGATTCACGTCCTTGTAATTCATGTCGAAATCGCGGTAGCCGGGCGCAAAGTGGCCCTCCAGTACCGAACCTTTCCGCTTCGAGTACGCTTCAAATTCGCCGTAGCTGCGGTAGGTGACGCCCGCCCGTTTGCAGTGGTCCCAGATGAAGCCTTTTTTCGGAGCTGCCACCGGCCGTGAGCCTTCATAATCGTACAACCCGCCCCGACCGCCGTAACTCGTCTGCCACGTTTTCTCCACGTAATCCGTCCCGTAAGCCGCCGTCGACCAGTTATGACCATCGGCACTTACCTCAGCATCGACGTAAAAATTGTCCAGCAGCACGTATTCACGGGCTAAGGCGTGGTGATTGGGCGAGATTTTTTCGGGAAACAAACAAAGCGACGAATCACCGTTACCGGATGGCATATCGCCCAGTACCTGATCGTAAGTGCGGTTCTCTTTGATGATGTAAAACACGTATTTGATGGGCGACCGTTTCCCGCCCACTTGCATCGGAATGGCATTATTGGCTTCACCAACCGCGTTTTTCTCCTTGTCTTTGGTATAAGGCGTATTCTGATAAACCATCGGCGAGTACCGGGCGAGCGTTACTTTATCGGGCATCGTAAACAGGGACAGTGTGCCTTTGAACAAACCGCCAATGTACTCTGTCCCCTCATCGCGACGCTTGTACGGGTTGGGCCCTTTCGGATTCGGCAGCGACGTAAAGCCCTTGCCATTCGCGACCAGCACCTTCGCACCGACCACTTTTACACTCGTCGGGTACCAGCCCGTGGGAATAAAGCCCAGCGAATGGCTCTTGCCCGGCGTGGCCACATCGAATACGGCTAAGCAGTTGTTATCCGCATTGGCCACGAGCAGCGATTTGCCGTCCATCGTCAGGGCAACGCCGTTGGGTGTGCTACCCGTTGGCGCATCGGGAAACAGGGCCGTGTTGAGCGTTTCGAGTACTTTCCGGCTTTTCAGGTCGATCACGGATACCGAGTTATCGTTGGCATTGGCGACAAACAGCGTACGGCCGTTTTTGCTGACAACCATGTCATTCGGGTGACTGCCCGCCGGGATTTCAGCGATCAGTTTCCCTTGTTTCGGATCGTAAATCACGATCTTTTCGGCACCCCAGAGCGAGATGTACAGTTCGTCCGAGACCGGCGACCGCAGAATAGTATAGGCTTCGGCGGGTAGTTTGAGTTTGCTTTTTACCGATCTCGTAGCCACGTCGCAGGTATATAGGGTGCTGTCGTCTTTAGCCACAATGTACACAGTGTTACCCGACGCATCGGTTTCCAGCCCGGCCGCCCAGAGTTTGTTGGGCCAGGGCTTACCGAGCGAAATGGAGTCGAGTTTCGTGAGTTTATCGTTGGCCGTCGAGTAAATCATCACCCGGTTGTCGTTGCCGCCCGACGCGAACAGTTTCGAACCATCGGGACTGAACCGGATGCCGAGCCACGATTTCGGAATCACGATTTCGCTGAGCAGTTTCTCCCCTGCCAGGTCGAAGAGTTGAATACTTTGAGTACTCTGCCCGTTGTTGAACACCGCCAGCCGTTTCTGATTCGGAGACACGACCATGTTCAGCGGCAAATCGCCGAGGGGCAGCGACCGGCCCACGGGCGTCAGGCTCCAGTTATTAGGCAGGGTAATGCGTCCGGCAACGTTGTTCGCAACCGGCGCCATCGTGCCTTTTTTCGGGGCAGTGGCGGTGTTCTGCGCCACTGCGGGGAGTGTCAGAAAGACAAGGAGAAGGGGTAAGTAACGATGAAGCATGGCCGTAGCGGGTTTAACGGGCCAAAGGTACAACATCGGCGGACGGTGGCTATGTTAAGCAATTATGAATACAATTTCAATTTTCAATATTTATTGAAAATAATAAAACTGCTGCTAACTTTGCGCCATGCAGTACGACGAAGCGAAGGAGCAGTTTATTCAGACGTGGGGAACACTGGCTACCCAATGGGGTATCAACCGAACTATGGCTCAGATTCACGCCCTGCTCCTAATTTCGACGGAACCCCTCGATACTGACACGGTAATGGAACAACTCCAGATTTCGCGGGGTAACGCCAATATGACCCTGCGCGATCTGATGGACTGGGGCATCGTGAGTAAACGGCTTATTCCGGGCGAGCGCAAAGAGCATTTTGTGGCCGAAAAGGACATCTGGAAAGTGGCCCGGCAGATTGCCAAAGAGCGCCGTCGCCGGGAGATTACCCCCGTGGTTGAAACGCTGGAACAACTTAAGTCGGTAGATACCAGTACGCCAGAAGGCCAGCAGTTTTTACAGGTCATTACCGATCTCAGTCAGGTAGTCAACTTCGCCGACAGTACCCTGAACGCGGTCGTTAAGGCTGAAGAAAATTGGTTAATCAGTCAGTTTTTAAAGGTCTTTAGGTAGGCAATACGGGGTCGCCCCTGCTACGGTCGAGAATTCGTAGTTTTTTTAGTGAAAAAATTTTCAATTATTTCTGAAATTATAATTATTATGGAAAACAATTTAGATACGCCCGAATGGCCTAATCAGGTCTATTACCGCTGGGTATTTCTGCCGGTGCTGGCCTGTCTCCTCAGTTTAGTAGCGGGTTTAGGCGCTTTGCTGCTCTGTCCAATCTTGCTGACCGTTGCGCATTACCTCACACTCCGGCAATGTGCAGCCGTGCTGCGGCCCGGCTTATGGTTCATAACATTACCCGTGACATGGTTTTTCTGGTACTGGGCGTTCTCCACCTACAACCAGGCAAATTTCCCCCTGAATTTTGCGGGGAAATACTACCTCGGTCAGTTCGTAAATGCGCTGCTGATTCCGCTTATGACCAAAAAGCGTTCATCTTCCACGGCGTTCAGCAGCAACCCGGCTGGTGATGAGCTTACCCTCCGCTGGATGCTGGCACTGATTCTGGCGGCTGGCACCTGGACGGGACTATACTACTTGTCAATCACGTTCTTCAATAAGATGGTAGCTTCCGAACATTTATCAGTCAGGGAGTTCTGGCAAGGAGCATCCTACTTTGCCATTAGTCTGATTGCCAACGCAATCAGTGGCTTGGTGTTGAAAGGAATGGAGCGTGAAGACTGATCTGCACAGCCACTGCCCCGACGAGCGGTGGCTATGTTAAGCAATTATGAAGCAAACCCATCGTCAGGCCGGTTTGGTGGCTTCTACCATCCACATCAACGTGTAGGCGGTCGTGATATACGGCTTCGAGCTTTTCACGGTCAGTCCTGCTTTCTCGAAGTAGCGGGCATAGTCGGTTGTTGGAATGTAATCACCAATCAGGGCAACGCCGGTTGGTTTCAGTACGCGGGCGATTTCAAAACAGGCTTTCTCCTGTTCCCGCTTGTCGTCGATGTTATGAATACAAAACATGGATAATACCACGTCGAAAGAGTTGTCCCCGAAGCTCAACTGCCGGGCGTCCTCCGTCTTTATCTCGATTTTATTCGCCACGTTTTCTATTGCCGCATTGTTCAGCGCGTTTTCCAGCGTATTGTCCGACAGGTCTTCGGCGCGCCAGATATCAATGCCGATGGCTTTTCCGGTGGTCAGAAATGTAGCGGCACCGTTCATTAACAGCCCGGTGCCGGTGCCAATGTCCAACACGGTTTCGTTGCCCGTCCAGGCTATTTTACGGAGCATAAAATCCCTCATTCTGAATTTTCCCTTGATGCCGTAGACGTACATCGATGTGCCGAGAACCAGTGGAATCAATCCAATAAACAGGAGCGCAAAACCAGCGAATCTCAATATAGTCTACGCTGCGCCCCTGAAACCGGACCACTTTTTTGAATAACGAAATTGTTAGTTATTGTTTTTACCCACTTGGTTTGTGCTGCTTTTTGCTCCCTTTAGTACCTGTTCTGGCGTTTGATAGGCCAGTGCCTGATGAAAGCG
>JBBQLG010000253.1:0-4340 GCA_038327655.1 Cytophagales bacterium
CCAATCCGTCGGTGCGTATCTGGCAATCGGCAATGTGGGTACCCCAGCTAAATCGCCACCGGCGTATATGGGTATACGTTCCGCCCGATTATGACCAAAGCAGCCTCGGTTACCCGGTAAGGCGTTCCCCGGTCGTGTATATGCACGATGCCCAGAATCTGTTCGGGCGCGAATCGGGGCAACCCGCCAACTGGGGCGTAGCCGATACGCTGGACCAGCGTTTTGCCCGGACAAACTGGGGCTGTATCGTGATCGGGATCGAGCATGGCAGCCCAACCCGGCTGGCTGAATATTCAGTCGTGCCGAACCTGACGCATGGCGGGGGCGAAGGCGGAGCGTACCTGGCTTTTCTGACCGAGACGCTGAAACCGTTGGTCGATGCTACGTTTCGGACCCGACTCGAAGCTGACCAAACGGCCATGATCGGTTCGTCGATGGGCGGATTGATTTCGGTCTATGCTGCGCTGCGGCGTGGCAATGTGTTCGGCAAGGTGGCCGCGTTCAGCCCCTCGCTCTGGTGGAGCGACGACGTGTATGCGCTGGCTGCGGCCACGCCCTACAATTTTGTGCATAAACTGGTGCTGTTGGCCGGGGCGCAGGACAGCGCGGAGATGCTGCCCGACGTACTGGCGATGTACTATACGCTGATTGACAACGGCTATTTCGACCAGAAAATCCATCTCGATTTTTACCAGGACGGCACCCACAGCGAATGGTTTTGGGGCCGCGAACTGGAACGGGCACTGCGCTGGCTCTTCAACGACGAACTGCCGACGATGACCGACGAGCCGTTTGCAGTTTTCGACGAAACCCGGCGCGAAATCCAGCTACTACAACCCTTCGTGACCGCCAATTTGCTGAATGGCTACGGCAAAATAGTGTGTCAACTGCGCGGTTCCGATGGCGACCGAATGGTGATAAAACCTCACTGGCGCGGGCTGTTTACCCTGCAATGCCTGCTGCCCAACCAGCGAATCGAACTCAAAAAAATGATGCTATGAAATACGTTCTCTTGACGAAAGGCAACATTTTCGTATCGGCACCGGGCGGAGTCTGGATCATTTCGCCCGCCGGGACGTACCTCGGCAAGATGATCGGCCCCGAACGCCCGGCGAACATGGCTTGGGGCGACGACGGTAAAACGCTCTACCTCACGGCCCATACCGGGCTGTACAAAATCAGGACGCTCAACGGCGGCAAAATCGCCCGGTAACTTACCATTTACAAACCACTACTCTAAACCCCTTCATCATGTACCAGAATCCGAATAACCGACTCAAAGATCAAACCGCCGTCGTGACCGGCGCCAACTCCGGCATTGGCCGCGCCATTGCCGTTGCCCTGGCCCGCGAAGGAGCCAATGTGGTTGTCAATTATATCGGCAACGAGGCCGCTACCGAGGGCGTGCTGGCCGAAATCCGCAGCGCGGGCGGCAGTGCTGTTGGCTTCCAGGCCGATGTGAGCGACGAAGATCAGGTGGTGGCCCTGTTTGTCGAAGCCGTGCAGACCTTCGGCACGGTCGATATTGTGGTCAACAACGCCGGGCTGCAACGCGACGCACCGTTTCACGAGATGAGCAAACGCGACTGGCAACAGGTAATGGACGTGAACCTGACCGGGCAGTTTCTCTGCGCCCGCGAAGGCATCCGCGAGTTTTTGCGCCGGGGTCATCGCCCGGAGGTATCGGTGGCGTTGGGCAAGATACTGTGCATCAGTTCGGTACACGAAGTTATTCCCTGGGCGGGCCACGCTAACTACGCAGCCTCGAAAGGCGGAGTAATGCTGATGATGAAATCTATTGCCCAGGAATACGGGCCAAAAAAAATCAGGATCAACAGCATCGCGCCGGGAGCCATCAAAACGCCCATCAACACCTCGGCCTGGGACACGCCTGCTGCCGAAGCCGAATTACTCAAACTGATCCCCTACCTGCGCGTCGGCGAAACATCCGACATCGGCTCGACCGCCGTTTGGTTAGCCTCCGACGAATCGGACTACATTCACGGCACCAGCATTTTTGTAGACGGCGGCATGACGCTCTACCCCGGTTTTACCACTAACGGCTAACCTCAACTCAAATGAAGAATCAAAAAAATAGTATCAAAAAGACCCCGGCCACACTGCCCGGCCATGCTGAGCAGACCCGACTCGATAAGCAGTATGCTGGCCAGAAAGATTGGCTCCATTGGGGACCGTATCTGTCTGAACGGCAATGGGGAACTGTTCGAGAAGATTACAGCCCGCACGGCAACGCCTGGGAATATTTTTCGCACGACCATGCCCGCTCCCGTGCCTACCGCTGGGGCGAAGACGGGATTGCCGGTATATCCGACGAACAGCAACGGCTCTGCTTCGCACTGGCCCTCTGGAACGGCAAAGACCCCATTCTGAAAGAACGGCTGTTCGGACTGACGGGCAACGAAGGCAATCATGGCGAAGATGTGAAGGAACTGTATTACTACTTAGACAGCACCCCGACGCATTCGTACATGAAACACCTCTACAAATACCCGCAGGCCACTTTTCCCTACGCCGATCTGGTCGAGACCAACCGTAACCGGGGCCGCGAACAGCCGGAATATGAACTACTCGACACCGGTGTTTTCGACGATAATTGCTACTTCGACGTGTTTACCGAATACGCCAAAGCCGACGACCGCGACCTGCTGATTCGCATTACGGCCCACAACCGGGCCGTACCTGGACAGGGGCCGGAAGCTGCCGACCTGCACCTGCTGCCGACACTCTGGTTTCGCAATGGCTGGTCGTTCGGGCAACAAGACACCAAGCCTCGCATCCGGCGTGGCCCCGATGGGTTGGGTTGCCAGAGCGTGACCACAGAAAACCCCAAACAGGCCGACTACACACTCTATTTTGAACCCACGCGGCAGGTGCTGTTTACCGAAAACGAGACCAACACAGCGCAGCTCTACGGTCAGCCTTCGGATCATCCTTACACGAAAGATGCGTTTCACCGGACGCTGGTAAATGGTGACGCAGAGCTATTGGCTAACCGGATCGAAGGTTCCAAGGTGGCGCCGGTTTATAAACTGACCATCCCGGCGGGGCAGTCGGCAACGGTGCAACTTCGGCTCGTGCGCGGTACAAATCCCGCGCCATTCGCTGATTTTGATGATATTTTTGCCCGACGGATCGTCGAGGCCGACCAGTTTTATGCCGCCATCCAGCCGCCGGCTGCCGACGCAGAAACGAAGCGGATTCAGCGGCAGGCCTTTGCCGGTATGCTCTGGAGCAAACAGTTTTATCACCTCGACGTACCCCTCTGGCTCGATGGTGATCCTGGCCATCCGGCCCCGCCCGAAAGCCGCAAAACGGGCCGCAACAGCCAATGGCGGACGTTGAATAACGCCGATATTATTTCGATGCCCGACAAGTGGGAGTACCCCTGGTATGCAGCCTGGGACTTGGCATTCCACTGCGTCCCGCTGGCGATGCTTGACCCGCAGTTCGCTAAAGATCAGTTGATTCTGTTTTTACGCGAGTGGTATATGCACCCCAACGGCCAGTTGCCAGCCTACGAATGGTCATTCGGCGACGTGAACCCGCCCGTTCACGCCTGGTCGTGCCTGACGGTCTATAAAATCGAGCGGGACCGGACCGGAACAGGCGACGTGGATTTTTTGAAACGCGTTTTCCAGAAACTGCTCCTGAATTTTACGTGGTGGGTGAACCGTAAGGATACTAAAGGAAACAACGTGTTTGAGGGCGGTTTTCTGGGTTTGGATAATATCGGCGTGTTTGACCGGAGCAACCAGATTCCCGGTGGCGGGCGGCTGGAACAGGCCGACGGCACAAGCTGGATGGCGATGTACTGCCTGAATATGCTGGAAATGGCCCTCGAAATTGCCAAGACCGACAAGACATATGAAGACGTAGCGACCAAGTTTTTCGAGCATTTCGTCTATATCGCAGAGTCGCTCAATCGCATGGGCGAAAACTGGGCCGGTGCCTGGGATGAGCGCGAAGGGTTTTTCTACGACATCCTCGAAATGCCAGACGGGAAGTATATACCCCTAAAAATCAGATCGTTAGTTGGATTGACAACCCTATTTGCCGTGCTGAAAATCCCAAAAACAATTTTTGAGAAGCTGCCTGATTTCACGAAGCGGATGCAGTGGTTTCAGCAATACCAGAAAAAGCAGCAAATGTACGTGGTGGTGGAAGATATTGCCGAGAACGAAGATTTGCTGCTCTCAATGATTCCGCCGACGCGGCTGCTGCGGCTACTCCATGCCATGCTCGACGAGCGCGAGTTTCTGGCGCCGGGTGGCATCCGGTCGATCTCCAAAATCCACGAACACGGCTACAATGTGCAGATT
>JBBQLG010000254.1:0-4074 GCA_038327655.1 Cytophagales bacterium
CGATTCGAGGCACCCCGCGCCACCACTACATCGAAAATTCCATGATAAGATCCCGAGAAAATGACTACCAGCGAACGGCCCGTTACTGTGCGGGCCAGCCGCAACGTGGCCATCACGGCCTCAGAACCCGTATTGCACAGAGCCGCCCGGTCGGAATTGGTAAATGCACAAACCAGTCGGCAAACCTCGCCCGCCAGCCGGTGCTGTGGCCCAATTTCGAAGCCTTTTTCAATCTGATCGTGCAAGGCGCGGGTGAGCCAATCGGGTCCATACCCAAACAGATTGGAGCCAAACCCGTTTAGCACGTCAATGTACTCGTTGTTGTCGATATCCCACAATCGACTCCCTTTCGATTTATCGACCACCAGCGGGTACACCAGTTCTTTAGTAAGAGGTTTAAAGCCCGTCACGGCGCGGGGGTCCGCCATCCACCGTCGGTGCTGCTGGGTGTAGGCCTTACTCTGGGCCGTTTTCTGGTTATAGCGAACCACCAGTTCATGCAGAAATTGTTTTTGAGAATCTCCAAGGGCGATAATTTGCCGCTCGATTCTGGCACCAGCACCAAACGCTTTCGGCGCATCCGTTTCCGTGGTTTCTCCGGGTTGAGTCGGGTTGAGGGTCTTAGGAATGGGCTGGCTGGTTGTCTCTATCTGGGTTACGACGAGACCAGCAGGTGTGCTGCTTCGCAACACAGCCAATTGCTGGGCCATTACCTGCAATTGTAGGTTCATCAGGTTCGTTACGGCCGTGCGACGGTCCGAATCGTCACCAGCAACTGGCGCAACAGACTGATTCATTGTAGATTGCATACCCATCAGCAAATCCAGTTGGGGCAGTGGAGTGTTTACTGCGGCAACGGGCGGGGGTATAACCGGCGCGGCTGGCGGCTGGGCAACGACCGGAGCCGGGGGCTGGTAGGCGTGGGCGGGCAACCGACTGTCCAGAAAGGCCACGAGCCGGTCTAAGCGGTTATATTCGCTGCTCAGTTGCCGGAAAGAAATAGGCAGATCGAACGTCTTGCGAAGCTTGAACGAAAGTTGCGTCAGGGCCAGCGAGTCCAGACCCAACTCCAGAAAACTGATCGCGGGTGAAACACCGTCAAGGGTAATACCCGCCGTTTCGTTTAGTAAAGAACCAACTTTTTGAAATAGTACATCGGTTCTCATTAGGGTCGGGGTTAAGGTGGGGGCAATAGTCTGAACGATGATTTCCGGCTGAACGGGTTGAGTGGATGCAGCGTTACCGTGTGTCTGAACGGGTATGGGAGACACCCAGCAGGGTTTTTGGTCGAAGGCATAGGTGGGCAGATCGACACGTTGCCGGTGCTGGCCCGCGTAGAAAGCAGACCAGTCGGGTTCCAGGCCATAACCCCATAAGTCACCGAGGGCCAACAGCATAGACCGGGTATCGGATTGGCCCTCTCCGCTATTTAGTTCTAAACTCGTCACCGCCTGAATGGGCCGGGGTGCTGCCTGTTGGCGGGCCAAATTTACGCCCACTGCACCAGGGCCAACCTCCAGCAAGATCGGATTCGCTATCGTAAAGACCGTGTCGAGCGCGTCGGAAAAACGTACTGGTAGCCGCATGTGCGTCGCCCAATAGTGCGGATCTGTCGCCTGAGCCTCGGTCATCCATGTTCCGCTCACTGTGGAGACGATGGGTTTGCGGGGCCGTTGCCGGGGAATGCTCTCAACCAGTGTTTCAAATTCATCCAGAACGGGGTCCATCATGGCCGAATGAAACGCATGGCTCGTTTCCAGCATTCGGTTTGGGATTTGGCGGTTGGTCAGCGACTGAGCAAAAGGGATAATCCGCTCGTCGGGGCCAACCACCACACACTGTCTGGGGCCGTTGATGGCTGCTATCGACACGCCGACTGGCAGCAGAAACTGCACTTTCTCCGCTGCCAGCCGTACCGACAGCATACTACCCCCCGGAAGATCACTAATGAGTCGGCCACGAGTTGATACGAGTATCAGGGCATCGGCCAGCGAAAAAATACCCGCCAGGTGTGCCGCCACAAACTCCCCGATGCTGTGCCCACAGAAGACGGTCGGTTCCATGCCCCACCTTGTCCAGAGCTTTGCCAGCGCGTACTCCGTCACAAACAGGGCTGGTTGGGTGTAGCGCGTATTTTTTAGTCGTTCGTTAGCTCCCTCATCAACGATGTCGGGAAATAAAACCGCCCGAATATCCACATCTATATGATCCGCCAGTAGCTCGGCGCAGGTATCGACCGCCTGCCGGTAAACGGGTTCATGCTCGTATAAGTCCCGGCCCATGTTGAGGTATTGCGATCCCTGGCCGGGAAACAGAAAAACCAGCTCGCCGGGCATATCCCCATGCGAGATAGTTCGTAAAGCTGCCCTTTCGGTTAAACAACGGGCCAGTTCATCACCCGTTTCGGCCACCA
Source organism: Cytophagales bacterium (assembly GCA_038327655.1). Lineage (GTDB taxonomy): Bacteria > Bacteroidota > Bacteroidia > Cytophagales > Spirosomataceae > JBBQLG01. Next base: position 2,414 of record JBBQLG010000254.1, read on the forward strand.
AAAACCGACGATGGGCAAAAGCGGGCCGGGTGGTTTGTCCGGTAAAAGCAAGGTCGGCCAGATTGAGTGCTGGTTGATTTCTCAGCGTGTCGATTAACTGGATGCCGTAGGTATTCAAACTCGTTTCCGATTTTGCCGACCAGGTAATTAGCTGGGCCGAACGCGGGGAAAGTGATTCGGGGAGGTTGGTTGGTGGGGCCGTTGGGATGTATTCTTCCAGTACCACATGGACGTTGGTGCCGCCCACCCCAAACGAACTCACCCCCGCCCGGCGCACAGTCTCCGAAGCCCATTCGGTCAGCGAAGCGTTTACGAAAAACGGACTGTCCGCAAAGTCAATGACCGGGTTGGGAGTCTCAAACCCCAGCGAAGCGGGAAGTTGCCGATGATGTAATGAAAGCGCAGTTTTGATGAACCCGGCAACCCCGGCTGCCGCCGTTAGATGGCCCATGTTACTTTTGATGGAACCGATGGCGCAAAACTGCTTTTGAGTAAGCTCGCCAAAGGCCAGTTTCAGCCCTTCGATCTCAATTGGGTCGCCGAGCGGGGTGGCCGTGCCGTGGGCTTCCACATAGCTGATGGTAGCCGGGTCAATCCGGGCATCGGTGAGGGCCATTCGGATGGCCCCAGCCTGCCCTTCGGCACTCGGAGCGGTAAAACTCCCCTTGCCACCCCCGTCATTGTTCACCCCTACCCCTTTGATGATCGCGTAAATGGTATCGCCATCTTGCCGGGCGGTTTCCAGTGACTTCAACAGAACCACCCCGACCCCGTCGCTGAAAACGGTTCCCCCGGCCCCCGCATCGAAGGGGCGGCAATGGCCATCCCGACTCAGCATAGCTCCTTCTTCGTATAAATGCCCGCTATGGATGGGGGCCGTGATGCTCGCTCCGCCGGCAATGGCCACCTCACACTGACCCGTGCGAAGGCTCTCCACCGCCTGGGTAATGGCCAGCAGCGACGAGGAACAGGCCGAATAGACACTGACAGCGGGGCCTTTGAGGTTTAATTGGTAAGCCGTTCGGGAGGCAATAAAGTCTTTCTCGTTCACGGTCATGGCCTGAAATGCCCCTACCTGACTCACGACCGCCTGGTTTTGCAGGACGTTGTTGAGGTAATAGGTGTTGTTGCCGCACCCGGCCCAAACCCCCACCCAACTCTCATAACGTTGGGGCAGATACCCCGTTTTCTCCAGCACTTCCCAGGCCGTTTCCAGAAACACGCGCTGTTGCGGGTCCATCACCTCCGCCAGTTTTGGGTTCAGACCAAAAAAACCGGCATCGAACGTATCAGCCCCGTCCACAATACCCCGTGCTTTCACGTAAGCCGGGTCGGTAGTTAGGTCAGCAGGCAGTGAAGGGTCTAATTCTGAATCGGTAAAAAAACGAATCGTTTCGTGGCCTTCCCGTAGCACCTGCCAGAGTTCGTCCACCGTGTTGGCTCCCGGAAAACGCCCCGCCATGCCAATCACGGCTACATCGCCGGAACCGCAACGGCGGACCGGCTGGACCGACGACGAGCGGGCGGGTTCATTTCGGCGCGGTGGTTGAGGATTGGGCTTCGTGCGTCCTTCGATAAAATTGGCCAGTTTGCCGACCGTAGGAAACTGGTAGAGTTTGGTCACGGGAACGTCGTAGCCCCGTTCCTGCCGGAGCAGCGAA
>JBBQLG010000255.1:0-4005 GCA_038327655.1 Cytophagales bacterium
GGTGCTCGGGCGTGGTGTAGTCGGGCCCGTAGATGATGCGCAGGTACTCGCGACCCCGACATTTGATGGCCGGTTGCAGCAGACCACCCTGCTCCGTTTTGGACACAAAGTCGAGGGGTTTCACCACCATGCCTTCGCCACCGGCGTTGGTCAAATGCACCCACCAATCCGTCACGGCCTGTTCGCTGTCTGGGTCGGTGAGGTCAACGACGTGGTACGTGGTGGCAAGCAGAAAGTCGGGGTCAACGGCGCAGATGCTGGCAATGGTTTGCATGTGCCACGTGTGTTGCTGGTCACTATGCGACCGCCCCTCCGACGCCAGAATATGGAACGGAGCCAGCACCAGACCCTCAATGCCATCCACGTCGCGGCAGTAGGTGGCATAGGCATCGCGATACCGGCGAATGTTATCCAGGCGCGTTTCGGTGGCCTCCCGAATAACCGACACATCGAGCCCACGCGTGGCAGCCTGCGCCAGCGATGCCGTGGCGGCTTCGAGCGAAAACAAGCCCGCAGCGCCTACAGCGGCATATTGCTCCCGAATCAACCCCTGCGCCTTCGCCGACCAGGGCATCAGCTCACAGTCCAGTGCCAGCCAGTCGGTATCCAGCCGCGCCCACGTATCCGATGCGTCAAGGGCCGTTTTGACCTTTTTCAGAAACGCCGTTTCGACGTCCATCTTCGTAAAGAACCGCCGACCTGTGCGCGTATACACCACTCCGTCAGCGGGTTCTGCCAGGCCGAAGCGGGTCTGGGCCACGGATGGCTGTTGGCACACGATCACTACCGCCCGCGACCCCATGTACTTCTCCTCGCAAATAACCCGCGTGAGGCCCTGGCTTCGGTAATAAGCAAACGCTTCAGTAGGGTATTCGAGGTAGCCCGGCTCGTTACTCGTTTCGCAGGGCGACATCGTGGGCGGCAGGTACATCAACCATTTCGGATTCACGGCAAACCGGCTCATCACCTCCAAAGCGGCAATGGCGTTTTCCTCCCGAATAGTCACTTTCGGGCCTAATTTGGTGGTCAATTGCCGCTTGCCCAGCATATCGGCCATGTCCAGCACATCATCGTTTTCCTGTTGTGGCGTGAGCATCGGCCCACCCGCGTCGGCCTCATCGGGACTGACGTTGGAGTCAGCCAGGACTGGCAAAAATGGGCGTTTCGAATCGGCGTAGGTCTGGTGCGCGGGCACCGACACAAGCTCGCGCTCGGGGTAGCGCAGGGCTGTCAGTTTACCGCCAAAGACACAGCCCGTGTCGATGTCGATGGTGTTGTTGAGCCATTCAGCATCGGGCACGGGCGTGTGGCCATACACTACCATCGCCCTGCCCTTGTAGTCGGCAGCCCAGTTGAGGCGAATCGGCAGGCCAAATTCATCGGTTTCGCCGGTCGTGTCGCCATACAAACAGAACGCCCGCACGGCCCCCGCCGCCCGGCCCTGCATGCTTTCTTTCAGGCCCGCATGGGCCACCACCAGCTTACCGTCATCGACCACATAATGGCTTACCAGCTTATAAATGAACGCATTGACCTCATTTCTGAAGGCAACGGGTTCGGCTTCTACCTGTGCTACGGTATCGGCCAGGCCGTGGTTAAGGGTTACTTTTTTGCCCGCCAAATACCGGCCCAGTTTGTCGTCGTGGTTGCCTGGCACGCAAAGCGCGGTTTTGTCAGAAACCATCTGCATTACCAGCCGCAACACGCCCACCGAGTCGGGCCCACGGTCGATGAGGTCACCCACAAAAAATGCCTTACGGCCCGCTGGATGCGCCACGTGCTCTACTCCGTCGGCCTCTTTGCTGATAAAATACCCCAGTTTCGTGAGCAGTTCGCGGAGTTCGGTCAGGCAGCCGTGCACGTCGCCGATGATGTCGAACGGGCCGTGTTCGTCGGCGCGGTTGTTCCATAATCGGGTGCGCTGCATGGTAACGGCAGCTACTTCTTCCGGCGATTTCAGGACGTAGACGTACCGGAACCCCTCTTTTTGCAGGTTCGCAATCGACTTGCGCAAATCGCGCTGATGCCGGTTGATGACCTGCTCAGGAAAATCGCGGTCGGTCCGGGCGCGGTGCCGGTCGACCAGCAGCCGGTCGGGCAGATCGAAAACGATGGCTACGGGCAGCACATGCTGTTCCCGCGCCAGTTGCAACAGGGGTTTCCGGGCATATGGCTGCACGTTGGTGGCGTCGATAACGGTGAGCTTGCCACGTTTCAAACGCAGGGCTGCCCAGTGATGCAAGAGGTCAAACGCGTCGCCGGTTGATGACTGATCATTCTCATCATCGCACACATAGGCCCGACACTGATCGGACGAGATGATTTCGGTGGGTTTGAAATGCTGCCGTGCAAACGTCGATTTCCCCGATGAGGTAGAACCGACAAGGACAACAAGGGCTAATTCTGGAATATCGAGGGTCATGGGACGGTCCACCGCAACGGTGGGGTATTAGATTTTCTTAAAAACGGCCATCTGCGACGAGGCTCCTACCACGTCGTCGGCCTCACCGATGCCGGTGATGGTGACGGTATAGGTGAATCGGGCGCAGACAGATTGGCACCACGCGGCAAATTCGGCACGGGTCCATTCAAAGCGGTGGTCGTCGTGGCGCGACTGGCTGTCGGTCATGCCGTATTTCTGGTTGTATTCTACGTTGGGCGTGGTCACGACTACCGTCTGGGGCCGGGCAAAGGCAAACACCACGCGCTCCAGGTCAGGCAGTCGTTCGGGTTCAACGTGTTCGATGACTTCTACCAGCGCCGCCGCGTCGAAACCGTTCAGGCGGGCGTCGCGGTAGAGCAGCGAGCCCTGAAAAAGGGTCAATCGGTCGCGCTGAGCCTGATTGAGGTGGTCGTAATGAATGCGGTCTTTGGCGCGTAACAACTCCCGATACGACACATCCATGCCTGCTAGCCGGGTGTATTGCGGTTCGGCGTTGAGCATCCGGAGCATTTTTCCTTCGCCACAACCCAGGTCTATGACGGATTTGGCCCCACTGGCTTTGATGGCCACAAACGCCGCTTTCAGTCGCTGTTCGTGCAGGGTAACAAACCGCCGTTCGGCTTCGGGTTCGGTGCCTTGCGCAGTTAGTTGGGCCTGGGTTGCACCCTCAACCAGTTCGGTCAGTTCATCCTCACTCGGCGCGTCGTCGGTGGTGGTGAGGCGGTCGAGGGCCATGCGCATGAGCGACTCTTTCCGGCGCAGGTAGCGGCTCATAATGAAGCTCCGTTCGGGGTGATTAGCCAGCCAGCCTTCGCCCTTTTTCAGCAACACGTCTACCTCCTGATGATTCACAAAATAATGTTTTTCGTTATCCAGAATCGGCAGCAATACATACAAATGCGCCAGTAACTCCTTGACTGTCAACGTTCCGCTAATAGTCAATGTCCAGTAGGAACTCAGGCCCCAATCCGGGAAACGCTCGTCGAGCGGGTGGCGGGTGGCCGTTACAGAATAGCCCAGCGGCTCGAACAACCGGTTGAGCGTATCGGCGGCAGCGCGGACTTTCACCACCGACACCGTAGCCGTGAGGGGCATCACCATATCGGGCAGTTCGGGGCGGTCATTGCAGCGGCCATTCATCGCCGACGAATAGACCGTGGCAATGGCCGAACTCATCAGCGACGAGGCGACGTAGGGCCGGTCATTGACATACTGATCCAGCGTGACCCCATCGCCGCGCACCAGCATAATGGGGTCAATATCAAGCAGTAAGGTAGCCGTGCAGCGGTTATCAGAGGCTTCAGGATAGAACACCGTGGCCACGCCGCCGGTGGTTTTGAAGGGCTGTACCTTATCAGGTCGTTTGTGGAGCAGCCAGCCCAAGTCGGTGGCCGTTGGGCCGGTGGTGGCGATGGATAGAAACATAATTTGTGTTGACGTTGAGACAAAGGTGCCTACCATGTACGCAGCCTATTTGCGTAGCATAAGAAAATAAGCCTGAATACAATCATCTATTCCATATAAACGGCCATCTATTTAGCCTAAAAGCCCCGATACGATAC
>JBBQLG010000256.1:0-3899 GCA_038327655.1 Cytophagales bacterium
AAACGGCACCATCCCCCGCAAAACTCTGCGACACCGGCGAGCCGCCCCCGCCCGACAGCAGGGAATTATTCTGCGCTCCGAACCATTTGCGCCGGAACAGCAACGTCATGTTCAGGTTGTCGCGGCTACCGGCGTAGGCCGGGTTAATGGCCAGCGGATTCAGCAGGTACTGCGCATACAGCATCTCTTTCTGCCCGAAGGCCGCAGTGGCCATCAGCAGGAGAACAAAGCTGGCGATGCCCGTATGGTATTGTTTCAGGTTCATGCACGAAGCGGGTTAAAGGGTGAAATTGGTGGCTTTCGGGCTTAATTCCAATTGGCAACCGGTTAAAATAAAGCATCCCGGTTGCGGGTCCCGGCGTATGCCTGCGAACCTGCAACCGGGATGCTGATGCTCCGGCGTTAAACAGCCTTATTCCACGGTCAGGATCTTGATTTCTGTCCGGCGGTTTTGCTGGTAGTCTTCTTCGGTACAATCCACACCGTCTTTGCACTTGTTCACCGGCAGGGTTTCGCCGTAGCCGGTCGCTTTCAGGCGTTTGGCCGAAATACCTTTGGCTTTCAGGTAGGCAGCCGCCCTTTTCGCCCGGTTCGCCGACAGGATTTTGTTGTACGCGGCCGAAGCCCGGCTATCGGTATGCGACCGCATTTCGATTTTCATGGTCGGGTACTTCTGCATCAGTTCCACTACTTTATCCAGTTCGGCAGCGGCATCGGAACGAATGTCAGCCTTGTCGAGGTCGTAATAAATATTATCTATTTTAATGACGTCGCCCTTAGCAAACATCGCAATATCGGGCGAACCGGTCCCGTCTTTGTTCAACCGGCTGCCCGTGGTGCCCATGTTGTCTTTGGTAGCCTCGACGGTATAGTTACAGCCCGGCTGCGTGTTGAACTGGTACGTACCATCGGGTCCGGTCGTTATTTCCTGACGGCTGTCGTCGCAGTCGCTGGTTACGACAACGTTCACCCCGGCCAGCGGATGTCTGGTTTTCTGCGCGAAAACGCGGCCCCGGATAACCGGTGGCAGGCCGGTGCCAGCGACTTCCCACACGGGTTTGGTGAGTGGCATGTCTAACCGGGATGGCTTATCGTCGGCGAGGCCTTTGGTAGAGAAACCAATCTGATTGTCGGTATAGCCCGTGTGGGTAGCCAGAAATTTAAAATCGCTCTCCCCGTCCAGACACAGCCGGATGTTGCCGTCGCCATCCGTAGTGAGCTGCTTCTTTTCGCCCGCTTCGTTGTTGTCAATCTGAATCAGGGTGTTGTTGAGGGGCATTTTCGTCTGGGCGTCGTACACATTCACGATCAGTTCGCGGCAGGGATACAGCGGCCCGTCGCGCGTGAACCGGTAAAGGTCGTCGTCGGCCCCGCCGTTTTTGCGGTTGCTGCTGAAGTAGCCCATTTTGCGTTCGCCGTCGGTAACCAGCCCAAAATCATCTTTGCTGGAATTGATCGGCTCACCAAGGTTCTGTACAGCCACGGCCTTGTCGCCGGTGTTGGTCAACTGGGCAAAGAACAGGTCCAGTCCACCCAGACCGGCGTGGCCATCCGACGAGAAGTAAAGGTTCCCTTTCTGGTCGACGTACGGAAACATCTCGGAGCCTTTGGTATTTATTTCCGGGCCGAGGTTTACCGGTGTCCCCCACTTTTTGCCGTCCCAGCGGCTCAGGTACAGGTCCGTACCACCAAAGCCCCCCGGCATATCCGACGCGAAGTAAAGCAGGTTATCGTCTTTGCTCAGCGCGGGGTGGCCGGTGGAGTATTCATTGCTGTTGAACGGCAGTTCGGTCACATCCTCCCAGGTACCGCTGGTTTGCGTGGCCGTGTAGAGTTTGAGTTTGTTGATACCGTCGCTGCTTTGGCGGTACTTGCCGTTGTTGTAGTTGTTGCGGGTGAAAATTACTCGTGAGCCGTCGCGGGAGAACGTAGCCGGGCCTTCGTGGTATTTCGAGTTGAGCGTTTTGCTGAATACCTCCGATTCGGTCGTCTGCGTGTCGTAATAACCCAACCCCGATGTTACGTTGGTGCCTCCGTAAAAGCCCACCGTCCGCGAGTCGTTGGCGGTGCGGGCCGTGTAATCGTCCCGGCCCAGTGTCCGGCCCGCTTTAGCCGGACCGGCGGTCTTTTTGCTCCGCGTTCCGCCCAGACTGGCCGGGGCATTGTCTTTCAGTGCCGTTACTTCGGGAACATAAAACAAGTCCAGAAACGGGCTGTTGTTCCAGCCAAACACCCGTTTCATCCCGCCCCCGCCCCCACCGGACGATACAAAAACGAGGCCATTCCGGTAATAGATCGGGCTGAACTCCGGTTTAGTGGTGTTCACGTCCAGAAAACTCACCTTGTAGCTGCCCGCATTTTTAGACAGCACACTCACGTCGCGGTACAGTTTGGTGAAGGTAGAGCCGCGCGGGTCTTCTTTGTGGAGCGTATTATAGGTTTCGTAGGCTTCCTGCGCTTCGCGGTATTTGCCGTTAGCCGCCAGGGCCTGAGCATAGTACAGATAGCTGTCGGCGTATTCAACGGGCAGGTCACCGGCACTCAGCAACTCACGGTAGGCCTTTTCGGCGTTGGGCGTATCCCGTATCTGCCGGTAGCTGTAGGCTAATTTAGCCCGTACCGCCCGCAGTTCGCCCTCGGTCAGGGCAGCTGGTGTTTTGAGCACCTGCTCGTACAGGTCCGTAGCACTCATATACGATAACCGGTCGAACTGCCGGTCGGCCTGTTTCAGCAACGATTGCGCCCGCGCCGGTGTCAGCACCGACAGCGCAAGCAGACAGAATAACGTTAAACGAATCATACCCATAACGATTGAATGGCGAACAGATGGGGTTAAACACGAAAAAGGCATATTCATGAGCGTTGTCAACGAATATCCCTTTTTCATCAGCAAATACTGCGCCGAAAATAATCAGAAATAGCGCGGTGTCAGGATCTTGCTTTTACCGAAACCAAACTCGTAGCGCAACATAAACTCGTGCGAATTAGGGCCGTACGCCTTCAGGTTGTTCAGCGTCCGGTCGTAGGCGTAGCCCAGCCGCAACTGATCGCTCACCTGCAATTCCACCATCCCCACGAGGGCGTCGTTGCTGTCGTTATTCCAGGAATAGAACTGGTTTTTGCGGAACGAGGTACCAATCGCAATCCGGTCGTTGAACCAGATGTTTACGTTGCCGTCTACCCCCAGCGGAGCACCTTCGGCGTATTTGACCAGGAACGACGGTTTGATTTTGATCGTCGGGCTGAGGCCGACCACAAACCCGGCCGTACCGTAGGCGTGTCGGCGCAGGGTGGCGCGGGAGGTGGCGGTTTCATAATCAGAGATCCGGTTCTTGAGCAGGTACGGCACCGACAACCCGATGTACCCCCGGTCGTTGCTGATGTAAATACCCGTACCGAAGTTGGGCAGAATCTTGCTGAAATTCTGCGAGAAAGCCGGATCAGGAATACCACCGGGCGACAGAATGGCTTCGCTGTAGTTGGCCTTGTAGCTCAGCGCGCCCCCCTGCAACCCCAACGCCAGCGTGGAGCGTTCGCCGAGTTTGATGCGGAAGGCGTAGGACAGGTACGCGCCGGTCTGGTTGATGAGTCCGATTTTGTCGTTGCTCAGTTGCAGCCCGATGCCGATGCGCTCGTTTTTAAGGGGCATGTCGGCGGTGAAGGTGGCCGTTTGCGGGGCACCCTCGATACCAACCCACTGCGCCCGGTAGAGGGCCGTCATGCTCAGCACGTCGCGGCTGCCCGCGTAGGCCGGGTTCAGGGCCATCATGTTGAACATGTACTGCGAGAACATTTTGTCCTGCTGCGCCCGGACGGTACTGCTGCCGACCCCGAAGGCCAGCAGCAGCACACCTGCCCAGCGTTTGAAAGAGTGTTTGTTACACATCACTATTATCGGT
>JBBQLG010000257.1:0-3878 GCA_038327655.1 Cytophagales bacterium
ATCCTTCTCTTTAAGAACTTCGAGAACGACTTTGAGCTTGAAGTCGGCGGTAAACTTGCGCTTGGTCTTGCCTTTCATACGGGTCTAAATTTAGCCCGTTATCCAACTTAACAAGTGGTCCTAAATATGGGGCGCACCATAGTCCCGTCCGTTGCGGAGAGAACAACAAATCCTGCTACTGGCAGGGCAATACCGGCAATAAGGAGGTTTCGCATGATGGTCGGTGCATCGAAGCCGTAATTTACTTTGTTCATGTTGCCTGTCGTTTTAGTCAGGCAAACCTACGCGTCGGGCAGCGTACTGAATTGTAAAAATCGGTCATTTTCATTCTGATAAAGCGCTCCGGGACGTACACCGGTATGCTTCTTGATTTCTTTGATGAAGTGTGACTGATCGTAGAAGTCAGCAGTCGGAAATAAGTTACCGGCGCGTATGTGCGTGTAGGCCGCAAAGCACCGCAGTACATTACCGTAAGCCTTTACGGACAGCCCGAACCGGTCCGTAAAATAACGGTTAATCTGCCGACTGTTCCAGCAAAGTTTATCGGCTAATTCCTTGACCGTCAACATGCCATTCGATTCAAACAGCAGCGTGAAAATGGCCTGTCTGCGGGTATCGACCGGAGTATTTTTCCTGAGTTCGAGCAGCATTCTGTCCGTGATTTGTGCTGTCCAATTCTCGAAATTATTGAGTGGCATCGCGTCAACTCCCCAAAAATTGTTGAGTAAAATTTTGGTACCGTTCAAGATATCGGCGATGGGCTGATGTAAAATATAGTCGGCGGCAAGTGGCTTAAAACAGACACCTAAAACAGTAGTATACGCGGGAACGGAAACCGCCAGTTCTTTACTGCACAAGCCGAATAAAGAGACCGAAACGATTGTCTTATCCCTGACTTTTACGATCAGATCGAAGTACCCGTCCGGCAGAATGGTGTATGGTTTGTCGGACGCGGTCGGGTTGCTGAATCGCCAGAAGCGTTTCACGAAATCGGCGAGTAATGGGTCAGGTTCCGCTTCTTCGTACGCCTGAAATTGGTCCGCCATTCGGTGTAAATTTATCAGTGATTATAGGCTCTGTAAACAGTCCCCGAAAGAGCCGCTACGGGTTTGCGCTCATCGTATTATCCTCATTCATTCTACTTCGTCCGCACGACGGTTAGCTTTTTCATCAACTCTTTGCGGCTGGCGGCTGGTATTTCGATGACGGTTTTGCGGTCGTCCATAAACAGGTGATTCCGGTCCATGCGCTCCAGCCGGTCCAGATTCACGAGCAGCGACCGCGACAGGCGGTAGAAATTGGGCTGCGGAAAATACTGCGCCAGATGACTCAGGTTAGTGCTGATGTGATACGGCTGTTCCCTGTCTACCGCGTGAATCTTGGCGTAGGCTCCGTCAGCTTCCAGAAACAGCACATCGCCGGGGTCAATTTTCCGGTGGCCATTATCGACCGGCAGGTACAGCGGCCCGGAAAACGTTGACCCACTGCTGTTTTTCAGGTTAGCCTGAAAGTAATAGTATGCCAGCTCGACCTGTAGTTTAAGTTCGTCGTGCCGGAAGGGCTTGAGCAGATAAGCCGCCGGCAGAGTTTCTTTGGCCAATTGAAACGTCTGAAAGTCGGAGTTGGCCGTCAGGTAGATGATCGGCATCCGGTGCAGAATCAGCAGTTCTTTTGCCGTGGTAATGCCACCCGTTGGCGCACTGAGGCCGAGGTGAATATCGATCAGGGCTAAGTCGGGTGGTTGCGTACGGACAGACTCTACGGCCTGCTGGTAAGTCCGGGCGATGGCCGTTACCTGGTGACCGGCTTCGTGGAGCGTTTCGCGCAGGTCCATCGCCGTGATGGTCTCGTCTTCGACAATCAGAATCTTCAATGAATCCATCCGCGCTACCCTTTAAATTCCAGTGTAAATACGACACCCCGACCCGTGATTGGGGAACCGAATGTACTGATGCCCCCCAACTGCTCCACCTGCGCCTGAATCAGTTGCATCCCGAACGAAACCGGCAGGGTTGAGGCTGCTGTACTGACCACTGATTGATCCGCCCAGCCATTTTTCGATGTGTCGGCGGCAGAATAATCAGGACCCGAAACGTCGGACCGCTCCAGTCCGGGACCATTATCGGTGACGGTAAACTGAATTTTAGTTGCCTTTCGGTGACAGGTAACGCTGAATTCGGGGTTGTCATTATCCGGGAGGGCATATTTACAGGCGTTTGTCGTCAATTCGTTCAGAATCAGACCGAGCGGTACGGCCTTATCAGCCGAAAGGGTAATATTATCAATGGCGAAGCGGGGGTGTACGGACGGGTAGCCATAGGCTTTCAGTACACCAACCACCACTTCCCGGATAAAATCGTCGAGGTTAGCTTCGGCTAATTTACCGCCATCGTATAACCGCTGGTGCAGGATGGCCATTGACTGTACTCGCAGCCGACTTTCCTCCACCGCGGTCCGGGCCGCTTCGTCGGTGAGCCGTTTCGATTGCAGACTAAGCAGGCTCGACACCACCTGTAGATTATTCTTTACCCGGTGGTTCTGCTCCTTCACCAGTTCCTCGTTTCGGCGGCTGATGCGTTGACTTTTAAGATTCAGCCGAAAAAAGGTCAGGCTCATGCCAACGGCTATCACAAACAGCATCAGCGTAACGATGGTGAACCGCTGCTGCGTGGTTAGCGTCTCCAGCCGGAGGGCCAACTCCCGTTTTTGGGCCTTCAGGAGGACTTCCTTTTTGCCGGTTTCGTACTCAATATTCAGCCGGGTAATGGCGCCGTCGTTATCGGCCAATAGCTGATTTTTTTCTAAGGCAGCCAGTTTCTGCGCGTGCTCAAACGCGGATTTCCACTCGCGTTTGGCCGTGTAGTAATTGACATAGTTCCGCTCCAGCAACAGCCGGATGTCGTATTCATTCAGCTTCCGGTTTATGTAAAACTGTTCGGCGTTTTGCAGGGTCTGAAAGGCCAGCGGGTAGCGACCGGTCATCCGGTAAGCGGCCGACAAATGGGCCATCGCCTTCACCCGAACGCCGTCTTCATCGAGCAACACGAACAAACGCAGTGCTTTCTCGAGGTACGGCACCGCCTGTGGGTCTTTTACGCGGGTAAACAGTGCGCCCAGGTCCACGCTCGCTTCGGCAATGCCCAGCGTGTCGTGGAGTTTGTAACAAAGTTCTTCCGTCTTTTTGTAGTAGGCCAATATTCGCGTGTAGGTCCGCTGATTACCGGTTAGATTTCCGTCCCACAGGCTCGCGTAGATGTCACCCAACGCCCCGTAGGCCCGAATCAGTGCTTTGTCCGAGTGAATCCGGCGGGCAATGGCCAGCGAACGATTGGCAAAGCGCAGGGACTTGTCGGTGTGACCGAGTCGCTCTTCGTTTTCGCTCAGCCGAACGTACAGCCGACTTAACTCAAAGGAATCGCCCCGTGGTTCGTGCACCCGCAGGGATTTCACGAAATAGGCCTGTGCCGTGCGGTAATCACCCGCAAGTACGTAGGTTTTGCCGTACAGATACCAGGCTTCGGCCAGCAGCAGGGAGTCGTTGGCGGCAATAGCCTGTTGCTCAACGGCGCGGGCATACAGCATCCGTTCGGGGTTCAGGGTCAGGTACACGGGTTCTTTGGCCCTGCCAACGGTACAGGTCATCAACCAGAATCCTATTGCATAACCCACCTGTGAGACAACCCGTATCGACATGACAGAAGCGGAGAATAAGTGCGGTCCATTCGATTAAGTTACGTGAAGGCAGCCAAAGTTACTCATCCCGGTAAATTACTCCACAAGAAAAATGTACTATCCGGCAAGAAAAAGTGGGCTTCCGGTAAACCCGCTATTGGTAATGCCGGCAGACCATAGGTAATTCACAAGAATGAGTCTGCATT
>JBBQLG010000258.1:0-3847 GCA_038327655.1 Cytophagales bacterium
GGCTGACATCCGTCAAAAAATGGATCAGCTACAGGGGGTGACGGTCAACATCGGCCAGCCCATCTCGCACCGGCTCGATCACTTGCTGTCGGGTGTGCGGGCGCAGGTGGCCATCAAACTCTTCGGCAACGAGTTGAACGACCTGCGAACCAACGCCGAGAAAATCCGGCAGACGATCCTGGCCGTGCCAGGCGCGGTGGATGTGCAGATCGAGAAGCAGGTGATGGTGCCGCAGTTGCTGGTCAAACTCCGGCGCGACGCGCTGCAACGCTACGGAATTCAGGCGGGCCGGGTGGCCGAAAACTTGGAGGTTTTCTACAACGGCAAAGTCACCGGGCAGGTGCTGGACGGCCCCAAAACGTTCGATATTCTGCTCCGGGTGCAGAACGACGAGCGCATTGATCTTAACAAAATCAAGTCGGCCCAGATCAGCGACGCGCAGGGCAACGCCATTCCTCTGGCGCAGGTGGCCGACATCGGCTACACCAGTTCGATCAATTCGATTTCGCACGAGAACACCCTGCGCCGGATCGTGATTTCGTGCAACGTGCAGGGCCGCGATCTGGGCAGCACGGTCAAAGAACTGCAAGCCCGCATCAGCCGGGACGTGAAACTGCCGACGGGTTATTTTGTGCAGTACGGCGGGCAGTTCGAGAGTCAGCAGGCCGCCACGAGCCTGATCGGGCTATTGAGCATCTTCTCCGTTTTAGGCATATTTCTGGTGCTGTACAGTCATTTCAAATCGTCCCGGATCGTATTACAGATTATGCTGAACGTGCCGCTGGCCCTGATTGGCAGCGTGGTGGCGGTGCTGCTGACGGGCGGGACGTTTTCGGTGGCCACGCTGGTGGGTTTCATCACCCTGACGGGCATTGCCTCCCGCAACGGGATCATGATGATCTCGCACTACATCCACCTCATCGAGCAGGAGGGCGAAGCGTTCTCCGAAGCGATGATCGTCCGGGGATCGCTGGAACGGCTCGTGCCGGTGCTGATGACGGCGTTGGTCGCGGCCTTAGCCCTGATTCCGCTCACGCTGGACCCGCAGGCTTCAGGCAAGGAAATTCTCTATCCGGTGGCAACGGTGATTCTGGGCGGCCTGATTTCCAGTACGTTACTCGACATTATCGTTACGCCGGTGGTGTTTCACCAGTTTGGCAAGCGGGCATTGGACACGTATTTCAGGAACAAGAATCGGGGTCAGTTCAACACCACCGACGAGCCGAAGGATACTGCACTATTCGTGGAAACGGAGTTAGCGAAGTGACAAAATCAGTTAGCGTCCATAGTAGATGCACGATTAAGTCGCGATTCAGGCACAATAAATGTATTAAAGGAATGACATAGTTGAGTCAAAACAATAGTGTTCAGGTTCATTACTTCCTGTTTGCCGATGACAATTAATTGCGGCCCCTGTATTGTGCGTTCCTGGCGGTTTGGCGATGAAGAAACCCTGTACACCCACGCCAACAGTAGAGCGATCTGGCTGAACCTGCGCGATAGTTTCCCTTATCCTTACACCCCCGTCGATGCCCAACGCTGGATTCAGTTTGTGGTTGACCCTGAACTCGAAACCAACTTCGCTATCGAGGTTAATGGGGAATCCGTGGGTAACATCGGCCTTCGTATCGGCGACGATATTGAGCGGTACACCGCCGAAGTCTGGTATTGGCTCGGCGAATCATACTGGGGGAAGGGCATCATTACGGCGGCTCTGCGGGCCATTACGAACTATGCCTTCACCGAGCTGACCCTGAACCGGCTCTATGCTATGCCATATGCCCACAACGCTGGCTCCATAAAAGTGCTCGAAAAGGTGGGCTTTGGGCGCGAGGGCCTGCTGCGTGGGGCCGCCGTGAAAGACGGAATCGTGCTGGACAAAGTGATGTACGCTTATCTCGTCAGCGACTGGCTGAACGCAGCCCCGGTTTCTCCCTGACACAGTTCTATTTGGCGATGTATTGATGCCGTTTTCTACACTCTTTTTCCTATGAGCAACACACTACCTATCACGTCCTCAACCGAATCAACGTTGGCTGTCTCTTACCCGAAAGACAAGACTCTGGTCGATCTGTTGGTTGAACAAGCCGCCAGAACGCCGGATGCCGTTGCGGTCGTTTTTGAAAATCAGCAGCTAACGTACCGGGAACTGGATGAGCAATCGAACCGGCTTGCTCACTATTTACGCCGGTGCGGGGTAGATCGGGAGACATTGGTGCCGGTTTGTCTGGATCGCTCTCTGGCTATGATTATTGCCTTGCTGGGTGTGCTGAAAGCCGGTGGTGCCTACGTTCCCATCGACCCCGATTATCCCGAAGAACGAATCCGCTACATCCTTGCCGACGTGAACGGGCCGGTGGTGGTCGGGGATGATCGCTCCCGCGCTAAACTGACCGAAGCCGGGTTAGCATCAACCCTTGTCTGGATCGACGGCGACTGGCCAACCATCCGCAACGAGTCAATAGTGGCCCCGCAAACGGGCCTGACCCCCCAGAACGCGGCTTACGTGATTTATACATCCGGCTCCACGGGCAGACCCAAAGGTGTAGTGATCGAACACGAAAACGTGGTGCGGCTGTTTATAACCGACACGCCCCTGTTCGACTTTGGGGCGGGCGATGTCTGGACGATGTTTCACTCGTTCTGCTTCGATTTTTCGGTTTGGGAGATGTACGGTGCCTTGTTTTTTGGCGGTCGCTTAGTAGTGGTTCCCAAATCGGTGGCTCAGGATGCCCGCCTATTCGGTAAGCTACTCGCCGACCAGGGTGTAACCGTGCTGAATCAGACCCCATCGGCGTTTTATGTACTACAGGAACAGGTGGTTGGGACCCGTGAAGTCCTGGCTGTTCGTTACGTAATTTTTGGGGGCGAAGCCCTGAATCCGGCCAAACTCAAACCCTGGAAAGGGGCTTACCCAAACTGTCAGCTTATCAATATGTACGGCATCACCGAGACGACCGTACACGTGACCTATCTGGCTCTCGATGATGACCTCCTGAATGGTTCCACCCGAACGCCGGAACGCGGATCACCCATTGGCAAACCCATTCCTACACTCACGACCTACGTGCTGGATGCTAACCAAAACGAAGTGCTACCGGGTGAAATCGGCGAACTATACGTCGGCGGGGCAGGGTTGGCGCGGGGGTATCTGAACCAGCCCGAACTCACCGCCCAACGCTTTATTCCCCACCCATTCAGCCCCGAACCGAAAGCCCGGCTTTACCGCAGCGGTGATTTGGCCCGGCAGTTACCCGGCGGTGATCTGGAGTATCTGGGCCGCATCGACGAGCAGGTCAAAATACGCGGCTACCGTATCGAATTGGGGGAGATTGAAGGGGTGATGCTCCAACATCCAGGCGTGAAACAAGCCGTTGTGGTGGCCAAAGACGATGCAGGAGGCAGTAAACGGCTGGTTGGCTACGTGGTTCAGACCGGCGTAGTGGGCCGGGCCGACCTCATCCAATTCCTGTACACCCGCCTGCCCGACTACATGGTGCCTGCTCTACTGATGCCGGTAGAAGCCATTCCGCTTACCTCAAACGGTAAAGTGGACCGGAACGCCCTGCCCAATCCTGATGCGTCGGACTTGCTGACCAACGCCTACGTGGCCCCCGGTAATGCCCTTCAGAACAGCCTGATTTCCGTTTGGAAAGAGGTTCTTCAAGTGAGCCGGGTAGGTCTGGACGACAACTTTTTTGAACTCGGCGGCAATTCGCTTTTGGCGGTAAAAACCGTTTCGCTGCTCCGGCAGGAACGGGGCTACGACGTTCCCGTGACCAAACTCTACCAGTTTCCTACGGTCGGCAAACTGGCCAATTTTATCGAAGGACGCACGAAGCCCAAT
>JBBQLG010000259.1:0-3836 GCA_038327655.1 Cytophagales bacterium
GGTTCGGCTATGAGCAACGGCCCCGTGTGTACGTGCCTGATGGTCAGGATGATTGGGTGCTGGAACGGGGGTTTCTAAACCGACCTATCGACAAAAATACATTGTCTGTTTCGGCGACGTTCAACGCTCAAAAAGGCTGGCTACTCGATGTGGGAGCCATACACGGTATGGCCTCCCGACCCGCCGATGGGCCAATTTTGCTGCACGATGCCGCCACGAAAATGGCTTACCCGGCGGGTGTGAAGCAGGTTGGGGCTGACTATACGGTGCTGACCGTGGCCGACGACGTGGCGGCAAAGCTGGACCAAACGGCGGTGTACCAAACCACGGTGGCGGGCCTGATGAGCCAACCCGTCCGGCTGCATTTGATCAACCACGGTGGCCCCTCTGCCGACCAAACCGATCTGCTGCAACGGCTGATGGCGCGACCTGGTTTGGACGGGCAAGTAGGCAAACCAGAGACGGTGTTTACTGCCGAAGACGACGAAACCCGCGCCGATTATACCCTCCACGTGCGCAACGGCCTCTTTTACCTCACCAAACCCGGCACCGCACCGATTCGGCGAGCGTCGGACCGGCCAAACCCGCAGGACGCGAACCGTCCCCTGATTCGTCCTCTACGCGCCGACGACCCGCAGGCGATTGCAATTTTGGCCGATTACCTGCACCACCTGAGTCAGTGGCAATACCTCAAAAACCTGCGTAACCCCGCTGCCACCCAGCCCGTTTTGGCCGTAGAACTGACGCTGGCCGATGCCCCAACGCCCATAACTGATCCGCACACGGCTCCAATTCCGGTGGCTTTCTCAGAGCAGGACGGCAACTGGAGTACCACGCTGACCATCAAACTGACCAACCCCACCGACCAGCCCGTGTACTGCACGGCCCTGTATCTGTCGCGGGATTTTATGGCGTCCCCCAACTTTTTACCCACCAACTGTCGGCTCGAACCGGGGCAGAGCGTGACCCTGGGTGCGGCCAGTAAAAAGGCCCCCACGGGCCGTCAGACTACCATTCGACTGGTGTTGGAGGATGTGATTAGGCAGTACAACTGGCCCATTTCGACGGAGCAAATCAAGCTGCTGGTCACGACCGATCCACTGTCGGAAACAACGCTGGCCCTGCTGAAAATGAGCGCGTTACCATCGCCGCCGGTGCTGGCCGACAAACTCCGGCCCACCGATGCGCGCGGTGGGTTCGACCTGTTTGCCGACGAAACTGAACCCCTGCCCGACTGGAGTACGCAGACCCTGACGCTGCAACTGGTTAACCCGCTCTACAACACCGTCCGGGCCGACGAACTTGGCCAAATGCTGGCTCCCCCCGCCGACGCCCAACACGAAGACATCATGGCCGATTTCGCGCTCGGTCTGTACTACGAACCCGACCTATCGAAGCCGATGGAGCCGGGCCTGAAACTGCGCGAAGGCATTCAGGTCATTGAACCCGATGCCGGGCAGCGCGGGCTGTGGACCGACCTGACGCTGGCCGTGGCGAACGGCGTGGCCAAGCGGGTTCGGAACCGCCAATACGAGCAAAGCCTGATTCGCTACCCCGACCGGTTACGTATCGTGGCCGAGGGCGATTCGTGGTTTCAGTACCCATTTTTGCTCCGCGACATTCTCGATTATCTCGGCGGCGTCTACAACGTTTACAGCGTGGCGGCGGCGGGGGCCACGCTGGCCGATTACCTGAAGAACAGCGAGTTTCTGGAGTCTATCGACCAGGTGAAACCGGCCTATTTTCTGCTCAGTGGTGGCGGTAATGACCTACTCGGTGAAGCCTTCTCGGGCCTGATTCGCGCTACGCCCGATGCGGCCCAAACCGGCCCCTCGCGGTATTTTACGGATGCTTTCGCTGATACATTAACGACTGTCTGTGAGCGATACAGGCGCATTCTGCGGCTGGTGAATCTGGGCCATCCCGACGTGAAAATCGTGGTGCATGGCTACGATTACGTCATTCCACGGGGAGATGACAAGTCGTTGCCTGGCACAACGAGTTGGATGGGCGACGTGCTCAACGACCGGGGCATCAGGGCCGAAGCCGACCGCGAACGCATTGCCCATTTCATCATCGACTCGTTCAACGACGCGCTGAAGAAAGTAGCCGCCGAATACACCAACGTCACTTACCTCGACCTGCGCGGCACGGTGCAACGGACCGCCCGGCTCGCCGATTATTGGTACGATGAAATTCACCCCAACGACAAGGGTTTCCTGAGCCTTTCCACGAAGTTTATCGAGGTTATTTCGGGCAAAAAAATGCCCGAAACACCAATAGGAACGCCCACGATTTCGGCCCCAGAATCGGTTCGTGCGTTGTCGGAACAGCCTCCCCTGAACCGCGAATCAACAATCAAAAATGCTGACCAAACCGCCCCCGAAACCCGTTGGCCGGAGGCTTTTTTACAGACTAAGCGCGGCATGGGCGATCCCCTGGCCGACGGTGTGATCACCACCTTACTGGCTGATAACCAGAAGGGTGAAGTCGATTTGATCTTCCAGATGCTGGTGCGCAACCGGCAATTTCCCAACCCCGCCTTCGACGTCCTGCCCGACGCGGTGAAGCGGGTAGTGGAGGGCTATTTCGTGCAAACGCGGCACCTGCCCGCCTACGCCGAGCCGTTCAAACTCATGACCGCCGCCGACGTCTTTACGCAGCACGGCCCCAAAATTCTGCTCATTCTGCTCTGCAAGTCGCTACCCACCTGTTACACCTGCTGGCGCGGGGCCAAAGTCCTCTACCGAACCGGTCGTTTGCGCGTACACGACGGAAGCCTCGACGCGTTCAGCCGACGCCTCATGGAAACGGCGCAGTTTGTGGTCGATATGATGACCGTCAACAACTTCGAGCAGGACGGGACTGCCGTGGTGGGCACCCAAAAAGTGCGGCTCATGCACGCCACTATCCGCCATTTTGCTCAGGAGCGAAACTGGGACGCGGCCACCTTCGGCGTCCCCATCAACCAGGAAGACCTGGTGGGTACGTTGCTTTCCTTCGGCGTGGTCATTCTCGACGGGCTGACCCAACTGGGCATTATGCTCACGCCCGAACAACGCGCCGCCTACCTGCACCTCTGGCGCGTGGTGGGGCATATGATGGGGATCGACGATGATTTATTGACCGAGGACGAGGATGAATGCCGCGCCCTGATGGAGGCCATACTGGCGCATCAGTCGGGGCCATCTATAGAAGGCACGGAGTTGACACAGGCTTGTATCGATCTGATGAACAGTAAGTTGATTATCGGTCCGCTGAAGCAGTTGACGCCTTATTTCGTGCGCTTTTTTGTGGGCGATCACTATGCTACTATGCTGGAGATACCCGCCGCCGATGCTGATAACTCGCTCATTATGAAAGCAGTGGGCTGGTTTGACAAAAGCGTACGCGGACTGGACGACACCAACCTGCTGATGGCCGCCATGGGTAGGGCGTTTAGCAACGAGCTAATCGGGCAGATTCTGCGCTTCACCAACGCCGCCAAAAACGAACAGTTTTACTTGCCCTCGGCCCTCACCGACAGTTGGGAAGCCAATATGCCCGACTTCCGGGTGCCACCCCTGGAACACATCGACGACGTGATTTTTTACCTCGACAAAGTGGCGCGGCAGTTCCGGTCGCAGAATAACCCGATGGGGTATTTCTGCGCGGTCTATAAGCTCGTTACGCAGCGCGTGGCCGAGGGCTTGCGGCTGGGGATATTTGCTAATCCGGCAGACATGGAGCAACTCGACGTAGCGTTTAGCAACCGGTATTTCACGGCCATGAATCACTTTTTCGACGGGGAAAAAGCGTCTGGTCCCTGGCAGGTCACGGTCGATGCGGCCCAAACC
>JBBQLG010000260.1:0-3692 GCA_038327655.1 Cytophagales bacterium
AATAAAGCGAACGCGGTCACGGTGGATGGCCAGCCGCTGGCGGGCTTCGAGTTGAGTCAGTTGCTCAACTGTTTCGGGAATCAATACGGCGTAGTTCATAGTCAAAAATACGTCATCCTAAATTTAATTTAGTATTATTTACCCTGGCCCGGCTGGCAATTCGGTTAATGCGAACAGATTCAATTCCTTCTTCGAGCAGGAGCTGACCAACGGCGTCAATCAGCCGTTGTTCGGTTTGGGCACGGTTGCGGGGCATGGATAGAAAAAGATTAGTCACCCTAAGTTACTCCGCAAGCTAACAAGAGACATTCAATCAACAAATAATCATTTGTTACGATTTATCCAACGGTAGGTCACCCAGAAAAAGTAGGTTTCGGCGCAGGCCTTCCAGCTTGGTCCGTTTCACCGCCGAACGCCGGAACACCTCCCGAAAGACGTCTTCGGTGATTTCCTCCCAGTCCGTTTTCGTGAAAGTACTCAGGGCGGGATTCAGGTCGAATGCGGGCGTTTTGTGGGGTTTGGCGAAGCGATTCCACGGGCAAACATCCTGGCAGATATCGCACCCGAAGGCCCAGTTCTTAAACTGACCGCTTACCTCGGCCGGAATAGCTTCTTTCAGTTCAATCGTGAAATAAGAAATGCACTTGCTGCCATCAACCACATACGGTTCGGCGATGGCATCGGTCGGGCAGGCGTCGATGCAGCGGGTGCAGGTGCCGCAGTAGTCGGCAATGGGACCGTCCGGCTCCAGGTCGAGGTCGAGAATCAGTTCGCCGATAAAAAAGTACGAGCCGATCTCGCGGTTAATCAGGTTCGAGTGCTTCCCCACCCAGCCCGTACCGCTTCGCTTCGCCCAGACCTTATCCATCACCGGAGCCGAATCGACAAAGGCGCGGCCACCCACTTCGCCGATTTCGTCCTGGATAAACTGAAGCAGGTCTTTCAGCTTGTCCTTTAGCACAAAATGGTAGTCGGTCCCGTAAGCGTATTTAGAAATCTTATAGTCGTCGTCGCCTTCGGGCAGGCGGGTTTCGGGGTAATAATTCAGCAGCACCGTCACCACCGATTTGGCATCATCGACCAATAAACGCGGGTCGAGCCGTTTATCGAAATGATTGGCCATGTAGTGCATCTGCCCGTTCATGCCGTTTTTCAACCACGCTTCGAGCCGGGGGGCTTCTTCTTCCAGAAAATCCGCTTTGGCCACACCACAGAAATCGAAGCCTAACTCGGCAGCTTTGGCTTTTATAGAGGCTGTATGGTTGATTCGGTGCGACACGGTTAGAGCTATAGGTATGGGTAGAACCGAATTAGACAACGAAAGAATCCCCAAAATTGCGCCGGGGCATTTGGTGTAAAACCGTGTCAACTTGTCAGCAGCGATGGTTTTGGCCTGTTAATTGCCCATATTTGCGCGTATGTTTTGGAAGCGAAAGAGGCCAGCAACTATGAATAACGAAGACATTTTGAACGAAGAACCACAAGCAACGAATACTCCATCTGACAATGTAACCGATGCTGTATCGGATACGCTGACTACCGACGAAGCCATCAACGTGAACGGCGGCACCATTGAAGGGGAGTCCATCACGTCGGAGCCATCCGATAAGGCCGATGCCAAAGACCGGGAGATTGCCGAACTGAAAGATAAATACCTGCGTCTATACGCCGATTTTGAGAACTTCCGTCGGCGGACGGCCAAAGAAAAACTCGACCTTATTTCCACTGCCAACGAGAGCCTGATGGTGTCGTTATTACCCGTCGTCGATGACTTTGAGCGGGCGAAGCAGGCCCTGGAAACTTCGACCGATGTGGCTATGTTGAAAGAGGGCATGGCTATTATCCAGCACAAATTAGTGAAAACGCTCGAAGGCAAAGGATTGAAGCCGATGGCAGCAAAGGGCGAAGTGTTTGATGCCGATTTGCACGAGTCGGTTACCCAATTTCCCGCGCCGAGCGACGACCTGAAGGGTAAAGTTATCGACGAAATTGAAAAGGGATATTACCTGAACAACAAAGTGATCCGCTTTGCGAAAGTGATTATAGGCAGCTAATGGCTACGAAACGAGATTATTACGAAATACTGGGTATCGACAAATCGGCGTCGGCGGAGGATATCAAGAAGGCCTACCGCAAGATGGCCATTAAGTATCACCCCGATAAGAACCCCGACGACCCCACGGCCGAGGACAAGTTTAAGGAGGCCGCAGAAGCGTACGACGCCCTGAGTGATCCCCAGAAAAAAGCCCGCTACGACCAGTTTGGTCATGCCGGTATGGGGGGTGCTGCCAGCGGAAACTATGGACCGGGTGGCCCGTCGATGGACGATATTTTCAGTCAGTTCGGCGATATTTTCGGTGATGACACCCCGTTTGGGTCTTTCTTCAACCGGGGCAACGGTGCGGGTGGCCAGCGGCAACGCGTTCGGCGCGGGTCGGACCTTCGCATCAAACTGAAACTTGATCTCCAGGAAATCGCGAACGGAGCCGACAAAAAAATAAAAGTAAAACGGCACGTCACCTGCGACACCTGCGGGGGCAACGGCTCCAAAAACGGAACCGCCGTCCAAACCTGTACCACCTGTAACGGCTCCGGTCAAACCCGTAAAGTGGTGAATACCATGCTGGGGCAGATGGTATCGACCAATACCTGCCCGACCTGTAACGGCGACGGTAAAATTATCACCGACCGTTGCGATACCTGTTTTGGTGAAGGTCGGGTGTTGCAGGAAGACGTGATTCCGCTCAAGATTCCGGCGGGTGTGGCTGAGGGAATGCAGCTTTCGGTACAGGGCAAAGGCAACGTGCCGCCCCGTGGCGGAGTCGCCGGTGACCTGCTGATCGTAGTGGAGGAGGAAGAAGACGAGGACCTGAAGCGCGACGGTAGCAATGTTGTATTCGACCTGTACATCAACTTTGTCGACGCAGCCCTCGGTACCAGCTCCGAAGTTCCCACCATCGACGGCCGGGCCAGAATCACCCTCGAACCGGGTACGCAGAGCGGTAAAATCCTGCGGCTCAAGGGCAAAGGCATCAAAGAGTTGAACGGCTACGGACGCGGTGACCAGTTGATTCACGTCAACGTCTGGACCCCAAAAGTGCTGTCGGCCGACGAGCGGACTATTTTAGAGAAACTCCGCAACTCGCCCAACTTCCACCCCAAGCCCAACAAGAACGATAAGGGCTTCTTCGAGAAAATGAAGGATTTCTTTCACGGATGAGTAGATAGCTAATTCGATATCAACCAAAACAGGCCCGGTCGTGATGACCAGGCCTGTTTTAGTTGATGGTTATTTGCGTAACCCTATCCCAGCGCGTTCAGGTGCTTCTGAAAAATAGCGTCGTATTTGCTGGCGGCTGCGGTTTGTTTGGCCGCTTTGCAGGCCTCCACGATGGTTTGCAGGCTGTAGAGGTCGCCGTTGGTATCGCCGAAGCGTCGGCCGGTTTCCTTGTAGTACATTAGGTTTTGGTCGGCGCGTCTGGCAATAGCCAGCAAAGCTATGTAACGGCTCTTGACTCGAAAAATGTTTTATTACAAGAGTAAAAAAATTTAGTAACTATTTAGGTAGCCCATTGGAAGCTGCCGCCCAGAACGCTGGCTAATTCATCGACCGCGTTCCGACCGTTCTTTCTCATGGTGGAGACAAACCCCGAAATTCGGGCATACACCCCCGCTCCGCTTTCGGTCCGAAA
>JBBQLG010000261.1:0-3680 GCA_038327655.1 Cytophagales bacterium
GACCATCATTGCCCAGCTTAAAAACCACAGTGTGGCGCAGGCGCAGGAGTTGCGGGCCATTACGCAGCAGCCCACCGTGGCTCCTCTTAGTCCCTCCGCCGATGGTGATGACGTGGGTACTACCGACTCGTTTTCGACCGCCGCCAACCTGCCCGTCCCCACCACCTCGGCTACCTCACTCGATGATTCGGACGATGATGGAGCCGATAACCCCATTGTGCGCCAAAACACGATCAACTACAGCACGGCCAGCGTCCAGATCACCAAACGCACCACCTACGATTTCACGCAGGACGCTGAATGGCAACGCCTTACGGCTGAAATTGCCTCGTTGAAATTCCAGCTCAAGCAGCGCGAAGAATACTTAAAAACCCAGGAAGACACGCCCGCTTTCACGCAGGAGAATGTGTCGGTGAGGCTGTAGGGAAACGGACTGGTCTGTGAAATCATACTGTCGACGTCGTTACCTGTTTTCGCTTCAGGGTGTTGTTCAATTCAGAGTTAAGATGCTAAACAGAATGGTAGCTTGATTTTTAGCCGCTACCATAAGCGTGCATTATCACTCTTAAGCTCCTGGCGTCTCTCCCTTTGGCAATTGTTACCCTTATGCACTCAGATTGCCTTACGACATGTCTTGGCACTTCGCCCACAGCCATATAGTATGCTGTCTTTTGTCCAAGCCCCGGCAAGGGCAAATGTGCCTTTGTTGGGTAGGCTGGTTGTTTCCTCGATCGACGAATAGTTTGCCCAACTTGTTTTCTGCCTTGATAGGGTTAGCCTACTACCTGACAATGCCTCCAGCTTTTTAGCCTGTCGGTCAAATAAACCTTTCTTAGTGGGCATATCAAATGTGTAGGCATCAACTTCACGTCCGTAGAGAGCCGTCGCTGGCTGACTTTCATTATCAAAATCAAACGGTTGCGATTTATAGTGTAAAACGAGAAGGGTACTATCAGCATCCTCTAAGTACCGATAATAGTAGCCTGGTGGCTTATAGCTCAGTTTATACTTGTCGACCATCTCACCCACGGTTAAGTTAAAACATAGGGTCAGACTTTTATAGGTAATGGAGCAGTCGGCTGGTACTGGCTGGCAGGCTGTTAAAGTAAATAGGCCGAAGAGCAGATAGGGGCAATAAGAGGTCATAGGGGTATGTTGAGTGCCTATTGCCTCCCATGTATAAATGTATAAGGCCATTCAGCCATTTCCACCTATAGACCCTTCAAATAAGCGATGCTTTGCGGCACTTGCTGGGCGGCGGCCTGGCTTTCGTCTTCGATGTAGAGGTGGACGACGCCCGATTTGTTGACGGCTTTCAGGATGGCGGGCCAGTCGAGTTGGCCAGTGCCGAGGACCACCGAGTTTTCGTTGGCGAGCTTGCCCTGATCGTTGCCCGGAACACCCTTGCGGACGTCTTTGAGGTGCATGAGCCGGAATCGTTGCGGGTATTTTTCGAGCAGGGTGGCGGGGTTTTGGCCGGGCAAAAACGTCCAGGCAATATCCATTTCAAATGATAAATAATCAGGGTTGGTCAGGCGTACCAGTTCGTCGTAGAGGGTTCCCGTGCCGTAAGGGGTAAATTCGTAGCCGTGGTTATGGTAGCAAAAGGTAAGCTCCTGCTGCCGGGCCAGTTGGCCGAAGGTGTTGAACACCGCCGCCGCCTTGCGCACCATCGTGGTGTCGAACGCACCTTCGTGCGGAATCCAGGCCACGCGAACAAACTGTACGCCCAGCGTTTTGGCGTTTTGTAGCACCTCGGCGGGCTTTTTCTGAATATCGTCGTAGCTCACGCCGTAGCTGCTGCACTTGATACCCCGCTCGTCGAGCCAGGTACGAAACTCCGGCGCGGTCTTGCCGAAGAGGTTGGAAAGCTCCAGATCGGTGATGCCCAACTGCTTGATATGGTCGAGGGTGGCGGGTACGTCTTTGGCAAATTCGTCGCGGAAGGTAAACGACACGATACCCGGATATTGACGGACTAATTTGCCAAATTTCTGAGCAGAAACGGTCAGCGTTTGAGCAACGAGCAGAAGCGTGATAAAGAGCAGTTGGCGCATGATCGGCTATTGATTTTCAAGAAAAGGTAGCCAGTGAACAGACATACCCATTCGTGATTATTTACAACATAACTAGCTGATTTGCAGCAATGTAGTTGACAGGAATGGTGCCATTCAGATGCTGAGAAGCTAATGGTACGCACGGAGCAGCCACATCTCTGACATCTGCAATTGCCGCTGAAGACCAGCTAATCAATACTTCGGAGAACTGCCAGTTTGTCGTTTATTTTGCTTTCGTATTAATCTGCCAACGTATGAAAGACGATTACACGACGATTGATTACATCAAGGCGTTGCTGGTGGGAGGCATGGTATTGGGGCATAGTTTCCAGTTGCTGGGCACGATCATTCCCGGCAACCGCCTGAGTCAGGTATGCTATGCTTACACCGCTTTTGGCAACCTGATTGCCTTTGCGGGCTTCTTTTTCTGCTTCGGTTATGCCTATTGCGCGGCTTATTTCTCAAAAGAATGGGCCGCCGTAGCCGGAAAACTAACCCGTACGGCGGTTGTGTTATTGCTGACCTACTACACTTCGGCGGTGATGGCAACGATTTTCCTACCCACCCGTACGGGCCAGGCTATACCTCTCACCACGAGTCGATTAATCGACGTATTGCTGCTCCGCGACATCGCGTTGTATTCCGAATTTCTGCTGTCATTTTTCATCCTCACGCTGGCATCGCTGCTGTTTTTCGGCTTGTTCAAGCGGCTGTCGTATTCGCGTTGGGGTATGCGGCTGGTAGGGGCGGGGGCCGTGGCGGTTTCGCTGATCATTCCCGCCAATTTCACGCCCCACCCAATGTTGGCGCTACTCATTGGTTCACGCGAGGCCACGGCGTTTCCGGTGGTGCAGCATCTCGTTTTCTTTGTGGCGGGCATATACTTCGCCCGGTTCCACACCCGCTGGGATTGGACAGTAGCCGTTGTCTCGGCGCTGGGTTCGCTGGGAATGATCGGCTATTACGCTGTGAATAAGGCTTTTCCAAGCCGATTTCCGCCCTCCATTGTCTGGATTTGTGGCTCCTGGGGATTCTTATACGCCGTATACCTGCTTGTGGGCTATTGGGTGCGGCGCGGCTGGCAGTCGCCGGTATTGTGGCTCATGGCCCGGAACGCGCTGGTGTTTTTGCTGATCAGCAATCCGTTGCTATTTGCGCTTAGTGCCAAATTGAAACTTCAGCCCATGCCCAGCGTTCTGGTGGGCGTGGTGGTGCTCATTGGCTGCTATTTCATCGTCCACATCGTGCGGCCACCGGTGGTTGTCGTGGCTATGCGGAGGAAGGAAGTGGAAGGAAAAGTCGTAAGGGAGTAGGTAAAGAGTCGTAAGTCTGGGAGTCGTAAGTGCTTCGCGTGCGGATGGCTGAACGCGAAGCACTTACGACTCCCAGACTTACGACTCTTTACCCACCTCTGGCGGAGCAATGCCCGGTTCCACAAAAATCTGCCGAATGTCAGGTACTTCCGTGCGTAACGTATTGGATATCCGGTGGATAGCGTGGCTGACCAGATCGGCGGTGAGGGCGGGATCGAAGGCCACGCGCTGCATCACCACTACTTCGTTGGGCGACATATAAATCGTGTGCATGTTCAGGACCGACATCACGGCGGGGTCGGCGGTTGTG
>JBBQLG010000262.1:0-3514 GCA_038327655.1 Cytophagales bacterium
GGCTGACATCCGTCAAAAAATGGATCAGCTACAGGGGGTGACGGTCAACATCGGCCAGCCCATCTCGCACCGGCTCGATCACTTGCTGTCGGGTGTGCGGGCGCAGGTGGCCATCAAACTCTTCGGCAACGAGTTGAACGATCTGCGAACCAACGCCGAAAAAATCCGGCAGACGATCCTGGCCGTGCCGGGCGCGGTGGATGTGCAGATCGAGAAGCAGGTGATGGTGCCGCAGTTACTGGTCAAACTCCGGCGCGACGCGCTGCAACGCTATGGGATTCAGGCGGGCAAAATTGCGGAGAATCTGGAGGTTTTCTACAACGGCAAGGTCACCGGGCAGGTGCTGGACGGCCCCAAAACGTTCGATATTTTGCTCCGGGTGCAGAACGACGAGCGCATCGATCTGGACAAAATAAAGTCGGCCCAGATCAGCGACGCGCAGGGCAACGCCATTCCCCTGGCGCAGGTGGCCGACATCGGCTACACCAGTTCGATCAACTCGATTTCGCACGAGAACACCCTGCGCCGGATCGTGATTTCGTGCAACGTGCAGGGTCGGGATTTGGGCAGCACAGTCAAAGAACTACAAGCCCGCATCAGCCGGGACGTGAAACTGCCGACGGGCTATTTTGTGCAGTACGGCGGACAGTTCGAGAGTCAGCAGGCCGCCACAAGCCTGATCGGGCTGTTGAGCATCTTCTCCGTGCTGGGCATATTTCTGGTGCTGTACAGTCATTTCAAATCATCCCGGATCGTATTACAGATCATGCTGAACGTGCCGCTGGCCCTGATTGGCAGCGTGGTGGCGGTGCTGCTGACGGGCGGCACGTTTTCGGTAGCGACGCTGGTGGGGTTCATCACCCTGACGGGCATTGCCTCCCGCAACGGGATCATGATGATCTCGCACTACATCCACCTCATCGAGCAGGAGGGCGAAACGTTTTCCGAACACATGATCGTCCGGGGGTCATTGGAGCGACTCGTGCCGGTGCTGATGACGGCGTTGGTCGCGGCCCTGGCCCTGATTCCGCTCACGCTCGACCCGCAGGCTTCGGGCAAAGAAATTCTGTATCCGGTGGCCACGGTGATTCTGGGCGGCCTGATTTCCAGTACGTTACTCGACATTATCGTTACGCCGGTGGTATTTCACCAGTTTGGCAAACAGGCATTGGACACCTATTTCAAAAATAAGAAACAGATCGTGTTCGACGACGAACCCGCGCCTAAGCCCGTGCCGGTTGGGTGAACGCCGGGCTATGAAGTAACCGTACTCAACCAAATCCCGGATGCCAAATCCAACGCTGTCGCTCCTGCTCGAACCGTTCCAGTCGCTTCGCAGCCGGACGTTTGCCAAACTGTATTTTGCCCAGACCATCAGCTTGCTCGGCGATGCCTTTACCTGGGTGGGGCTGGCCCTGCTGGCCTACCAGTTTGGCCGGGAACAGTCGGCGGTGATTCTGTCCACCGCGCTGACGCTCCGGGTAACGGCGTTTATCATTTTCTCGCCCTTTGCCGGGGTGTTAGCGGACCGGATCGACCGCAAGAAGATTCTCTACATTACCCACTTCATTCGGATGGGCATTGTGGCCTATCTGCCGTTTGTGACGGCTGAATGGCAGATTTATGTCCTGGTCTTTCTGCTGAATGTGTTCAACGCTTTTTTCACCCCGACCTATAAATCCATCATTCCGCAGGTGGTCGAGAAAGCGTATTACCGGCAGGCAATCGGCTTATCAACCGCTACGTTTCAACTGCTGGGGGTGCTGGGGCCGGGGCTGGCCGGGGTGCTGGCCGTCTGGCTGGGGGCGCGGGATATTTTCTTTGTCGATGCCGCTTCGTTCGTCATAGCCGGGGTACTGATTCTGCTCTTGCCGGGGGAGTTGCTCAACACGGCGTCGGCCAACGAACGGCGCGAAAAACCGCTCTCGGCCTGGGCCGACGTGCTGAACGGGGCCAGACTGTTGTTCGGGCAGCCGCTGGTTCGGTTCGCGCTGGCTGTCGAGTTCGTGTCGGCGGTGGCGGGGGCGCAGATTCTGGTCAACACCGTCGGCCATGTCAAAGACGGGCTTCACCTGCCAGACACCTACTACGGCTGGGTGATGGGAGCTTTCGGCATCGGGGCGACGCTGGCCGCGTTTTTGTCAGGCAGCTTAGACAAAACTCCCTCCCGGCGGGTGTCGCTGATTGCGGGGGCGTTGCTGCTGGGCGGGGCGATTGCCGGGGCGAATTTTGTGGGCTATCCGGTTCTGTTGATTCTCTGGCTGCTGGCCGGACTGGGGCAAAGTCTGGCCGAAATTCCATCCGAAACGCTCATCGGTGAGACCATCCCCGACGCAGAACAGGGCAAGGTTTATGGCTCCCATTTCGCCTTTTCGCATCTGTGGTGGGCCATCGCCTACCCCATCGCGGGCTACACCGGCAGCCACTTTCCGGGCCTGAATTTCCTGTACGGCGGATTGCTGACGCTGCTGCTGCTGGTGATCGTGCTGATTGGTTCCAGCAAAAAAGTAAAAAACTGCGAACTCAAAACCGATAACTCAGCCCTCCGCTGACGCTGTTGTACCGGGTATCGTAGTTACCGAACAGGGCTACATTTTTGGTCAGCAGGTAATCGAGGTCGACGTGCAGCCGGGAGTAGCTACTCACGAGCCATTGCGCCTGATAACTCAGAATCAGCCGGGGCAAAAGCTGCTCCTCGCCGGTGAGTTGCAACCGCACGTTGCCAAACGCATCGAATTTTATTTCTGAGTCGATCAGAAACGGCAACAGGTAGCGAACCCCGGCCACGGCCCGGACAATTTTCTGCTCGGAGGGGGCATCTGCACCAGCCGCCGACCGGCGCAGAAACTTCTCGTTACCCGCGTCGATACCGCCGAAGACGCGCAAATACTGCGACAGATAACGTTCATAATCAGCGTCTAACTCGAACTGGCCGCGCCGGTTCACATCGGCTCCAATGATGAAGGCGTTTCGCTGATTGGAATAATTCAGGGCTACGTAACTCGTTGGGAAACCCGCGTCAACCTGGCCCCAGAAATAATAGCGTTTATCGCCTGCGGGGTCTTTCATGGGGCTGGCGGGGCTGGTTCGGGCGGCTACCACATCGGCATCGGGCGTGGTGCCTCCGTAATGCACAACCTGTCCCATGCCGCCGACTAAGTGGTAAAGGATATGGCAGTGAAAAAACCAGTCGTTCGTTTCATCAGCCAGAAACTCGATCACCACCGTTTCCATCGGCGAGAGGTTGACCGTGTGTTTGAGGGGCGAATAATCACCCTGCCCGTTCAGCACCCGGAAGAAATGGCCGTGCAGGTGCAGCGGGTGAAACATCATCGTGCTGTTGACCAACCGAAACCGCACGATCTCGCCCCGCCGAACAACAATCGCGTCGGCCCCCGACAGCGTTTTGCCGTTGAACCCCCAGATGTACCGGCGCATATCGCCCGATAGGTTTAGCGTCACCTCCCGCACGGGGCGGTTGGCGGGAAACGTTGTTTTCTCCATCGAGCGCAAC
>JBBQLG010000263.1:0-3484 GCA_038327655.1 Cytophagales bacterium
TACCTATACCATTACGGCCTATCCAACGTCGCTGTATGTAAACGGCAACGGCGACCTGATTCAGCGGACGGTTGGCTATTCGGGCATTCCGGGTATGCTGGCCGAAGCGCAAAAAGCCATCGCAGCCGCGAACGATCCAAACGCGAAAGTGATCCTCAGTCAGGCATCCGCCGATAAGAGCCGTGATCCGGTCGCGCTGGCGGCTTACTTAGCCGAACGCACCCAGCAGTATCTGCCTGATGGAAAAGCCTTAGACGCATACCTGACTCTGATTCCCGAAGCAGACTGGATAACGGATGCAAACCTGAAACTAATTGCGGGCAACATCACCTCGTCTGACAGCAAAGTCTTTCGGGTACTATTGGACAGCGTTTCCACGATCCGGGCCAACCCGGCGTATATGACTAATCCGGTAATGAAAAAGAAAGTGCAAACATTCACCATGCCCCTGATGCGGGTTAGTCTAAGACAATTAGATCAGGCCAATACTGAAGCGGATATGGAACGGGCCATCCCTGTCTTCTTAAACTTATCAACAACGATGTCAGGAAAGCCCGCCGTAGCGGCTGACCAGAAAAAAGCCGCCAACACGCTGCGCAGTCAGTTTTATCTTCGCACGAAAAACGCGGACAAATACCGTCCCTTAGCATCGGCTGAAGGTAACCGCCTGATGGCCATGCCCATCGACTCCGTGCGGGCCAGGAACGAGGTGCTGGCCCGTCAACTTAAAACCTCCATAGACGCTTTACCCGACTCTCTTAAATCGTCCCCGTTTGCCAGCCAACTGAGAAGCTCGGCGAACACATTCGAAACAACGGCAATGAGCTTCTATCTGACCAATTTGGCCGGGTCTTACTACGAACTGATGACCGACAAGGAAGATCTGAATCAGGCACTGATCTGGTCGGCACGGGCATTGGAATACAACCGGGATGCGTCGGCACTGAATACCCACGCACACCTGCTCAACAAATTGGGGCGTAAAGCCGAGGCTATCAACACGCAGGAAGAAGCCATTGCTGCTGCCAAAGCGAAGGGAGAAGACCTGAGCAAATACGAGGAAGGATTAACGACCATCAAGCAGCCATAGCCGGGATACAGTTGCTGGCTACGCGCCGATGAGCCGGGTTGTTTTTCGTACTTTCACCCAAACAACCCGACTTAAACCGCCCGTTTTCGGGGTATCCGCCATGAAAAAATCATTCGCTCAAGCCTTCGAGCAGTTCTCCTCCGTCGTGACCGAAGCAACCGGCAGTTCGTGGGCCTTCCTGACCGCACTTTCCATTATCATTATCTGGATCGTGAGCGGCCCGCTCTTCCACTTTTCCGACACCTGGCAGTTGGTCATCAACACCGGCACCACCATCGTCACGTTTCTGATGGTGTTTCTGATTCAGAAATCACAGAATAAGGATGCTTTAGCCACGCAGATTAAACTCAACGAGTTGATTGCGACGCACAGCGAAGCCAGTAACCGGCTGCTGAATGTGGAAGATCTGACGGAAGTAGAGTTGCGGGCACTGCACAAGTTTTTTGGGCGGCTGGCCGATAAGGCGAAGCAGGATAACAGCCTGACCGACTCGCATTCGATGGCCGTGGCCGAGGAACTGCACCAGGAGAAGCAACTCAGGAACCGGAGCCGCCGACAGAAAGCCGCGAAAATCTGATTACTCAGAAACCGACTTTCACCGTGTCGCGCTCGCCCGAGATGGTTTGTTCGTCGAGGTTAAAAATGTCGGCCAGCGTGGTCGGACTATTTACGCGGTGGTCGGAACCGAGGTGGGTGAACAGGCGGTTGGCTTTATCGGCCGTCAGTTTCCCGAAGGCATAATCGACCATCAGTCGGCCCCGGCGCAGCAGTGCTTTATCCAGCAAACTCTTGCTGGCGTTGAAGGTAGCGATGATCTGAATGTGCATACAGTCGGCCAGCAAACCATCCGTCAGGTTCAGGATGTTGGACACGCTGTTGGTGTCGCCCCCGGCTTCGCGCGATTGCAGAATCCGCTCGGCATCTTCAATAATCAGAATCGAATCGCGGTTGTCCAGGAGGAAAGGAATAAACTCCGGTGCCGTCAGGAAATTGGTCATGTAGGGCGGCAGGATCAGCATGTCCTTCTGTACCATCGAACTCAGGTGCTTGATGTACGTGGTTTTGCCCGTTCCCGGTTCGCCGTGCAGCAGAATCAGCCCCTTTCCCTTGGGCTGGGCCAGCAGGTTTACCAGCCGTTCGTGTACGGGCGGAAAATCATCGTTGTAATGTAAATCAAGATCAATGTTGGGCGGCAGAATCTCAACCCGCTCGGTATGCAAACCACCCAGACCACTCTGAATCAGATAGATGTGGGTCTGGTTTTTTTCGTGTTCGTATTTGTGTTCGTAGACGCCGTCCAGCAACGCTTTTACGACCAATTCATCCCGAAAAAACCCTTCTAACCGGCCAAAACGGCCACTGGCGATCTCTAACTTTAAGAGTACTCCATCGTCGTGCTGCAACACCCGTTCGGTAGTGTTCCAGCCCTCTTCATTCAGCCGCACCGACGTATTCACGACCCGAAACCCCCGGTTTTCGAGCATCGGCTGAACGCTCAACTGGAAATCGTCGCTGAAATGCAGGTAGTTCGGGTAGGCGCCAAACACCTGTACAAAGTGCGGAGCCAGCGGAAAATCGTGTTCCAGGTCGCCGGGAATGTAGAGGTCGTTTATGAGTTGTTTATTGGGCATAGACTGGTCGGCTAACCAATGCAGGTTAAGGTTTTTGAGGTTAGCGTTATCGAGGTGGCGGCTCAAACGGTAGCAGTTGACGGTTTGGAAGTAGCAATTTACTAATAAAACCACCACCTTTCATCAACATATTTCCTCAATAATTGAACGTCAAATTGTTCAGTGCGTACTTAAAGCTCAGTTCGTGGGCACTTTTTTGAGGATACAATGGATTTTCGACCGTCTGCGAACTGAAGGCATAGCCCACCCGAATGGCCTTGGAAAGCTGAAATTCGGCCAGAGCCTGCACGTAATTTGTCGGCTGAACGCCTAAGCTGTTCGTCCTGACCGATACCCCCAGCCCAAGCTGTTCGCTGATCCATAACCGGGCGTTGAGGTCGATGCCCAGCGGGCGGTTTGCCGCCCGCGTCAGCAGCACCGACGGAATCAGCACCAGTTCGTTCGTGAGGTTCAGTTTGGTACCCGCCTGAATAAACAGGGGGAGTGTGGGCTTAAACTGCGCCTGCCCCGAGAGCAGCACCCCCTTACCGATGAGTTCGGGCACCGAGATGCCACCAAAAAACGTGGGCGACTGGTAGTACACGCCTACCCCAACGCTGCCAACGGCCTGCCGGGCATTGAAACCACCGGTGATCTGATCATAAACCGGCAGGACGTTTACGCCTGCCTGCACGCCGAAGGCCAGTTTGGCCAGCGCGGGCAGGTTTACGCGGTAAGCCACGCTGCCGTAAACGCCCGTGGCCCCGTACGTGCTCAACTTATC
>JBBQLG010000264.1:0-3323 GCA_038327655.1 Cytophagales bacterium
GATTTCAGATGCGTTCTGTCGGATGAAATCATTAGCGTGTTTGTTCGTTACGAAATCTTCCAGTTCAGTACGCTGTACATTACTTCGGTTCTGGATCGTCGTGATCGCCAATTGCCCAGGTTTGGATTTTGGGCCGGTTACAGTCAGCCCTTTACCATCTTCATGCCCCAGCGGCACCTCAAATACATTGAGAGCCGTATCAAGGTATTCGATCAGGCTTTCCTGACACATGTAATGCACAATGGCCTTTGGCGTATAGAAAGCCCCTTTGTCTTTATTGTCTTCGAGCAGGTTTTCAAAGATGTTGCCCAGCATTTCGGGGTCAACGGCCACAATATGATCGTCCGGGCTGTCTTCGTGTACCGTAAAGTTGTAGCTGTTCAGAAAGTCCAGAAAGCCACGCAGCGCGGGATCATCGGGGTTTTGTTCGTTATGAAACAAACGGGGTGGCAGCGTCATTGGGCCTTTACGGTCGGGCGCGTCGCGGTCGAACAGACCGCCGTTCAGAAACGGCACCTTCACGGTGCTGCTATCCGGCATCCGAAAGGCATCGTTGGGGCGGGCAGCATTCAGCGTCTCGAAAAAGAGGGGGCTGAGCCAGTTGGGGTAAAAGGTTTCATCGGCCCCGGACTGCTGAAACAGGTCGGTCAGGAAGTTGTCTTTGTAGCGGACATTACCATCCCGGTAATCAGTGGTACTGGCACCGAGCCAACCTTTTTTCTGCACGAAATACAGGAACACCACCCGGCCGAGGAGTTTTTTTGTCCAGTCGCGGATGGCCTTCTCGTCACCGTTGAACACCGATGCCCGGAATGCTGAGCCATTTAGATAGGTGTTTACTGCTTCGTAGTGGCGCTTGTATTCCTTAA
The DNA here is from genome assembly GCA_038327655.1 of Cytophagales bacterium. GTDB lineage: Bacteria > Bacteroidota > Bacteroidia > Cytophagales > Spirosomataceae > JBBQLG01. The sequence goes on from JBBQLG010000264.1 coordinate 870, forward strand.
AAAACGCTTTACTCAGCGTTTCGACTTCGAAGGCTTGCACCAGTGCCATAAAGTCGAGCGTCGTTTGCTCGTAGAGTTTCACTAACCGCTCGGCTGCCGTGCGGCAGGCCTGTCCCGGCCCCAGTAAATAAGTGTAGCGTTTGGCGTTCGTCGGACGATCTTTGATTTCGCCGTCAACGAGCGCTGTGTCTTTGGCCACAAGTGTTAACCGCCAGGGGTGCAATGGGTCGGCTTTTCCATCTGCCGTAGTCGGTACAAAGTTGACCAGCACTGCTTGCCCGGCCGTAAGCAGTTTGCGTACGTACTGCTGAATGCCAACCCGACTTTGCTCGATTCGCACCTGCGGTTGCAGACGAATTTCAAAGCAACGCAGGTCGGTACCGTCGTCCAGTGTCAGGTCGGCGTAGTGTTCCACCGATTGCAGTAATCGCTGTTCTGTGGCGGTCAGGTTGGTCTGTGGAATGGCGGGCGAGTAAGCCGTTAGTCGTCCGTCGAAAATAGAGCCAAGCACCTCACCCACAAAAGCAAAGCGGTCGTAGGGCTGGTTAAGCAGTTTCTGGAGTTGTAGTTTTCCGGGCATGGAATAAAAATAGGAACCGCTGGTTGCGGAGAGTGGGATGGGATGCCGAGGCAGCTTGATGGTCTTATGTAAAGCTGACAGTCAGCACAATTTTAGGATTGATGATTGCCCGTTGGGCCGACATTGTTGTGTTTCCCTCTACGGATATGGGTTCGTCGGCTGAAATGGCGTAGCGGTCAAGCACATCTGGAAATAATTTGTCAAGAAAAGCCACCGGGTCCGTTTTTAATTTTCCGTTGGCATCATAAAAGTCATTTATCTCCTTCGGCAATCCTTTCGACGCGAACTTACCATCTTTGATGGCTTTCATAAACTGTTGAAGGACAGTGCGCTTTTGGGCTGTCGGCGCATGTTTCGTCATGAATTGCAGGTTGGTGATGGCTTTGTTTTCCACGTTACTCAACTGCTGCCGATTGACGGTTTGAGTTTGAATCTCATGTTGCACCTTATCGGTTTTGAAGTACTCAAGGCCGGTTAGGGTTTGCTGGTGGTGCTGGTCATGTAGAACCACTGGCTTTTCGGTCTCCTGAGCGTCGAACAGCTTGGCAGCCTGTAAAAACGTCAACTCAATGGGCTGACCTTCGGCCGGCACAAAGCAGAATGTACCGGGGTGGTTGTCGCTTTTGAGGTAGGTGAGTGATGTCTTCGCCAGAGGGTAAGTAGCGCGGCTGGTTAGGGTCAATGCGTTTTCGTCGAAGGCCGGTCGGTTTACATCAGGTACCGTCTTTTCATCGCGTCCGCAGCGGGCCTTATTCGGGATTTGAGCGATCTCTTTAAACCGCCTGGGGTGTTTTTGTCGATACTGCCGTAAAAAAGTAAGGTATTTTTCCGTTTCACTTTCCTCCTGCTGAATTTTGGCCCCGTACAGTGCCCCATCGCCAACTTCCTCCAGTCGGGAGAAAATCTTATTATCCTCACCAAAGGCTGTATGAAAGGCCTGTAGCTTTCGCAAGGCCGTGTCGACCAGCCGGATTTCGTCGTCGCCGTGGGCCGATGGGTAAAAGTTGTAGACATACACCGCGTCGGCCCGCGTTCCAATCCGGTTCACGCGGCCAATGCGCTGCATGAGCCGGGTCGAGTTCCAGGGGACATCGTAATTGATAATGACGTTGGAGCGGTGCAGGTTAACGCCTTCGGCCAATACTTCGGTAGTGATCACTACGTCATAGTCATGCTGCCACCGGTCGTCGGGTACGTTGGCATCGAAGTTCATCCGAATGGCCTGCTCGGTTTCTTTGCGGTTGGCCGAACTAACACACAGAATTTTACCGTAGCCCTTTTCTTGCATGCACCGTTGCACGTCGGCGGCTGTCTCAGTCGATTCGGTGAAAATCACTAACTGACCGCTTGGATTGGTTTTTTTAGCCAAAAAATCAGTACCGAGTCGATCAATAAACTCCTCCAGCTTTGGATCATGGTGCACTTGCTTCCAGCGACTCAGCAGGGCAGCGACTTTCTTCTTCTCTGCTTTAAGTAGATCGAGAAACGTAGGGTCAAAATCCCCTGCTATGAACTCGCGGTTGTTACCTCCCTTGCTCGTTATTCGCTCCTCAATGTCATCGTAGCTGTAGCCTTCTTCTAACAGTTTATTTATGTCCAGGTCTGGGGCTACAAACACCCTGTCGTTGGTAAACATAGTCAGCATGTTGTCAATGGCTTTGTCGAGTCGGGTCAACGAACCCCGGAAGGCATGGAACGAGCTTTCAAGTCGTTTCACCAGCAGAATCCGCATAATACCAGCCAACCGCTCCGAAATGCTTTCGACGTTGCCGTACTGCTTGCGGTCTTCCTCTTTGGCTAAATGCTCAATGGCCCGGTATCGGTAATACTTTAACCCATCGACCGGCCGATCCTCAGTATCGAATCCCGTAACT
>JBBQLG010000265.1:0-3228 GCA_038327655.1 Cytophagales bacterium
ACCACCTTAAAGGGGTGAAAATCGGGATTATGGGCTGCATTGTCAACGGCCCCGGCGAGATGGCCGATGCCGACTATGGCTACGTGGGCATGGGCAAAGACAAGATTTCGCTCTACCGGGGGCAGCAGGTCATCAAAAAATCGGTACATACCGATCAGGCCGTCGAAGCCCTCATCGAACTTATCAAAGAAGACGGCCGCTGGCTCGACACCATCGATACTGACGACTGGATACTGTAGATAGATAAACAATTACCATGAACAGATGCTTGCGCATCCAGTAGTCTTTAACATACCCCTGTATGAGTCGCCTTGCTGAGTATTTTAAACTGGGACCGGTGTTTCGGTATTTTATCCGGGTATTTCGGAAGCCCAACCCCAACGACCCTACCAGTGCGAACCTGCGGGTGATGCACGGCATCAACCGGATTTCTATCGTCATGTTTCTGTTTTGCCTCTGTGTCATGATATTCCGGGCCTGCACCCGCTAACCACGATGAGCATCGAATCCCTGCGCGAGTATTGTCAGGCCAAACCCGGTGTAACCGAGCATTTCCCCTTCGATACCGTCACGCTGGTGTTTAAAGTGGGGGGTAAACTGTTCGCGCTGGCGGGCATCGACAACCACCCGCTTCGCGTAAATCTGAAGTGCGACCCAGAAGTTGCCATGCAACTCCGGGCCGAGTACGACGCCGTGCAGCCGGGATTCCACATGAACAAAACCCACTGGAACACCGTACTGGCCGATGGCAGCATTCGCGACGCGCAACTGCGCGACTGGATTGACCATTCCTATGAACTGGTAAAACAAAGCCTGCCTAAACGGATTAAAGAGTCATTAATGGTCATTGATTGTCATTGGTAGTCATTAGTGGTCATGCATCAATGACGACTAAATGACTACCAATGACGCAAAGCGAACGACGATGGAAGTAGCGGCACTGACCCTCCTGTATGTGGCGTTTCTGGCCCTCCGGTATTTCTGGATCGATCACGAAACACCCGCCGAAAAAGACCAGAAACGGTTAGCTGCAGGCATCCGACTGGCTACCCTGCGGCAGTATGACGACGCGTTGGCGTATTTCGATCAGGCGGTGCAGCAGTATCCTAAATCGGCAGTGGCCTGGGGCTATCGGGGTAAGTGCCAGTTAGCCTGCGCCAACTACTACTCTGCTATCTACGACCTCACCCAGGCCATCAGCCTCGACAACACCCTTGCCCACTGCTACCTCGACCGGGGCATTGCCTACTATCGCCTGGCCCAACCCGCCGATGCCTTCCGCGAGTTCGACAAAGCCGTCTGGTATTTCCGTGATGAGCAACCCGATGCCTACCGGTGGCGAGCCATTGCCCGGATTCCGTTACGCCAGCTACCACAGGCCGAGAATGACCTCCGCCGGGCCGTTGCCCTCGGCGACGAAAACGCCTTTTACCTCCTCCGCCAGCCCCCGTTCACCAAATCGGTCTTTCAGCAGTAGGCGTTGGGTAGCAGCCCACCGCACGGTCAGGTCAAAACCGGTCAACCCAACTCGCTGTTCCGTTCGCGAGCTGCCTAATCCGGGCCATATCATACAATCAGCTTATACCCTATCCCCCGCACATTGACAATCTGGATGGATGGGTCGTTGCGGAGGTGGCGACGGAGTTTGGTGATAAATACATCCAGGCTACGGCCATTGAAAAAACTGTCGTCGCCCCAGAGTGCCACTAAGACGGCACTACGTTCCAGCACCTGATTCCGCTGCTCGTAGAGAAGACGCAGCAATTCGGCTTCGCGATGCGACAGGAGCACATCCCGTCCATCGAGTGAGAGCTTTTGTTTGGGTGCATCGAATTGATACCGACCAATACGCACCCAATCCGATTCAGAAACACCCGAACGGGAACCAACAGTACGTCGAAGGAGCGCATTGATCCGGACGATCAATTCATCCAGACTAAATGGTTTTTTGAGGTAATCATTCCCGCCCACCTCAAAACCACGCACTACATCGGCGGTTTGCGACCGGGCTGTCAGAAACAGAATGGGTACGGTAGGGTCGGTCTGGCGAATTTGCTGGGCCACCGAAAAACCGTCCAGATTCGGCATCATCACATCGGCGACGATAATATCGGGTTGCTCCTGGTGAAATAGGGTCAACCCCACATCGCCATCCGTGGCATAATAGACCGTGAAGCCCCGCACCTCAAGGCTGTCTTTGACAATCATCCCTAACGCCGGTTCGTCTTCAATCAGCAACACAGTGGGCATAGCAGATTGGTTCTGTTTTATGAAAATGTAAGCCTAAACTCACTGCCTTCTCCCGGTTCACTCGCTACCTGAATACGCCCGCCATGCCGCTCAACAACCTGGCGAACATAAGCGAGTCCAAGTCCGAAGCCTTTTACGGGATGCAAATCGCCCGTTGGTACGCGGAAGAATCGGTCAAAAATGGCTGATTGATAGGTTTTGGGAATGCCGATCCCATCGTCGGCAACGGCCAATTGCCAGCCTTGCCCGCTGCATTGGAAGGTCAGGCGAACCGTGACCTGATCGCCCGAGTAGTTGATGGCATTGTCGATGAGGTTGTTGAGGGCATTCCCGACATGAATAGAATCAACCGTCACTAGGGTATCGGTAGGAATATCGACCTGGAACGTAACCGGTTTAGGCGTTTTCACCTGGTGACTGGCAATCAACTCCTGAACCAGATCATGCAAGTTTATAGGTTCCGGTCGGAGTACGAGTTCACGCTTTTCGTCAACGGCCAGATTCAGCACCTTCTCGACCATATCTGACAGCCGTTGCAGGTTGTTTTGCGAAATTGTCAGATAGGTCTGGGTTTTCTTCGGGTCAGTTAACGCGCCAAAATGCTGCAACGCTTCCACGGCTGCGGTAACGGTAGCAATTGGTGTTTTCAGCTCGTGCGTCATGTTGTTGATGAAGTCGTTTTTCACCTCCGACAGCTACTTCTGGCGCAGAATCGGACTCAGCATGAATAGAAAACTTCCGGTGGTCAACAATAAGAAAAATGCCGAACCACCTAATAACCAGCTCATTCGACGCAGCTAATAGGCCATTGGCGTATCAAAGGATGCCCGTGCATACAAATTCCAGACCGGATTGATAGGGGCAAATATCCTGTTCACTAGGGTTGGCGTATCAGGCTGCCTTAAGTGTGCATCCAATTGATTAGCCAGCATATTATCGGACAGCTTTTGCCGATGAACGCTCACCGTATCGAGTTTA
>JBBQLG010000266.1:0-3191 GCA_038327655.1 Cytophagales bacterium
TTTCGGTCGGTCGTCATCAAACCTTCGTTCCTGCTGGGGGTTTCAGTCAACCTGAACCACCTGCGTCAGTCACTCAACAAATCCGTTAAAACCATCAGCCGATGAACACCTGCCTGCGTTTGATTGGGTTATTGAATCTGATGTGGCTGGCCGGTTGTCAGCCCGAAATTATCAGCACCGGGACCACCGTGCAGGACTATTTTTATCTGGAAAATCAGGGTGCCAAGATGCCGGTTCTGGTCGAGGGCAATACGGCTTCGGGCGTCATGGTGGTTTGGGTACACGGCGGGCCGGGCGGCACGGCGATTGGCTTTCAAAACGACGACAACAGCACCAAATACCTCGAAACCAACTTCGGCGTGGCGTATTGGGACCAACGGGCGGCTGGCGGGTCGCAGGGTAGCAACACGCCCCCGCTAACCCTGAATCAATATGCCGATGACCTCAAAAAGCTGGTGCTGCTGCTCAAATATCGCTACGGTCAAAATACCAAAATTTTCCTTTTATCGCACAGTTGGGGTGGCTTGGTAGCACCCGCCTTTCTGACCGAGGGTACGAATCAGCAATTGGTGCGTGGCTGGATTAACGTGGCCGGGGCGCACAATTATTACGCCAATGATTCGCTGACGCGGGCCTATCTGTTGCAATTTGGAAAAGACCAGATCAGCAAAAACATACACACGACAGACTGGCAAAAAATAGTCGACTATGCCGAACCGCACCTACCCGATTATACGCTTGGGGTGTCGCGTGGCCTGAACAATTGCGCCGACCAGGCCGAGGGATTAATTGACGATATTCAGAGAAGCACAATGGGCGTTGGCAGTTTATTGACGAGCAACAAGACCGCTTTCTCGCTGTTCTGGTTCGCGTCTAATGGAGGGGCCACTTATTTTTCTGACTTAAATAAAGATGTGTTGTACGCTGACTATTCGTCCAGGCTCAATAGGCTCACCTTGCCATTGCTTTGCATCACGGGTAAATATGATTTTACCGTGCCGCGTGGCCTGGCCGACGAGGTGATGAAAAAAACCGCATCGACCCGGAAACGCCTGCTCATTTTGCCCCATAGCGGACATATCTGCATGGACAATGAGCCTGTGCCTTTTTACGAAGCCGTTGTTGATTTTATCAACCAGAATTAAATCACAACAACACGTAAACTATGCTGGAAACACTCCGCAAAAACGGGTCGCTGTACCTGATCGAAGCCTGGGCGCTGGGTACGTTTATGGTCGTGGCCTGTCTGGTCGTGATCGTGGTCGAACACCCCGATTTGCCCGTTCGGGCGGCTATCCCGTCGGACCTGTTGCGCCGGGCTATCATCGGCATCTGCATGGGTTTGACCGCCGTTGGCCTGATCTATTCGCCCTGGGGCAAACTGTCGGGCGCGCACCTGAACCCGGCAGTCACGCTGGCGCAATGGCGACTGAACCGCATCTCGACCCTCGACGCCCTATTTTACATCGTCGCGCAGTTTGTGGGTGGCTCGCTGGGGGTGTGGCTAGTTCATCTGGTCCTGCCTGACTGGGTGGCGCATCCGTCGGTCAATTATGCGGCTACGGTGCCGGGGTCGGCAGGCGTGTGGGTGGCCCTGGGGATAGAGTTTGGCATGGCGTTTTGTTTATTGACGATGGTGCTGACGCTCAGCAACTCCCGGCGGCTGGCGCGGTATACTGGCTTTTTTGTCGGTATGGTTGTGGCGTTGTACATTACGCTCGAAGCACCGTATTCGGGCATGAGCATCAACCCCGCCCGGACAATTGCTTCGGCGCTGTCGGCCAACGTCTGGACGGGGGTCTGGATTTATTTCGTCGGCCCCATTGCGGGTATGGCCCTCGCGGGCTGGGGCTACCGGCTCCGCTACCGGCGACGGCACGGCGAATGTTACTCGATGAACATGCACCTCTCCGGCCAACGCAACGGTTGCCGAACTTACGAGGTGCTATGGTGGACGCAGGATAACGACGAACCAACAGCACACGCAACCAACTGATAATCAACCTAAACCAGAACTAATGTTAACCCAAACGCTCGTCACCGTTTTTTATGCCTACCTCGGCGTGGGAGCCGTATTCGGCCTCTACTTCGTAAGCCGGGGAGCCGCCCGGATTGACCCTGCTGCGCACCAATTACCGATTTTGCTACGGTTGCTGCTCTGGCCCGCGTCGGTGGCCTTGTGGCCGGTATTACTGCCCAAACTGTGGAAGGCTACGTCTGCCGAAATGACCCCGCCCCATTCTGAAACGACTGCCCCATAACCCACCCGATGACGCCCAAACTCCGCCGAAACCACCGCCTGATCTGGCTCGCCCTGGCCATTCTGTTGCCTGCCGGTCTGATTGCTGCCCTGCGCCTGCCCCGCACCAGCATCCCGCACCAAGCCCACGCTACGCCCAACGTTCACCAGCGACTGCTGCCCACCGCTAAACCCTGATCCTGATGGCCGTAAGCTACAGTCCCGTGTTGTGGAATCGCCAAAAACGCCGGTACGATGTCGTACTGGCTGGTCTGGTAGTCGTTTACGTGCTGATTTTTAGTACGTTGCAGGCCGTCCTGTTTCCTGACGTCACCGCCGAAACGGTCCTGATCCGGGCCACGAGTACGCTGGCATTTTTGCTGTTGCATGTCGTGCTGGTGATCGGTCCGCTGTGTCGGCTCGATGCGCGGTTTCTGCCCCTGCTCTACAACCGGCGGCATCTGGGCGTGGTCACGTTTCTGGTGGCTGGTGTGCATGGCGTGTTCAGCATCATCCAGTTTCATTCGGCGGGCAACGTCGATCCGCTGGTGTCGCTGTTCAGTTCGGAGCAGGAATACGGGCAGTTTTCGCAGTTTCCGTTTCAACCGCTGGGGTTTCTGGCCCTGCTGATTCTGTTTCTGATGGCCGCCACGAGCCACGATTTCTGGCTTAAAAACCTGAGTCCCCGCGTCTGGAAAGCCCTGCACATGAGCGTGTATGCCGCCTACGGCCTGATCGTGTTACATGTGTCGCTGGGTATTTTGCAGCAGGAAACATCACCCATTTATGCCGGAGTCGTCGGGCTGGGCCTGTTCACTATCACGGGGCTGCACTTGCTGGCGGCTTTCCGGCCCCAACGCCGTGACGGGCACCCAACCGGCTCCGCTGATGATGGATTCGTGGCGGTGTGTTTGGCGGTTGACATTCCCGAAAACCGGGCTAAAACGCTGAT
>JBBQLG010000267.1:0-3191 GCA_038327655.1 Cytophagales bacterium
TTTGGTAGAGCGACTGAATGGTCTGCGTGATGGATTCTTCCTCGTTATAGGCCGGAATGACGACGCTGAGTTTCATAGGTAGTGAATTAATGGGCAGGTTTCCAATGAGCGGGTACGTCGGGGACGACCTGCCGAATTTGGGTACTGATTTCGGGTGGAAGTGGCCCCAATTGAGCCGCCAGAGCCTGTTGTTGCACCTGAGTAGCGTTGCGGGCACCGGGAATAACCACCGAAACCGCTGAGTTCGATAAACAAAAACGCAGTGCCGACACGGCCATTCCCCCTTCCAACTTATCTAAAAACGCGAGTTGCCGCGAACTGTTTAGTAGCCAGTATCGGTCACGGTCGGGCAGGTAATGGCGATACTGGTCAACGGGAAAGTTGGGCTCTTCGTGCAAATAGCGACTAGTCAGAAATCCCGATGCCAGCGGACCACGGGCAATGAACCGGTACATGGCCGAGCGGGGATCGGTCCATAGAATATCGTCGGCACGGCGGTCAAGCGCGTTGTAGATCACTTCCAGCACCGACCCGAACCCTGCTTCTATCACTTTTTTGGCCCCATAAACCGACCGCGAACTGACACCGTAAGCCCCAATTTTTCCGGCCTGAACCAGCGCCTCGAAAGGTGTGGGATCATACGTGGTCCAGTCGAGCGCATCGGGTGGGCTGTGGAGCAGGAGGATGTCGAGGCGGTCACGTTGGAGGCGGCGGAGGCTGGCATCAACGGCTTCGACCAAATAAGCAGAACTGTAATCCTGTACGCCGTTTCCATTGGCATCGCGGCGATTACCGAATTTGGTACAAATGGTAATGCCTTGCGTGGTTGAACCGCGCAAGGCATTACCTACCCAGGTTTCGGCCTGACCAGCTCCGTATGAATCGGCAGTGTCGATAAACCGTACGCCGCCGTCAATGGCCGTTTGCAGGGTATGGATGGCCGTTTTTTCGTCAATTTCGCCCCAGCCAGTGGGTTTGTCGCCCTGGTAATTAGGGCCACCCAATTGCCAGGTACCAATGCCTAACTGTGCTACAGCCTGTTCCTGTTTCGGCAAAATCATGCCGCGACGGTCGATGTAATAGCCGTTTCATTGGCCGATTCGAGAATGATTTTGCCTTTGATGAGGCTGCGCTGACCCGGATATTCGGCAAAAAACGCGTTACGTCCATGCATGACCCGGTCATCATGAAAAAACACGCATTCGCCTTCCTGGAGTTGCAGAGGCATCACAATACCGGCTTCCATGATGCGCGTTTCAAGGAATTTATGCCACCGTTCGCAGAGGTCAAGTACCTCGGCTGAGTTCTCGGTCTGGTCAATGCAGAAGTAGTTCCAGTTGGCCAAATAGCCCTCTGCGTCCTGATCGAGGCACTTACGTACCTTACGGCTTCCTCCTTTCGAAAACACCACGTCAGTATGCATCAACTCGTTGAGCAGTTCGGTTTCACCATCCATCTTCAGGCAGTCAACTACCATCTGCAAATCAATGTAGGTGGTGGCACCGCCGAGTTTCGCCCGTGAGGCGCAATAGAAAAAGTTAACGGCAACTTCGTCATACAACTCCACATACGAGTCGTCTGTATGAAGCGGCTGCCGGGTATTACTGGAACGGTAACGGTCCGGAATTTCAGGGTTGTAGGTAATATCGATCCACCGATTTTCGGTCTGTTTGCCCGTCGACATATCTTCGCCGGCGGCGTGGATCTTGCCAATCGTTTCAGACAAACGGCTGTAAAACTCGTGGACGGGCAGGTCGGGTTTGAAATTAGCAAGATGCACCACCCGGTTCGACAATACAGCCTGCTTTACCTGCTGAATCGTGTCGTCCAGCGTGGTATAATCAACTTTAGCGAAGAAATTCATAGTGTCAGTGACGTTATTCCGTCAGTTAAAGTAGCGAATAATGTTGTTTTTGCCCGCTACGAGGCCTCACCATTTAGCACCCGGTGTGATTTGATGGCCACTTTGCTGTAGCGGCCCACCCATTTCCGGGGTAATACCTCGTCGCGCAGTATAATTTTCGTCTCCTCCAGCGATGGTTTAGCCATACGCACATACCGGGCAAAAAACCGTAACCTTCCCGAAAACTTGTCACGGTATTGGCGACTCTTAATCATCAACCGAACAATGCTGGCCAACTTTTTTCGGTAAGACTTATCGAACGCGTAGTCCAGTTCACGGTTAATGCTGTCGTACATAGCATAGCGATTTCGCAGGAAAACGATGTCGTCCCACTTGTCGGTAAAACTCGTGCCGTTATTATTCTTGCGGTACACCGACATCACTTCGGGTAGGTAACCGATGCTGCCCTGCTTGGCATAAAGCAGCAGCCGGGGAATGTCGCCACTGACCGAATCGCTGAACCAGGCGGGGTACTCTTTGATGGTATTTCGATACACTGTACTCGACGTGGCCATGAACCAGATATCTTCATCACTTTCGCCAATAAGGTCGGCGGCGGTGTAGACTGGCTTCATGTCGGGGCCGTTCAGCACGTGAGGCGGCGAACCGTCCTCGTAAGTAATCAGGGCAGTGTGAAAGACCATCGAGCTTTCGGGATGAGCATCCAGATACTCTACTTGTCGCTGCAATTTCTGGTTATCGGTCCAATAATCATCACCATCCATGAGGGCATAATAGCGTCCTTTGGCCAATTTGAGGGTTTCAAGGAAGTTGATACCCCCGTTTTTACCCATGTTGTGTGGATGAAGCACACCAATGACACGACCCGGAAAATTCCGCTCGTACTCCTGAATAATAGCCCGGGTACTGTCGGTCGAAAAATCATCACCCACCAGAATTTCGACCGGAAACGTGGTCTCCTGCATGAGCACCGAGTCGATGGCTTGCCGGATAAACCGTTCCTGATTGTAGGTGATGATGAGAACGCTGATTAGATTCATGTATGAGTAGTCATTTATGCCGCTTCAAAAACGACTAATGACCAGCTTAGACCACCACCTTATCGGGGTTAGCCACTTTGATTTGGTCTTTCCAGCCCTGCGGTTCCTTATTGTCGGCAGGGGCACCCCAAGGGTCGTAAAAAGGCAAAATAGATACCCAACGCCCCCGGGGATCGTCCCAGCTAAAGCGGTCGGCAAAGCTGGATGGGCTCACCCAATGCGGCAGATCATAGCGAAAGAGAATCATATCACCCTGGTCCTGGAAGCCTTCCGTTTCCACAATATGG
>JBBQLG010000268.1:0-3182 GCA_038327655.1 Cytophagales bacterium
GCAGAGACCGCCTGAGCAGCCGGTGCCGGAGCCGCGCCGTTTGACGATCCGCCGGTGTCGATGGTGCAAATGGTGGCACCAATGGGCAGCACATCACCTTCCTGGGCCATAATGTGGAGGATACCAGCCGTATCGGCGGGCAATTCAAACGAGGCTTTATCAGAATCGAGGGTACAAAGTACCTCATCGACCTTCACGGCATCGCCTTCTTTTTTCAACCATTCGCCCACCGTCACTTCGGTGATGGACTCACCCACTGCGGGGACTTTTATTTCGATAGCCATAGTAAAGAGGAATCGTAAGTTGGTAAGCCGACTCTCGCCGCATCAGCGGACCGCTGTCGACTTACGACTTACAACTATTTTTCATGAAAACGCTTTTGAAACCAGCTCGGCCTGCTCCTGAGTGTGAATTTTGGCGAACCCGGTGGCAGGTGATGAGGCCGAACCGCGACCCACATAACGCAGGTTGCGCTGATACATGCGGCGGAGCATAAACGACCAGTAACCCATATTTTCGGGTTCTTCCTGTACCCACACCAACTCAGGTTTCTTGTACTGGCTCAGGACCGCGTCCAACTGCGTTTCGGGCAGAGGATACAACTGTTCCATACGCACAATGGCCACGTCGGTGCGGCCATCGGCCTGTTGTTTTTCCAGCAGATCGTAGTACACCTTGCCCGAGCAGAGTAGCACCCGCTTCACCTTTTTGGGGTCGGCGTAAGTATCGCCAATCACTTCGCGGAAGGTACCCTTGGTTAATTCGTCAAGCGGCGAAACGGCCAACGGATGGCGCAGCAACGATTTTGGCGACATAATGACCAGCGGCTTGCGGAAATTCCAGGCCAACTGCCGACGCATGGCGTGGAAGATGTTGGCGGGCGTGGTGATGTTAGCCACCACCATATTGTTCTCGGCACACAGTTGCAGGTATCGCTCTGGCCGGGCGTTCGAGTGTTCCGGTCCCTGCCCTTCGTAACCGTGGGGCAGCAGCATGACCAGGCCGTTCTGAATACCCCATTTCGACTCGGCGGCGGCAATAAACTGGTCGATGATGACCTGTGCCCCGTTGGCAAAATCGCCGAATTGCGCTTCCCAGATTACCAGCGCGTAGGGCGCAGCCATCGAGTACCCAAATTCAAAACCCAGCACGCCATATTCCGACAGTAGCGAGTTATAGATCTGGACCGGCATTTGCCCGTCCTGAATGTGATTCAGCGGGGTATATTGGTTGTTGTTCGTCACGTCGTGGAAGACCGCGTGGCGGTGCGAAAAGGTGCCCCGTTGCACGTCTTGCCCGCTGAGGCGCACCACGTGGTTTTCGAGCGAAATAGATCCGTAGGCCATCTGTTCGGCCACTGACCAGTTAACAAGTTTGGTCTCGAAAATCATTTTCTGCCGGTCGCTCAGCAGCTTGTCTATCTGCTTCAGCGGCTTAAAATCGGTGGGCACAGTGGTCAGCGCTTTACCGATTTTTTCCAGCGTTTCCAGAGACACACCCGTCTGCGGCGACTGTTTGAAATCGTCGGGTTCGGCATAACGGAGTTCGGCCCATTGCTGATCGAGACGAAGCGGTTTATAGGGCAGACCGGGCTTTTGTTTTACCTGATCGAGCCGGTCCTGCAGCACCTTTTTAAATTCAGCATCCATGCTGGCGGCCAGCGCAGCATCCAAGTCACCCCGCTCAATCAGCAGTTTGCTGTACATCTCGCGGGGGTTGCTGTGCTTCTCGATCACCGAGTACATAGTTGGCTGCGTAAATTTCGGCTCATCCGACTCATTGTGGCCGTACCGACGGTAGCAGACCATATCGATGAAGACGTCGCGCTTGAACATTTCACGGAATTCCACGGCCAGCTTGGCTACGAAAATTACGGCTTCCGGGTCGTCGCCGTTGACGTGGAAAATGGGTGCGTCGATGATCTTGGCCACATCCGAGCAATAGATCGACGAGCGGGCATCATCAAAGTCGGTGGTGAAGCCAATCTGGTTGTTAATGACGAAGTGCAGCGTACCACCAGTCTGATAACCAGGCAGTTTCGCCATCTGCGTTACTTCATACACAATGCCCTGCCCCGCCACGGCGGCGTCGCCATGAATCAGGATGGGCATGATCTTGGCGAAATCACCGGCGTATTCTTCGTCGGCCTGCGCCCGTACAAAGCCTTCTACCACGGGGTTTACGGCTTCCAGGTGCGAGGGGTTGGGGGCCAGTTTCACGGCTATCTCTTTACCGCTGGGTGTCTTGGTCAGGCTGGTGTAGCCGAGGTGGTATTTCACGTCGCCGTCGCCATGTACCTGCGTAGGCACGCTACCCTCGAAACCGTCGAAAATGGCTTCGTACGATTTGCCCAGAATATTGGTCAGCACGTTGAGCCGCCCGCGGTGGGCCATACCAATCATCACCTCTTCAACGCCCATATCGGCAGCGCGGCTGATAATGGCGTCAAGCGCGGGGATGGTGGTTTCACCTCCTTCGAGCGAGAAGCGTTTCTGACCTAAGTACTTGGTATGCAGGAAGTTCTCAAAAATAGAGGCTTCATTTAGCTTCTCCAGAATCCGCTTTTTCTCGTCGAGTGTGGGGGTAAACGTGAGGGCTTCTTTCTCGATTTTATTGCGCAACCAGTTCTTCACGTCGATCTCGCGGATGTACATATACTCGAAGCCAATGCGGCCCGCGTAGATGGTTTCCAGCGACTCCATGATCTTACGCAGCGTGGATGCCCCAATGCCGAGCAGCTTTCCGGCGTCGAAAACGGTATCCAGATCAGCCTCCGACAGCGCGTAGTCGGTTAGACTGAGGCGGGGGTTACGGTCTTTACGTTGCCCGATTGGGTTTGTTTTCGACAGCAGGTGCCCGCGTGACCGGTACGCTTTGATAAGACTGGCAACCGATACTTCCTTTTCGCTTTTATTGGTGTCTGCGGGGGCTGTGGCCGTGCCGTTGGTGGTTGCCCCGTTCGGCTTTCCATTGGGCGGGGCAGTTTTATCGGCGGGGTCGCCGTAGGTTAGCGAGAATTCAAACCCTTTAAAAAACTGCTGCCAACTGGTGTCGACCGATGCGGGGTCCTGCTTATACGACTGGTATAGCTGGTCGATATAGGCCGCATCGGAGTTGGCTACATAGGAATACTGATCCATGATTGGTTGCAACGCGCTGTTTAACGGACAAAGGTAAAGCAT
>JBBQLG010000269.1:0-3045 GCA_038327655.1 Cytophagales bacterium
CGCAGCAAACCGTTTTCGATGGAGCCTTCGCCCAGCGGCCCGCCCTGATGGGGGCAGCGATTGTCGAGGCCCGAAAATTTGCCCTGATAGTGCGTCAGGCAGATGGCCGAGTGGTTGGCCGATACGGTTGTGACCCGGCCTTCGGGCAGGTCGTCGGGCGAGTCCAGCACTTTGTGCCAGATCAATGAATCGTCTTGCATGGTTTAGGAAGGATGTGTTTGGGCAGAAAAATCAGTAGCACATGGCAATTTCGCGCCCATAATCGAGCAATTTTTGCGACACCAGCACCGGCGCATCGACGTGGAGAATCAGCCAGTTATCGGCTTTTTTCAGCCGGCCCCGGAGTTGGACGTTTTTTCCGACATAAGGCAGCATCTCCCTATTGATGGGTTCGCTGTTGGGGCCAACCAGCAGATAGCCGTTGCGTTGGCCCCGTTCGTCGGTCACGTACAGCAGGGGCGGAATCCCACCGGCAATGCAGCGCACAGCGCAGGAGCGGTGCGGTCGGCCATCGCCGGGTTTCATCACGCCCAGAAAACATTTGGGATCAGTGATTTCGCCCTGCAAACTGACCATACCCAACGATATTGGTGTCGGGATGGGTGAGCTGGTAGCCTCTGAAACAGCCAATAGTGAGTCGGCCTGTTCGGTTAGTTCAAGAGCGGCTTTACCTTCATAATAGATCAAAGTTCCGCTGATTTTCAAGGTCTTATTGGCCAGCGATCCATGCTTTTGTACCCACTGTTGCAGGGTTGAATCGGCTCCGTGCTTGCCAAGACCGATGAGCAGGACGCGCTCAAAACCAGACCCGCCCGCCGACCGAACAGGTATCCGCAAAAACGGCACCGGTTCCCGAATCAGTTGACCTTCCAGGGTGGTCAGTTGGCCATACTCGAACACCCCGTCCGAAAAGCCACGCTGCTGCCAGACCAGCAAAACCGCCAATAGCGGCACCAGCACAAACAGGCCAATGACGACCCGACGGACGGGTTTGGCAAATAGCGGGGCGGCTTTGTCCTGCCAGCCGATGTAAAAATCAGGTTCGTTTTTCATGCTTTGTCGGCGGGTTGGGCGATGAGGGCGGGCGATTGTGGGGTGCCGGGCGGGTTCGGTGCCGGATTGACCCACACCATGCCTTCGATACAGCGTAGGGCATACGTCTCTACCTTTTCTTTGAACGGTGGGGGCGACTGGCCATTTTCGGGTAGGTACTGGTAGCCGTGCCAGGGGCAGGTGATGCAGCCGTCGATGATTTTACCCTCGCCGAGTGGCCCGTTTTGATGCCGACACAGGTTGCTGACTGCCGCCAGTTTATCTCCATACCGAAACACGGCAATGTTCTCCCCGTTGACTAACAGCGTTTTGGCCCGGTTGTCAGGAATGTCGTTTACCGAACAAACCAAAACGAATTCGTCCTGGGCGGGGCCGGTCAGGTGCAGGTCACGTCGTTGGGGCCGGAAAGCCGCCAGCAGATGCAGCCCGGTGACGGTGAACAAACCGAGACCGACAACTCCGGCATAGACCGGCGAGGTTTCCTGCTGCAAAATACCCAGCGCAACGTGCAGCACAATCAGCCCGTAGGCGGCATAGACGCTCATGTGCAGGGCTTTCCAGACGCGGGGACTTAAGTTTTTGAGCCAAAAATCATGGCTCGTGGCGGCCATCAGAAACAGAATCAGCAGCGCAACGAAGCCCAGCGGCTGAAACGGGAACTGCGAAAACTGCCCGTATTCCCGCTCCGAACGGAACAGCGACACCAGCGGATCGACATTGCCCGCCGAATGAAACTGGATGATGCTGAACACACCATGCACCCCGGCCACCAAGAATGTGACCACGCCCAGATGCCGCCGGTTGTACAGTAGCGGCAAAAACCGGGCATCGAGCCGACACAACGGGCCGATCACCAGCACGATATGCAACAGCAAAAACGCCAGCGTACTCGTGGCCCGGATCAGGATCGTTTCAGTGGTGATGTCAGGGAAGAGAACGGCTTGCAATGTACTGAAAATCAAAATATAAACGACAACTAAACAGGCCAGCACGACATCGTACCGGCGTTTTTGGCGGTTCAACAAGACGGGACTATAGCTTACGGCCATGCGAAGTCAGGGTTTAGTGGTGGGCAGCAGTCGCTGATGAACATCGGGCGTAGCGCGGGCCTTGAGCGGGATGCTTGTTCGGGGCAATCGCAGGGCGGCTACCAGACCGGCAGGTAGCCCAATGGCCATCACGATCCAGATCAGTCGGTGATTTCGGCGGAGTTTCGGGGTCATCAGGCGTTGGGTTGGGGGGCAGGCATTTCAGAGTGGGTCCGAGTCGCTTTGTCAGTATTCGTCTGCCACAGTTTGGGCAGCAGCATCGGCCATAAAGCCACTGATGCAGGCCAGAGCAACAGCCGCAGCAAGACGGGCAGGTGGTGCGCGTCGGAGTCAATGCGGGCAGCTCCCCAAATCACGAAATATAGCGCGAAAATGGCCCCCAAGCCGAGGTAGGCGTAGAAAATGAGTACGAGTGTTTCGGGCAACATTGGTTCAGGAATTGAATTTGGTTAATGGTTTCAAGGGTTGCTCCTCGTCGGTGTCCTGCGTCCACCACAGCACTTCGTAGGTGCGGCAACCGTTGCGTTCGCCGGAGAGGTGCATTTTCATCGAGTAACATTCGCCGTAGCGTCGGCGATAGCGGAGCCGGTACAACCAGCCCGCCAGGGTCATGCCTGCAATCGGGCCAACAAAATAAATCCAGACTGCTGTCCAGGTATGAGCCAATAGGGCCGAGCTAACCGTCCGGGCCGGGTTGATGCTCATGCCCGAATAGGGTGCTTCGAACGCAATGTACATAGCTACCACCAGACCGACAAAATAGCCGGTATAAACCGACAGGCGTTTTGAGTTGCTCAGGGTCAGCACCATCGTCAGCAAACAGAACGACATCGCGAACTCCAGCCCCAGCGCGACCCAAACTCCCGCCGAACCCGGCACCGTCGCCACATAATTGACCGAAGGATGCGCCACCCAGCCAGGCAAAAATAATTCAACCAGCCAT
>JBBQLG010000270.1:0-2979 GCA_038327655.1 Cytophagales bacterium
TTCGATCTGCGCTATGCCGATAAGATCAATGATAAGCTATTCAACGAAGTGATCTGGAAAGCCATCAAAGGCGAAAAGTCCGTGATGCCCGCGCCCCGGCGGGGTGCATTCGTGAAGGTGGCGGCAACCGATAGGGACGACGATTAAATGCCTGCTTAGTCTTACGTCCGGTGGGTTATATGCTCCGCCGGGGCTGGCTATTGGGTTTGGGCCGGGCCAAGGCGGACCGAAGCCGTTTTTAAACCGGGGCCATAGCTGAGCCAGAGCACCAGCGCTGTTCCCATTTTCACGAGCGATAAAGCCCAAAACGAGTCTGTCCCCAGCAGTGCACCAAATCCATTGCCAGCCACGTGGCATAAAGCGCAAATCAACAAACTGCTGCCAGCATGATTAAAGAGCCAGGTCATCACCATTGACCACCCCAATATTCCCAAAAACCAGGGCCAGAATGGAATCATCGCCATTTGCATGGGACCTTCGTGAATAAAGAAAATAGGCAGATGCCATACCCCCCACAAGATTCCTACCAATAGCGTGGCGGTGAGGGGCGAATAGCGCATCTGGAGTTGTTGAAGCGCAAAGCCGCGCCAGCCTACTTCTTCCCAAGGATTCACCGCCAGGGAGATCAGCAGGAAGATGGCCAGTTTGGCTCCGTGCTCGGGTGCCAAATCGACAGATGGCGAAATCAACGAACTCAGACCGTTGGCCACCCCGACGACTAACAAGGGTAAGCATACTGCCACTACGTACCACTTTGGGGATACCCGCCACCTGAACAAATTCCTTATGGGTACGCTGGTCTGGCCTTGCCACTCGGTGGTAAACTTAGCTGCCAGGGCGGGGCCAAGAGCCGGCAGGATCAGGCATACGATCCAGACGGGGTGCCTGAAAAAAGCGATGCCCGCCGACGCGCCCAGCGATGGCACCCAGCCCGACCAGGAGATGACGAAGGCGAGCAGGTAAAAGGTAGTAATGGGATGGGCCTGCACCCAGGCCGTGCGACGAGTAGACATGGTATTGCAAAATACGGGATAGGGATTGCCTTATCAAACAAACGGGTCACTCGCTGCCCGTCACAGGAGCCGACTGAGCGTACTGCACCGAAAAATGATCGTTTAAAAACTCGTTTTGCGGGCCTCACCAGCCGCGCACATTCCGCTGATGGAGGTGCGACGGAAAAGTTCGACGAGAGTTTTGTATGTTCGGGCTTTACTCCCCGACATCAACCATGCGCGTACTGCTTCTCCTGCTGCTCATTGCTCAATCGTGTATTGCCCAGTCTACTGAAACCCTGACCGCAACAGGTCTGCAAAAACCCGTCGAGATCATTCGCGACCGGTGGGGTATCAATCACATCTACGCCCAAAACGAACACGACCTGTTCTTTGCACAGGGGTATTCGGCGGCTCAGGACCGGCTGTTTCAGTTTGAACTCTGGCGTCGGCAGGCAACCGGTACCGTAGCCGAACTGCTTGGCCCGGCCCACGTCAAACGCGACATCGGCACCCGGCTGTTTCAGTTCCGGACGGCTACGCCGGGGGGCATCGACGCCGAACTGAATCACTACCATCCCCACGGGAGTCTAATCGTCCGGGCGTTTGTCGACGGCATCAACGCTTACATCCGTCAAGCCCTTAAAACGCCCGAAACCCTACCATTCGAGTTTAAAACGCTGAATACCAAACCGGGTTTCTGGACGCCGGAGGTGGTGATTAGCCGACATCAGGGCCTGCTGGGGAACGTGCGTGACGACCTGAACAACGGGCGATTGGTGCAACTCATCGGTGCCCAAAAACTACGCGACCTCTCGTGGTTTCACCCCCGGTCTAAAACCGATGAGCCGGACCTGACGCTGCACGTCAACGGTGATGAACTGTTTCAACCCATTCTGGAAACGTACGAAGCGTTTCGGTTGCCGCTTAAATTCTCGAAGAACGACGTACGACCGGGAGCCACCGACGAAGCCGACGCGGCCAACTGGTTCGACACGGAAAAGCAGTACGTCGGCTCCAACAACTGGGTGATCGACGGGACCAAATCGGCGAGTAGCTACCCCATGCTGGCCAACGACCCGCACCGCGCCCAATCGACGCCCTCGCTGCGATACTGGGTTCACCTCGATGCGCCGGGCTGGCACGTGGTCGGGGCAGGTGAGCCGACGCTGCCGGGGGTTTCCATCGGCCACAATGACTACGGCGCGTGGGGACTGACCATTTTTGAGACGGACAACGAAGATTTATATGTCTACGAAACCAACCCGAAAAACCCCAATCAGTACAAATACAAGGATCGCTGGGAGCCGATGAAAACCCGGACCGAAACGATTCCGGTGAAGGGTTCAGCCGCTGCCAAAGCCGAACTGAAATATACCCGGCACGGCCCCGTCGTGTTTGAAGACAAAGTGAATCACAAAGCGTATGCCGTACGGGCGGGCTGGCTCGAACCGGGTTGTGCGCCCTATTTAGCCAGTTTACGCATGAATCAGGCCCGCAACTGGACCGAATTTCGGGAGGCCTGCACCTTCAGCCGGATACCGGGCGAAAACATGATCTGGGGAGATAAAAAAGGGACAATCGGCTGGCAGGCCGTCGGTATCTCGCCCATCCGAAAAAACTGGACTGGCCTGGTGCCGGTACCGGGCGATGGCCGGTTCGAGTGGGCGGGTTATCTGCCC
Source organism: Cytophagales bacterium (assembly GCA_038327655.1). GTDB lineage: Bacteria > Bacteroidota > Bacteroidia > Cytophagales > Spirosomataceae > JBBQLG01. The sequence continues at coordinate 2,675 of JBBQLG010000270.1, forward strand.
ATCAAGCAGTTACCCAACAAACTGAACCCACCCGCAGGCTACGTCGTCACGGCAAACAACAACCTCACTCCGCCTGATTTTCCGTATCGAAACGCGATTGGCTGGGTGTGGGCGGGTCCGTCGCGGGCGCACCGGATTGAGGAAGTGCTGGCCAATGGGCAACGCAAAACGCTGGTTGACTTTATGGCCCTGCAGGCCGATTACCTCTCTATTCCCGCCCGGACGCTGGTACCGCTGCTCACCAAACTGTCGTCGCCGGACAGCAAAACCGAACAGGCTCTGAACTACCTCCGGCGCTGGGACTA
>JBBQLG010000271.1:0-2851 GCA_038327655.1 Cytophagales bacterium
GGTCATTCCTTCGTCAGGCCGGGTGGCCGGTGCCATGACAGAAATTAACTGAAAAGCGGATTTGCCCGGATTCGCTTTTTCTCGCAACAAAATAACTAATACATTAGTTGTAAAACTAAATCATTAGTCTGACATTTGAGAAGGCTTATCAATGAGCCGTTTATGTACCCGTTTCGTCATGCCCATCCGTGAACTCACCAAAGCCGAAGAAGAAATCATGCGCGTCCTCTGGAAACTCGAAAAGGGTTTTGTGAAGGATGTTCTCCTTGAATTACCGGAGCCGAAACCAGCCTACAACACTGTCTCGACCATTATCCGCATTCTGGAGAAGAAGGGGTTGGTGGGGTACCGGGCCTATGGCAAAACGCACGAGTATTATCCGCTCATCACCGAGGAGCAGTACAAACGCTTCGAGGCTGAGCAATTGCTGACGAATTATTTCGACGGGTCGCTACGGAAACTCGTCTCCTTTTTTGTGAACGACAAACAGGTCAGCCTGACCGAAGCCGACGAAATCATCCGACTCTTAAACGACAAGAAACCATGACCGCCCTCGCCGAGTACCTCCTCAAAGCCAACCTGTGCTTAGTCGGTTTCTACGCACTGTATTACGGGCTGCTGCGTCGACACACGTTTTTCGGGCTTAACCGGGCGTATTTGCTGACGGCGTTGGTGGCATCGTTCGTCCTGCCGCTGATCTCGTTGCCGGAGCCGGTGGTGGAAACTGTGTCGCTGCCGATCACCATTAGCCTGCCCGTGACCACGGTGGCGGCTCAACCCACCGGCCCGACGCTATCCGACGGATTGCTGATTGGTTATGGAGTGGGGGTAGTACTATTTCTGAGTTTACTGCTGGTGAGCCTCGAGCGGTTACGGCAACTGATTGGCCGTGGAGTAGCTACCCGGCAATCCGACCACACCTTAGTCATACTGCCCGATGAGCGGGTGGCACCGTTCTCGTTTTTTCGGTATTTAGTGCTCAACCAAACCGATTTCTCGCAACACGCCGACCCGATTATCCGGCACGAACTGGCACACATCCGTCAGTGGCATAGTGTAGATGTCTTGCTGGCCGAACTGGTTAAAGTCCTATGCTGGCCGAACCCGGTGGCGTGGCTCTACAAACGGTCGCTGCAACAGGTACACGAATACCTCGCCGATCAACAGGCCGCCGATAAAGCCCAATACGCCCGTTTTTTGTTCGACTACGCCTTCGAGGGATCAGCGAATCCGGTAGCCAACTCGTTTTTTACTACGGCTCAACTCAAACCGCGCATTCAGATGTTAGTAAACCCAAAAACCCGGCGTCAGTCGCTGTGGAAATACGCATTGGTGTTACCCCTACTGGCTATTTTAGTAAGCCTGACAGCGGCCCGCGAATGCATCGCCGAAACGCTGGCGGGCCAGGCGGGACCGACGATCACCGTTTCGGGCCGTGTAGTGGATGCGGATGGAAAGCCGCTGGCGGGGGCGTCCGTAATGGATGGCCGCCAGGTGACGACCGCCGATAGTCGAGGCCGGTATATCCTCAAAAACGTGCCTATTACCGCTAAAGTGATGGTTGGGCACATCGGTTTTGAACCCGTATTGAAGACCGTAAGCCCCACCGGAGCCTTGAATGTGACGCTTCGGCACACCCGCGAAGAACTCCCGGTAATGGGCGCAACGGCGGCCTATAAAGCCGTGGGTATAAACAAAGCCATGCCCGCTTCTGCCGATCCGGTTGCTACACAGGCAGCAAACGGCGAGGTGTTTACAGTGGTGGAACAGAACCCTGTTTTCCCGGATGGTATTCCGGGACTGATGTACTATGTCGCGCATACGTTGCGCTATCCCGTTCAGGCACAGCGGGCGCGGGTACAGGGCAACGTATCTGTGAAGTTTGTCGTGACGGCTTCCGGCGCGGTCAACGGCGTTCGGGTAGTGAAAGGCATCGGCAAGGGCTGCGACGAGGAAGCGGTGCGCGTAGTAAGCCAAATGCCGAAGTGGACACCCGCTAAGCAGTACGGCAAAAATGTATCGGTAGAATACATTTTGCCAATTCAGTTTGCGCTCGAAAATGGTAAATCTTAGTCAATCTTAAACGCAGAAAATCATGCCAGTTCACCCGTTTCTCCGCACGATTCAAACTACGCTGTTTGATACCCGGCCCGCTTTACTGACTAACTCGTTTTTCAATAAATCACAACTTAAACCACGTATTCAGATGCTGATTAATCCCCAAACCGACCGCCAGGCATTGTGGCGGTACGCACTCGTGCTGCCCGTTGCGACATTGCTGTTGATGTGTTCGCAGAAAGACCCCCTTGAGCAGGCAACGCCCGCTGGCAGCAGAATAGCTGCCAATGATGCTGTTCAGTACAAGACGCCCCTTTCCGGGGAAATCTTTACAACAGTGGAGCAAAATCCGATTCCGCAGGGCGGTATAGCCGTGCTTGGCGACTATATGCAAAACAATTTGCACTACCCGGAGGCCGCCCAGAAAGCGAACGTAGGAGGCAAGGTATTTGTCAGTTTTGTGGTAATGGCTGACGGACATATCACCGATGTTCAAGTACTGAAAGGAATAGGTTTTGGTTGTGATGCCGAAGCAGTTCGGGTCGTAAGGACAATGCCTAATTGGGTTCCTGGTCGGCAGAACGGCCGGGCCGTGAATGTGAAATTTAACCTGCCAATTCTGTTTGCCCTGCAATAGTCGCCGTTTCAATAAATATGCCGTATCTTCAAGATACGACATATCTTAGTCGCTTATCTAATACCGTTGCAAATAACGCTGTCTCGAAAAACCAATCCCATATCTCCGAGATATGGCATTGTTTTTTCGAGACTGTCGTGAAAAAATAGCCCTTCC
>JBBQLG010000272.1:0-2776 GCA_038327655.1 Cytophagales bacterium
GATGGATGGGGCCGGAGTGGGGGCCGGGTCGATTATTGCGGCCGGGGCCATTGTCACGCAGAATACGATCGTACCGCCCGGCACGGTTTACGCCGGTAATCCGGCTCGGCTGCTCAAGGCCGTTTCGCCCGAACTGGAAGAAGTGTTCATGCGCACGGCGGACAATTATGTCATGTATGCTGGCTGGTTTAAGTAGTTTGCGGCATGGATGAGTTTCTGATTTACGGGCGGTTAGGCTTCGACCACATCACCGACCCGCGCGGTTATGACCATATCCTGTTTGTGGTCGCTCTGTGCGCCATTTATACGCTCCGGCAGTGGCGACGGGTGCTCATCTTAATTACCGCCTTCACGCTGGGGCATTCCATTACATTGGCCCTCGCCACGTTGCAACTCATTCACTACAGTACCGCTCTGGTTGAGTTGCTGATCCCCGTTACCATTCTTATAACGGCCGTTACCAACTTCTTTTACATCACCCCAACCACCGAACGGCAGGTGCGTGAGGTGAAAAACTCACCCCTTCGGTATGCGTTGGCGGGCTGTTTCGGCCTGATTCACGGCATGGGCTTCTCCAATTACCTGCGGAGTTTGCTGGGGAAGGAGGCTTCCATCGTACAACCACTGGTTGCTTTTAACCTCGGCCTGGAACTGGGGCAATTAGTAATCGTCAGTTTGATTCTGCTGATTGGCTGGATGGCGATTGACCGGCTGGGGGCCAAACGCCATAACTGGAACCTGATTGTTTCCGGTATTGTCGCGGGCATGGCTATTTCGCTGATTTTAGAGAGAATATCGGGTTAAAAATGGATTAGGGTATGACATCTGGTTTCCGAATCGGTCTGTAATCGGGTCTGATTTTGTATTTTTACGGAAAACCAGTTTAAAACTACCCTATCGAATGAAAAAACTGCTCTTTTTGGCAGCGACGCTCTTCATCACAAATGAATTGCGGGCGCAGGCACCCGCTCAACCGCCTGCCTTCAACGCCAACACCCGTTTTGAACAGCTTGGGTCGATGCTGCCTACACCCAACACTTTTCGTACGGCATCGGGCGCACCGGGGAAAGACTATTTTCAGCAACGCGCCGACTACGATATCAAAGCTGAACTCGACGATGCCAAACAACGCATCACCGGCTCGGAGTCAATCATGTACTTCAACCGCTCCGGCGACCCGCTGACGTTTCTCTGGCTGCAACTCGACCAGAATAATTTCACGCCCAATGTTATTGGCAACACCAGCGAAACCGGCAGCATCGACCCGGTACGCGGAGCTACGATTCGGCAGTTGACCGGGCCGCTTACGGGTAAAGACTACGGCTACAAGATCATTTCGGTGCGCGACAAAGCCGGTAAGAATCTCCGCTACACGATCAACGAAACCATGATGCGCGTCGACTTGCCGCAGCCATTGGCACCGGGTCAGCAGGTGGTGTTTTCCGTCGACTGGAATTTCAACATCGTGGACGCCAACGCCACCCGCGCCCGGTCCGGCTACGAGTTTTTCCCGAAAGACGGCAACTACGTCTATGAAATCGCACAGTGGTTTCCCCGGATGTGCGTCTACGATGACGTGAATGGCTGGCAGAACAAGCAGTTTCTGGGACAGGGCGAGTTTACGCTCGTGTTCGGCAACTACAAAGTGGCCCTGACCGTACCGAGTGACCATATCGTGGGTGCCACCGGCGAGTTGCAGAATCCGGCGCAGGTGCTGACCGCTACGCAAACCAAACGGTGGGAACAAGCCAAAAACACGAAGAACCCCATCGTCATCGTGACGCAGGCCGAAGCTACCGAAGCGGAAAAAGCCGGAACGGGCAAGACGACCGGCAAAAAAACCTGGATTTACAAAGCCGACAACGTCCGTGATTTTGCGTTCGCGACCAGCCGGAAGTTCATCTGGGATGCCATGCAAACCGATGTGGAAGGCAAGAAAGTCTGGGCCATGTCCCTTTACCCCAAAGAAGCCAATCCGCTCTGGGGCCAGTATTCGACGCGGTTAGTGGCCCATACCTTGCAATCGTACTCGAAGCGGACGTTTGGTTATCCGTACCCGGTGGCGTACTCGGTGCATGGTCCGGTGGGCGGCATGGAGTACCCGATGATCTGTTTCAACGGTGCCCGGCCCGAAGCCGACGGTACCTATTCCATCGGCACCAAAAACTTCCTGATCAGCGTCGTTATTCACGAAGTGGGCCATAATTTCTTTCCGATGATCGTCAACTCCGACGAGCGGCAGTGGTCGTGGATGGACGAAGGGCTGAACACGTTTCTGGAAGGGTTGGCCTGTCTGGAGTGGGATGCTAATTTCCCGGCAACGGGTATCATGCCCTCGGCCATTACGCCGTACATGCGTACCGAGCCGAGTCAGCAGGTCGCCATCATGAGCAGCTCCGACAACATCATGAAGTTCGGCCCCAATGCGTACACCAAGCCGGGCACGGGCCTGAACATCCTGCGCGAGACCGTAATGGGTCGCGAACTGTTCGATTATGCCTTCAAAGAATACGCCCGCCGGTGGATGTTCAAACACCCGTCGCCCGCCGATTTTTTCCGGACGATGGAAGATGCCTCGGGGGTTGACCTGGACTGGTTCTGGAAAGGTTGGTTCTACGGCGTGGAACCCGTCGATCAGACCTTAGTCGACGTGGACTGGTTCCAGATCAACTCCCAGAACCCCGAGATCGTCAAGGCCGAAGCCCGCGCTGAAGCCGCCAAACGCAACAACACCATCTCCAAACAGCGCGACATGGCTGCCAAAGCCGAAACCGTC
>JBBQLG010000273.1:0-2686 GCA_038327655.1 Cytophagales bacterium
ACCCGCAATCAACTGCTCGGGATTTGTTACCTGCCCCTGCACGAAGTCCTTCGACGATACCGTAGCCACCGACCCGGTCAGATCCTTGCGACGGGCTGTTCCGTAACCGACAAAGACGAATTCACTCAACGTTTTCGTATCCGGGGCCAGCCGAACATTCACCACGGAGCGATTCCCGACGGTAACCTCCTGGCTCACAAAACCCACGAAGCTGAACACCAGCACCACCCGTTCATCCGGTACCGTGAGTTGATAGCGGCCGTCGGCGTCGGTGTTCGTGCCCCGGTTAGCTCCTTTAACGAGTACTGTCACGCCGGGCAATCCTTCGCCGGTTTCGCTGGTGACCTGCCCCGTCAGGCGTACTTCAGCGGCCGAGGCATTGCCCACCGTCGGCAGGGTGGCGGGCTGATTCGCCGACAGCAGCAGCCCGTTGATCGACACCGGCGCGGGGGTCGATGCCTCACCGACGGCTTTGGCTTTGGCAGCTTCTTTCGACTCGACCGGCACGACCAAATACGTCTGCTCATTTACTTTATTAGCCTGTAAACCGTACGGTTTCAGCAGAACGTCCAACTGCCGATCCGGTTTCTCGGAACGCGACAGCCGACCGGTGGGTACGCGGTAGCCCTGTACGGTCGATTCCTCGAAAAGAATGCTGATCTGATACCGGCGGCTCAACTCCGTCAGGGCCTCTTTCAGCGACCGCACCGTTGGGGCAGTAGTCATCTGTTCAGGCATGGCAACGGGCCGGGTGACGGGTCGGGCAAAGGCAAGCTGCTGGGCCGCTACCATCTGCTGCGAGAACAGGCCCAGCAGAACCGGCAGATTTCGTTTGAGTAAGGGGTGCATCATAGAGTAGGTTAATTTAAGGCGTTCAATTCAATGTGGGAGCGTGTCCGTACCACGTTCAGGTGCAACAACTGGGACAGGATTTGCAGCAGATCATCGGCTTTGTCGGCTTTGAAGTTGCCGGCAATGCGCCGTTGCGCTAAGGCATTGTTCGGAATGACGATGGTTACGCCGAACTGCTCCCGAATCTGCTCGGCTACCTCGGCCAGCGACGTGTTGTCGAAGTAAAACCAGTGCGCTTGCCACGCCAGGGCGCGTTTGGCCGGTACGGCGCTGGTCAGGTGCGTCCCACCCGCGCGGTCGACGGTAATCAGGTTCCCTGGTTTCATGAGCAGTTGACGACCCAGCGGCAGGTTCAGTTTCACCTGCCCTTTGTGGAGAAAAATCCGCTGCGCCCGCTCCCGGTCGAACACCGAAAATTCCGTCCCCAGCACTTCTACCTGCACCCCGCGGGCCATGTTGACCCGGAACCGCTGGTTATTGGGCAGGTGCCGGACGCGGAACGCCCCCTCCCCTGCCAGCCGGACTTCGCGGGTGGCAGCACCGAACCCGAACCGGGGCACCCGCAGGCTCGAGTTGGCGTTGAGCGTCACCCCGGAACCATCCGGCAGGGTAAACGAGGCCGTTTGGCCGTAGTCGGTCCGGTACGTTTTGTATTCGATCTGTTCGCGAAACAACAGACCCGCCCCGAAAAACAGGGTGACACTGGCGGCTAAACCCAGCAAAAACCACCCGGACTGCCAGAATGGAACCGGTTTAGCGGTGGGTAACCGACGAATTTCAGGCTGGTTGGTGTCGCTGAGTACGTGCCGGAAGGCATCGAGGGCACCGTCGTTAAAGGCCAGGAGTTGGGGATGCAGACTCTCCCACTCATCTAAATACTGATAAAAGAGGTCTTCGTTGCGCCCTTCGGCCAGCCACGCTTCGATCAACTTACGCTGAAGGATGGTCGCTTTCCCGTCGAAAAAGTCAAACAGCAACGATTTGGGCAGTGGTTGATTCATGATCGGAATAGTTGACCGATGGACAAGAGAAAAGTGAACATGTCGGCCCGCAGCCGGCAACAGTCAGGTTGGCAGCCAGTCCTCTTTGAGGGCCTGCCGGAGTTTGGTCAAGGCCCGGCTCACGAGCGATTCGACTGATTTAGGAGCCAGTTGCATTTCGGCAGCGATTTCGGTGTAGGTCTTGCCCTCGATGCGTTTCAGCACGAACGCCCGCCGACACTGGGGCGGCAACTCCTGAATAACGCGCTCAATCTTCTGCGAGAGTTCATGGTATTGCAGCACGGCATCGGGTTCGGGCGACCGATCGGCCGACAGGGACGGCACGGATTCGATGGGATCAGTCCGTTTCAGTTCCCACTGTACGTAGTTGTAGGCGCGGTTCCGAACGGCTTTGTAGAGGTAAGCCCGGTACGAGGTGGTGATCTGCTCGAACACCCGGCTCTGCCAGAAATTGGTAAACACTTCGGAGACAATGTCTTCGGCCGCTTCCCGCGCATACACATACCGAATGGCGTGGTTGCACAGGTTCGTGTAATAACGCCGAAACAGAATTTCGCACCCTTTTTTCGGGTCCTCAGCAAACTGACGGCGGAGTAACTGCTCATCATCCACCACCACCGTTTCCGGCCGGGCGTCCGTTGGGGAAACGGTTGGTCCCGGTCGCAGGGGCTTGTTATTGGCATCGGCAGAGTCTACCTGAATCATACTTCTCTAAACGCTTACCACCCCAGACAGGTGGTATTCTTTGTAGACAAGTTTGCACTATTAATCCCTGCACTGCCGAATAAAAATATTTTTAATTCAAAAAGTACCATAGTGAGGATGGAACCGCC
>JBBQLG010000274.1:0-2592 GCA_038327655.1 Cytophagales bacterium
GTAGCGATTTACTGGGCCGAACGCCTGCAGCGGCTGGCACGGAGCCGGGTGCAGCCCAACCAACGGCTGGATAATCTCAGTTTTATGGCCTTTACGATCAGCAGCACGACGGCTCCGGAAAAAGTGATAGCCCTGATGGAGGTACTGGATGAACTTACCCGCGACTTCGGCACCTGGAAAACCGCCTGGGGCCAGGTGAACCAGTTTCAGCGGCTGACCGGCCAGATTCAGGAAACGTACGACGATCAGAAACCCGGCATTCCGGTGGCGTTTACGTCGGCGGCCTGGGGGTCATTGGCCGCGTATGGGGCCAAAGCGTATCCCGGCACCAAAAAACGGTATGGCACCGTCGGCAATAGTTTTGTGGCCGTAGTCGAGTTCGGCCCGACCGTCAAAGCCATGTCCGTCGTGACGGGTGGTCAGGCCAGCCGACCGGGTTCCGCGCACTTCACCGATCAGGCACCCCTGTACTGCGCCGGTAAATTCAAGCCCGTCCGGTTTTATCCCGACGACGTGAAGCAACATGCGGAGAAGACCTACCATCCGGGGGAGTGAAATAGACTACGAACAACAAACCACAAACCAATTCATGCAACGATTATTTGTCTTTCTGTTTACGCTGCTGGTATCGGCGGCTAATGCCCAGAACACGCCCATTCACCTGATTCCGCAGCCGGTCGAGGTAAAGCCAGCCGCCGGGGTCTTTCTGCTCACCAAAGCGTCGACCATTACCTACAACACGCCCGAAGCGGCTCCACTGGCTGACATGCTGGCGCAAAAACTCGCCGTTCCAACGGGTTTCGCGTTGAAAGCCGGTCCGGGGAAAGCTGCCCTGACCGGTACTATTTCGCTTAGCCTGAACGCTGTGACCGACCCGCGTCTGGGTAATGAGGGGTACACCATGCACGTATCGCCGAAAGGTATTTCCATTGTGGCCAACAAGTCGGGCGGGTTGTACTACGGGGTGCAGACACTGCTGCAGTTGCTACCGGTGGCCATCGAAAGCCGGATGCCGTTACAGGCCGCGTGGACGGTTCCGGCGGTGCAGATCACGGACTACCCCCGCTTCGGCTGGCGCGGCCTGCTGCTCGACGTGAGCCGCCATTTCTTCACCAAAGACGAAGTGAAACGCACCATTGACGAGCTGGCGCGGATGAAATTCAACACCTTCCACTGGCACTTAGTCGACGATGAAGGCTGGCGGATCGAGATTAAATCATTGCCTAAGCTGACGCAGGTGGGTGCATTTCGGGTACCGCGCACCGGCGATTTCGGCAACTTAGACCCGCCAAAACCCGGCGAAGCGGCCACGGATGGCGGCTTTTATACGCAGGAGGACATCAAAGAAGTGGTTCGCTACGCGCAGGAGCGCCACGTAACCATCGTGCCGGAGATCGACGTGCCGGGCCACAGCATGGCGGCCATTGCGTCGTACCCCGAACTGTCCTGCACCAAAGACACCAGCACGCGGGTGAATCCGGGCAGCAAATTCTCGGAATGGTACCCTAACGGGACGTTCAAAATGCTGATCGACAACACGCTGAACCCGTCCGACGAAAATGTGTATGTGTTTCTGGATAAGGTCTTTACCGAAGTCGCAGCCCTGTTTCCGGGGCCGTACATCCACGCCGGGGGCGATGAGTGCTACAAAGGCTACTGGGAAAAAGATCCCGGCTGCCAGGCCCTGATGAAGAAACTGAACCTGAAACACGCCGAAGAATTGCAGGGCTATTTCATGAACCGGGTGGAGCAGATTTTGAAAGCGAAGGGTAAAAAACTCATCGGCTGGGACGAAATTTTAGAGGGCGGTATTGCGCCTGAAGCCACCGTGATGAGCTGGCGGGGCATCAAAGGCGGGATTCAGGCGGCTAAACTGGGCCACAACGTCGTGATGACACCCGCGTCGTTCGTGTACCTCGATTACATGCAGAGCGACCCCACCCTCGAACCCTACGTCTACAGCTCCCTGCGGCTGAAAACCAGCTATAACTTCGAACCCGTGCCCGATAGTGTCGATGCCAAATATATTCTGGGTGGGCAGGGTAACCTATGGGCGGAAGGGATTCCAACGCTGGCGCAGGCCGAGTACATGATCTGGCCCCGCGCCTGGGCTTTGTCCGAGGTGTACTGGTCGCCGAAGACCGCCCGGAACTGGGAGAGCTTTGTGCCCCGCATGGAAACGCAGTTCGAGCGGTCCGACCTGGCGGGTGTGAACTACGCCCGCAGTGCCTACGACGCCACCGTGAAGATCAACACGAAAGAGGACAAGCTGCTGGTCACGCTCGATGCGGAGATTCCCGGTCTGGATATTTTCTACACCATCGACGACAGCGTACCGAGCCAATACGCAACCAAATACCGGCAGCCCATCGAAATCCCGGACGGTCCTATCACCCTGCGCGTGATCACCTACCGGGCGGGTAAACCCATCGGCCGACTCATCACACTGAAACGGGAGGAGATGAAAAAGCGGGCAAAGGCGATGTAGGGTAAGCGTTTAATTATGAACGGCTTATGCCCTGTTGCGGTTTTGTCATGCTGAGGAACGAAGCATCTTAGCGGTTCAGTACCTAAGATGCTTCGTTCCTCAGC
>JBBQLG010000275.1:0-2483 GCA_038327655.1 Cytophagales bacterium
CAGGGCCTGGGCTTTGTCACGGGCAACTCGCGCTTTCTGTTCCTGCTCCGCTTTCTTGCGGGGCTCTTTTTCCTGCCTCTCCGTTTTCTGCTGTTCCTTCCGTTTGGCCCGTTGGGCGTCAATCTCTGCCTGCTGCTTGGCTCCCGGCTTCTCCACCACCGGCTCCCCGACTACCCCGGCCCTCACCTCGCCCCCGCCCGTGCTCTGGCGGTAGTTGACCCACTTGCGCTTTAAGGGTACCGACGCTTTGTGCAACAAAATACCCAGCAAGACGTCGAAGCCGATCTTACTCACCGCATCGGCAAAGTATTTACCCGCTTTGCGGTACTGCCCCTCGTTACTACCCGCCTGGGTAGCAGTATCATAAAACTGGTTGAGCAACTGTGCGATGGCAATCAGTTCCGGCCCCATCAGCACACAACCCCCGATGAAGGTCACTGCCACAATCGCATCCGCCACCCAGCCGACGGGCGTCAGTTGAGCGACCACATACAAACCCCCAAACGTAGCCATGATCGCCAGGCTTTCGGGCGTCAAAAACTCCCGGACCCGTTCGCGGCTGGCGGCTGGCATGTAATCAGCGCTGTACTTAATGGCTTTAATTAACTGATCGACATCGCTCACTCCGTCGTTACGGAAATTATAATTGCCGTGTTTGAAGTAGTGAATCTCAGCTAAGTTGCTGAATATCGTCCAGCGTACCTGTTTCGACGTAAGGTCTACGTGGGCCATCTGCAGGTCGGGAAAAACGAAGTAGTCGCGTCGATTACCACCCATCTCACTGACACACTGCACCGTAATGTTCGGCGACAGCGATACCCGCTGCCCGCTATTCACCAGATGCCAGCGGGCACTGTTAGGGTCAGGTGCGGGTCGGACGGTGGCGGGCCATGCGGATGACCGGCCGGGCAATGGCGGTTGGAACCGCCCCGGTATCGGCTGGGCGAAGGGATGGTTGGGACGGCGGTTGATGCGGGTATTATCGGGCCGAATCGGTGGCAAAACCGGTGCCCAGGCATCCCGCGAAGGCGGACCGATGTCGATCTTGTGTAGCCCCTTGACTAAGATGGCCAGACACTCCTTGTTATCCGTGCCGGAATGGTGGGAATGGATGTAATATTGCATAACGCCGGGGATTCACTCAGTCAATAAAGCTACTGGTTTTAGTCATTTATACCAGCCCGTAGAGGAAGTAAGTTTGCCGGTCAGATGCTGTCGAAAACGATTCTTTTTGGGCGTTAGCTTCTTACAGCTCCGCCAGGTTAAACTTCACCTGAATACCACCCGCCGTGGTAGCCCGCCGGAACGAGTTGGACACCAGCGGATCGTTGAAGGTCCGGTCGAAATAAAAGTTTAGGTTCAGCCGCCGGTTCACGACGTAGCTGAGCGTGGGCCGTAGCTGGAAGTTGACGTTCCCCGCCGTGATGATCTGTTCGGCGTCCAATTTCCGCTGGATCGAACGGGTATCGCGGAAGGTCAGGCTGCATTGAAACGTCAGGTCGTTTTTCAGTCGCTTCACCGCCCCGTTCACGCGGAATGGGAGCCGGAAATTCTGCTTCGTGAAGCCAATCGTGGCCGTGATGTCCTTGTTGGTCAGTTCGGCCACCTGCACGTTGGAGAGGTTCAGGGCCACGTTGCGGTCGCGGTTGTATTCGAGTCGGCCACTCACGCGGCTTTTGGTCTGAAACTGTACGCCCAGCAGGGGCGAAAACCGCTCCGACAGGGTGATGGTACTCATCACAAAGACCGGAATAAACTGCCGGGCGGGGCTGTCGAAACTGCTGATGGCCGCGAAGGGCAGGTCCTGCACCAACAGGTTTACGTACTGCGCCCCGTAGTTCAGCGACGTGGTGAAGTTGCCCACGCTGTAGGTCGATGCGTACTGATGCGTGAGCACAAACGACCCGAACCGACTCTTGAAAAACGGCAGGTTTGTCAGGCCGTTGTAGTCGATGCGCCAGTTGGGCAGCGGAATGCTGTAAAACGGTGAGAGTTTCACCGTCGACGGGTCTTTGCCGCTGTAAGCCGCAAAAAACGCCGGAATCAACACGTCCTGCGAGTTCTTGTTGTACGTTCCTTTGTTCTCGGCCACGTTCGGGTTAGTCTGCTCCAACCGTTGCTGAATGATGGCCCGGTACTGCTCGAACTTCTCAAAAATGGGCGACGTGTTATCTTTCCGAATCCCGGCAAACGAGGTCAGAAACGACAGATACGACATGCTGAACTGGCCATTGCGCAACGGACTCTGCGAGGCAAACTGCCCCGTCGAGTCAGGTCGGTAGAACTCCTGATACGAGTCGGCACGGGTGTATCTGGCTTCAATCTGCATCCTGAAATCCTTGAACGGCTCCAGGGTGGTGCGGGCTGTAAACGTCTTGGCCAGCGTTTGCTGGAAGGCCGTATTCTGCACCGTACTGCGCGACGTCCATCCCCGTTCGGCGGCTTTCACCTGAATGGACCGGTCCTGGCTACCCAGCACAAAG
>JBBQLG010000276.1:0-2301 GCA_038327655.1 Cytophagales bacterium
GCATACTCTTTTTTCTCTTTGATCGACAGTCTTTCGGGGTCGGCTTTATCGTATTTTGGTCCCCAAATGGTATAAATCTGGCCGAGTTCGTCCTGATCGCTTTCGTAGGTGGTGCCGTCTTTAGCTCCCATGAAATTCCAGCCGTTGATATCATCGACGTAGCCGTTTTTGTCATCGTCGGTGTTGTTGCCCGGGGTTTCTTTGGGGTTCACCCAGACCACGTCGCGGAGGTCTTCGTGGGCAATGTCAATGCCCGAATCGACCACGCCCACAATGACGGGCACCGACTTCCGGCCCTGAAGCAGTTGGTAGGCTTTGTCGAGGCTGATACCCGCAATAGAGTCGGTAGCGGGGTCTTTCAGCGACCATTGGTTAAACTTGCCCGGTGCTTTTGGGGCCATTGGTTGTGCCATTCCCGACCCATAAGCGGCGAAAAAGGCAAGCGCGGCCAACGAAAAGGGTCGCAGTAGGTGTGTCATTCTCATATGGTTGACTAACGTATTTAGGGCCAAAAATTACTCCTGGTATAGGTATTAAAAAGTATTAAGACTCCCCCTCTACAACCTCGGATCAATCTCTTCGCTTTCTAAAGCTAATACGCCAAACACGCACTCATGGATGCGGCGAAGAGGTTCTTTCAGCACGAAACGATCCAGGGCCTCGATGCCCAGCGCAAACTCGCGGATGGCGAGTGCCCGCTTGGCGTTCAGACCGCGTTTTCGCAGGGTGGTCAGGTGCGTTGGCGTGTTGTAGTCGGGCCCGTAGATGATACGCAGGTACTCGCGACCCCGGCATTTGATGGCCGGTTGTAGCAGACCACCCTGCTCCGTTTTGGACACAAAGTCGAGGGGTTTCACCACCATACCTTCGCCACCGGCGGTGGTCAAATGCACCCACCAATCCGTCACGGCCTGTTCGCTGGCCGGATCGGTGAGGTCAACGATGCGGTGCGTGGTGGCAAGCAGAAAGTCAGGGTCGGCGGCACAGATGCTGGCAATGGTTTGCATGTGCCACGTGTGTTGCTGGTCACTATGCAACCGCCCTTCCGACGCCAGAATATGGAACGGAGCCAGCACCAGACCCTCAATGCCATCCACGTTGCGGCAGTAGGTGGCATAGGCATCGCGGTACCGGCGAATGTTGTCCAGGCGTGTTTCGGTGGCCTCCCGAATAACCGACACATCGAGTCCCCGCGTGGCAGCCTGCGCCAGCGAGGCCGTGGCGGCTTCGAGCGAAAACAAGCCCGCAGCACCCACAGCGGCATATTGCTCCCGAATCAGCCCCTGCGCCTTCGCCGACCAGGGCATCAGCTCACAGTCCAGTGCCAGCCAGTCGGTAGACAGCCGCGCCCACGTATCCGATGCGTCAAGGGCCGCTTTCACCTTTTCCAGAAACGCCGTTTCAACGTCCATCTTCGTAAAGAACCGCCGACCCGTGCGCGTATAAACCACTCCGTCAGCAGGTTCGGCCAGGCCGAAGCGGGTCTGGGCCACGGATGGCTGTTGGCACACGATCACTACCGCCCGCGACCCCATGTGCTTCTCCTCGCAAATGACCCGCGTGAGGCCCTGGCTTCGGTAATAGGCAAACGCTTCGGTAGGGTATTCGAGGTAGCCCGGCTCGTTACTCGTTTCGCAGGGCGACATCGTGGGCGGCAGGTACATCAACCATTTCGGGTTCACGGCAAACCGGCTCATCACCTCCAAAGCGGCAATGGCATTTTCCTCCCGAATAGTCACTTTCGGGCCTAATTTGGTGGTCAATTGCCGCTTGCCCAGGATATCGGCCATGTCCAGCACGTCGTCGTTTTCCTGTTGTGGCGTGAGCATCGCCCCACCCGCTTCGGCCTCATCGGGACTGACGTTGGGGTCAGCCGGGACGGGCAAAAATGGGCGTTTCGAATCGGCGTAGGTCTGGTGCGCGGGCACCGACACAAGCTCGCGTTCGGGGTAGCGTAGGGCCGTGAGTTTGCCGCCAAAGACACAGCCCGTGTCGATGTCGATGGTGTTGTTGAGCCATTCAGCATCGGGCACGGGCGTGTGGCCATACACCACCATCGCCCTGCCCTTGTAGTCGGCGGCCCAGTTGAGGCGAACCGGCAGGCCAAATTCATCGGTTTCACCGGTCGTGTCGCCATACAAACAGAACGCCCGCACGGCACCCGCCGCCCGGCCCTGCATACTTTCTTTCAGGCCCGCGTGGGCCACCACCAGCTTACCGTCATCTACAACATAATGGCTTACCAGCTTATAAATGAACGCATTAACCTCATTTCTAAACGCAACGGGTTCAGCTTCTACC
>JBBQLG010000277.1:0-2209 GCA_038327655.1 Cytophagales bacterium
CGTTGACAATTATTTTTCCAGATCATAGCCGATGCCAACTACATGAACTCAGTAAAGCTACTAGCAGTCTTATCCTAGCGGGTGGCTAAGCGGCGGTAGTGGTTGGGCTTGTTGGAAAAGGACAAGGGAGCCAGCGCAACCAGCCTGTTCAAGATCACGGGGAAGTGTCTCGGCCGGTGCAAGCCGACCCGAGGTACTGACTACCTATGTCCGGCCTTAGTCAAAAAATGCACTTTTTCGGATAGAACTCCTTGAAGGTAAAGATATGTCTGGCCGACCGCAAGATGGTCAACTGGCCTGCTATCGTAGTTTTACGGCTCATTCCGTTCGCCCTCCATGATACACCGTTGCTTGTTGGTTAGCTGTCTTTTGCTCTACTCCGCCCCCCTGGCCCAGGCACAACTCACTGATTACACCGTATCTTTTGGGCTGACCACTACGTCTCCCCAACAGGTGGTGCTGCGACAATGGCGGCAAAATGGACAGCCCCGCGTACTGCTGCTCGACCCTCAAACGCTGGAGACGTCGGTGGCAGCCCTGTCGCCGGATGACATTCGGGCGGTGGCGTGGTCAGCCTTACAGCACCAGGTAACCTCCACGGCCTATGGCCAGGCTATGAAAGCCGAAAAACACCGTGACAGCCAGCTACAGGATGCGGGTATCAACCGCGCCGATACCACCGAACGGGGGTTTAGTTTGACCATCGACCTCTGCCCGTCCACCAAACCCCTGACCCGGCCCGTATTTGAGGCCCTCATTCGGGCTTTCGAGCCGGAAGAAAAACCCGTGCCTGTCACCATCACGGTTACGGGACTTTGGATGAATACGCACCAGCCAGATCTGGCTTACCTCAAGAACCTGGTGAGCCGGGGTGATCTGGCTATCACCTGGGTCAATCATTCCTACCATCATCGCTTCGACCCAAAACGGCCCCTGCCGGTCAATTTCCTGCTCGAACCCAACACAAGCCTGTCCGACGAAGTGCTGCTCAACGAACAGGCGATGCTGCAAAACGGGTTGCTCCCGTCCATCTTCTTCCGGTTTCCGGGTCTCGTTTCTGACAAAGCCATATTCGACGCCGTACTCGATTTTGGGCTGCTGCCCATCGGCTCCGATGCCTGGCTAGCTAAGAATCAACGCCCCAGGCAGGGGAGCTTCGTGCTGATTCACGCCAACGGCAATGAGCCGCTGGGTATTATCGATTTCATCCGCCTCATTCGGCAACATGCCGCCTCGATCACGAACAAAACATGGCTTCTCTACGAACTAGCCCGTAGTGTGGCCAACGGGCGGGGGGGGCAGTAAATCAATTTTGTGGCCCTTTGGCGCGTCAATGCGTTGATGTCTGTACAGCCGTCACTCGAATTGTCCATCACCACCTACGGGTACCCAGCGCTGTTTTTCGGGGTCGTCCTCGAAGCCAAGGCGTTTCTGGTGCTGGGGTTTACCTCGTCCATACCTGGTTCGCTTGTTGAAAATTCCGTCACCCTATGCCGCAACGAATTTTAGCTTGTCTGCTAATAAGCTGTTTATTGTCCGGTTGTGCCGGTCTGCGACGACGCGATGAAATCAATCAGCTCGATGCCGTATTCACTATTCCTTCCCGGCAAGAGTTGTTTGCCTATGACCAGCGCGGGCAGGTGCTCTCGAAGATGCTGAATCGAAGGGCCAGCGCGGCGCTCTACCAAAAGGGCGACACGCTCTACGCCGAGTTTATTGGCCAAAGTCTGCCCAGGCCCGACAAGGATCCTAAGACGCTGGATCAGTCCGACTCCTCGACGAGTTTGTTTGTACATTACCTTCCCCGGCTTGGCCAGATCGAGCAGCACAGTCCGTGGTTCAATTACCGCACCACGGCCTTCGACATGGACCTGACCACCATGCCCTTACGCTACCGGTTTGCCACCAGTGGCTTGCCCGGCCAACTCAACGATTATAACCTGAACCTGAATTTGCACCTCGGCTTCCGCACCGATATTGGCCGCTACCGGACCACCTATTTCCGGCGCAGTCACCAGGCAGACATACAGGCATATAGTGTTGGCTTTGGGGGTATTCTCGGCCTGGCGCCCACCAGCGTCACCTCCTTCAATACCAATGGGCGCGTGGCCGATGACTACCAGGCGCTGGGTATTAGCTATGGCCTGTCTACTACCTTCAGTTTCAGCAATTTTTCGGCGGGCCTGGCCGTGGGTTACGAAAAGCTCGC